>CAZVBY010000143.1:0-4388 GCA_964625895.1 uncultured Thiobacillus sp.
GAGGCACCGAGAAAACCGAGAAGTGCTTTTTCATTTCTCTGTGTCTCTGTGCCTCTGTGGTTAATTGGAAATTAGTGACGGAAATGCCGCATCCCGGTGAACACCATGGCCATGCCGTGCTCGTCGGCGGCGCCGACGACTTCCTCATCGCGCATCGAGCCGCCGGGCTGGATCACGGCCTTGATGCCGGCCTGGGCGGCGTTGTCGATACCGTCGCGGAACGGGAAGAAGGCGTCGGACGCCATCACCGAACCGGGTACCACAAGACCGGCGTGTTCCGCTTTGATCGCAGCGATGCGGGCCGAGTTGACGCGGCTCATCTGGCCTGCACCGACGCCGATGGTCATGCTGTCCTTGGCGTAGACGATGGCGTTGGACTTGACGTACTTGGCGACGCGCCAGGCGAACAGCAGGTCGCGCATTTCTTCTTCAGTGGGCACGCGCTTGGTGACGACCTTGATTTCATTCGTGAGCGCGAGGTCGGCTTCCTGCACCAATAAACCACCATTGACGCGCTTGAAGTCCAAGCGCTTGCCCGGTTCGGCCGGCCACTGGCCGCATTCGAGCACGCGCACGTTCTTCTTGGCGGCGGCGATCTCGACGGCGGCGGCGCTCACCTTTGGGGCGATGATGACTTCGACGAACTGGCGCTCGACGATGGTTTTCATGGTCTCGGCGTCGAGTTCGCCGTTGAAGGCGATGATGCCGCCAAAGGCCGATTCGGGGTCGGTCTGGTAGGCGCGGTCGTAGGCCTCCAGCAGGTTCTTGCCATACGCAACCCCACACGGGTTGGCGTGCTTGACGATGACGCAGGCCGGGGCGGCGTCGAACTGCTTGACGCATTCCAACGCGGCGTCGGCGTCGCCGATGTTGTTGTAGCTGAGTTCCTTGCCCTGGAGCTGCTTCGCGGTGGCGATAGACGCTTCCTTGGCGCCGGCTTCCACGTAGAAGGCGGCGTTCTGGTGCGGGTTCTCGCCGTAGCGCATGCCCTGCGCCTTCACGAATTGCAGGTTGATGGTGCGCGGAAATTCCGACTCTTCGACCAGCTTGCCGAAGTGGTTGGCGATGGCGCCGTCGTAGGCGGCGGTGTGCTCGAAGGCCTTGATGGCGAGCGAGAAACGGGTCTTGTCGCTGACGGCGCCGCCGTTGGCCTGCATTTCTTCAACAACCTTGGCGTAGTCGGCCGGGTCGGTGACGATGGTGACGAAGGCGTGGTTCTTGGCCGAGGAGCGCACCATGGCCGGGCCGCCGATGTCGATGTTCTCGATGGCGTCTTCCAGGGTGCAGCCGGGCTTGGAGACGGTCTGCACGAAGGGGTAGAGGTTCACGCACACCAGATCAATATTGCCGATGCCGTACGCCTGCATGGTGGCCACGTGCTCGGGCAGGTCGCGCCGGCCGAGGATGCCGCCGTGCACTTTGGGGTGCAGGGTTTTCACCCGTCCATCCAGCATTTCGGGGAAGCCGGTGTGATCGGAAATTTCGATCACGTTCAGACCGTTGTCTGCCAGCATTTTGGCCGTACCGCCGGTAGAGATGATCTCCACGCCCTGCGCGGCAAGCTCGCGGGCGAATTCAAGAATGCCGGACTTGTCCGACACGCTGATGAGTGCGCGTTCGATTTTCATGGTTGTGTAAGCACAAAGTGCTGCGTAAAAGTTAATCCGACAAGCCGTGCTGCTTGAGTTTTTTGCGCAGGGTGTTGCGGTTAATGCCCAACATGTCCGAGGCGCGGGTCTGATTGCCTTCGGCCCTGTCCAGAATGTAGGCCAGCAGCGGTTTCTCCAGCGCCTGCAAAGCCATTTCGTAGATACAGGTCGGCTCTTCGCCGTCCAGATCCTTGAAATAGCGGTTTAATGACTTGCGCACACAGGCGGCAAGTTCGTTTTCTTCAATCACACTCCACTCCCTTGTGGCGACGCCCTCTTCAAGGCGTCATTTACGCGGCCAGTTCGACCGGCTCGTTCTCGTATTGCAAATAATTGCTGGCACGCGCCGCCTGCGCGAAAAATTCGTCCACCGCAGCAAGTTGTTCGTGCACGCTTTCCAGCTGATTCATGCGATGGCGGAAGCTGCTGGCATTGACCAGCCCCTTGGTGTACCAGGAAATATGCTTGCGCGCGACGCGCAAGCCGGTCAGTTCGCCATAAAACCCGTACAGATCTTCCAGATGGGCGCGCATCACGCGATGAATTTCGCCAACCTCCGGCGGCGGCAAATGCCGCCCGGTTTTCAAGTAGTGTTCGATTTCACGGAAAATCCAAGGCCGTCCCTGCGCGGCGCGGCCGATCATCACCGCATCGGCGCCGGCATATTCCAGCACGAATTTGGCCTTTTCCGGCGTGGTGATGTCGCCATTGGCGATCACCGGAATGCTGGCCGCCGACTTGACCGCCTTGATGGTGTCATATTCGGCATGGCCGGTATAACCACAGGCACGCGTGCGGCCATGAATGGCCAACGCCTGGATGCCTGCGTTTTCGGCAATTTTCAGGACACGCAATGCGTTTTTGTGTTCACGATCCCAACCGGTGCGGATTTTCAGCGTCACCGGCACGTCGGGTACGGCTTTCACCACAGCATTGAGAATGCGATCGACCAGTCCCTCATCCTGCAACAAAGCCGAACCCGCCATCACATTGCACACTTTTTTGGCCGGGCATCCCATATTGATGTCAATGATCTGCGCACCACGGTCGGCATTATATTTAGCCGCTTCGACCAGCATGGCCGGGTCAGCCCCCGCAAGCTGCACGGAAATGGGATCGACCTCGCCTGCATGGTTAGCGCGGCGTTGCGTCTTGCTGCTGCCATAAAGCAGCGAGTTCGACGTGACCATTTCCGACACGGCCATGCCCGCGCCCAACGTTTTGCACAGTTGGCGGAAAGGCCGATCCGTCACCCCCGCCATGGGGGCGACAATCAGGTTGTTTTTGAGGAGGTGGCTGCCAATTTGCATAGGGGGTGGCATTTTACTCCGATGCCAGCCCCGGGGAAACTCCGCATTTTTTACATTTGCTTTCTGGCAGACACCACACCAAGCTGATACAAATAGGGTTCTATTGACAAAATGCCATCAGGCCAAGGGGGGGAAATGGGGTTCATGACTGAATTCAAGGAGTTCGCCGTTAAAGGCAACGCGATCGACCTGGCAGTCGGCGTGATCATTGGCGCGGCTTTCGGGAAAATTGTCGATTCCGTCGTCAATGACCTCATCATGCCGATCGTCGGCGCCATTTTTGGCGGCCTGGATTTTTCCAATCTGTTCATCACCTTGGCCGAAGTGCCGGCTGGCACTGTGATGACATTAGCCGAATTGAAAAAAGCAGGCGTGCCGGTTTTTGCTTACGGCAACTTCATCACCATTCTGATCAACTTCCTCATCCTGGCTTTCATCATTTTCATGATGGTGCGCCAGATCAACAAGCTGAAAAGGGAAACCCCACCCGCACCTGCCGCTCCACCTGAAGACGTCGTACTGCTGCGTGAAATCCGCGACAGCCTGAAAAAATAATTCGTACCTAAAAAACAACGTTGTAAACTTTTTTACAACAAACCAAAAGCCGGGTTCTACTCCCGGCTTTTTTATTGGACTAGACTTAGAAAAATAGTCCTCCTGAAAAATGAAACATCCATTCTTCCTACTTTTACTGGGATGCAGTGCGTTGACTGCCCAGGCGTCGCCAACAGCCGAATTGGGGCTGTGGTTACTGCTGGGCGAGCCGGCCGCCGTCAGCCAGGGAGAATCGGTGGCCCGATCAGGCAAAGAGGCCGCGCCCGCATCACTCAGCCTGCACTTTTCGCAGCCGCTTGGCACCCTGACGAATTTCTTTGGCACGTTAAGCCATGCCACCAATCGCGAAAACCCGATCAAGGGCGCGACAGAGAGCAGCATGACGGCCTTCCAGGGCGGGATTGAATGGATGCTCGGCCAGCCGCAAAAAATGCAGTGGTTTTTGCTCGGCGGCATGGGCGGCACGCATGTCCAACATGGCAGCAAGCAAGAAGCCATTCAACCCGTCATTTCCGTTGGCGTGGGCCAGAACTGGTCAATGGGCGCGCAGGATGCCTTGCGCTGGGAGTTGCGCGCCAATCAAAACGTTGGCCATGAAAGCCAGCCCAACTGGACACCTGTCAACTTTCAGGCCATTTTCTCTTACCAGTGGGGCAATTGAGCGGCGCTCAGTGTGCCGTTTCCCAGTTCTGCCCGCTTCCCACTTCAGCTTTCAACGGGATTTTTAATTGCGCCACGCCGGCCATCAGTTGTGGCAGGCGGGTTTTCACCAGCGCCAATTCGGCTTCCGGCACTTCCAGCACCAGTTCGTCGTGCACTTGCATGATGAGCATGCTGGAGAGGCTTTCCGCATCCAGCCAGTTCTGCACCGCAA
>CAZVBY010000144.1:0-4380 GCA_964625895.1 uncultured Thiobacillus sp.
TCGCGCTCACGACCCGGATGCGGCACGGCGAACAGACGATCGTACAGACGCACTTCGGACTGATAGGCATGTGTTGCTGATACCCAGTGAATATTGCCCTTGACCTTGACCGAATCGGCGCCCGGCGTGCCGGACTTGGTGTCGGGAAGATAGGTGCAGTGCACGGTGGTGATATTGCCGCTGGCATCTTTGTCGCAGCCAGTGCATTCGACCACATAGCCGTAGCGCAGGCGCACCTTGTTGCCCGGGAACAACCGGAAATAGCCCTTGGGCGGGGTCTCGGTGAAGTCTTCGCGCTCGATCCACAGTTCACGTGAGAAGGGAATGGCACGCTTGCCCAGCTCCGGCTGTTGCGGATGGTTGGGCGCGAAGCAGTCTTCGGATTGATTTTCCGGATAGTTGTCGATGACGAGTTTGACCGGATCGAGCACGGCAATGCGGCGCAGGGCGTGTTCGTTCAGATCATCGCGCATACAGGCTTCCAGCACGCTCATGTCGATCCACGAATCCGCCTTGGACACGCCGATCTGGTCGGTAAAGCGCTTGAAGCCTTCCGGCGTGAAGCCGCGGCGGCGCGCGCCCATCAGCGTGGGCAGACGCGGATCGTCCCAGCCGTCGACGTGTTTCTCATCCACCAGCTGGATCAGCTTGCGCTTGGATAACACGACGTAAGTCAGGTTGAGGCGGGCGAACTCGATCTGTTGCGGCAGCGGGCGGGTGAAGAAGCCACCGTCGGCCAGCTTGTCCAGCAGCCAGTCGTAGAAGGGTCGCTGGTCCTCGAATTCCAGCGTGCAGATGGAATGCGTGATGTGCTCGATCGCATCCTCGATCGGATGCGCGTAGGTGTACATCGGGTAAATGCACCAGGTGTCGCCGGTGTTGTGATGCGTGGCGCGCTTGATGCGGTAAATCGCCGGGTCGCGCAGGTTGATGTTGGGCGAGGCCATGTCGATCTTTGCCCGCAGCACATGCGCGCCGTCGGCGAATTCGCCCGCCTTCATGCGGCGGAACAGGTACAGGTTTTCTTCTGTGCTGCGACTGCGGTAAGGGCTGTCCTTGCCGGGCTCGTTCAACGTCCCCCGGTAAGCGCGCATGTCCTCGGCCGATAGCGAATCCACATAGGCATTGCCGGACTGGATCAGATACTCGGCACAGGCATACATGGTGTCGAAATAATCCGAGGCGTAGTAGAGGTGCTTGCCCCAGTCGAAGCCCAGCCACTTCACCGCGCTGATGATGGAATCGACGTATTCCTGTTCTTCCTTCTCGGGATTCGTGTCGTCAAAGCGCAGATGGCATACGCCTTTGTAGTCACGCGCGAGGCCGAAGTTGAGGAAGATCGACTTGGCATGGCCATAGTGCAGATAGCCGTTGGGTTCCGGCGGAAAACGCGTTTCCACGCGACCGCCCCATTTGCCGGCGGCATTCTGCTCGTCGATGATGTTGCGGATAAAATTGGCGGCAGGGGCGGACGCTGCTTTGGGGTCATGCATGATGCAGTTTGGCAGAATGCGAAGGTGTGAATTTTACTTCCAAACCCGAGGGAAATCCTCGAACGCAAAAAGGCCAGATAATTTAGGCAGTACGTGACTAATAGTCAGGAGACGATACTTTAGCTGCTTGATTCCACGTGAATTGCAATAGTCAGCATGGTGTAAGGATAGGGCGAAATGTTGCACGTCGCATGATCCATACTAAAAATCCTCTTTCCTCAGCATAAACACAAACGCATCCCCGCCGTTGGTTTCCAGCCCGGTGAATGGCAGTTCGGGGTAGGCGGTTTCCAGCGCGTCGCGGTTGTGGCCGATTTCAAAGATCAACGACTCGCCGGGATTGCTGTGGGCACGGTGTTGGCGTTCAGTTGGCGGCTACGATTTTCCTGCGCTACCAAAAAGAAAAGGGCTAGAGAATTCTCTAACCCTTTGATTTTCTGGTGCTGGTGACACGAATCGAACGTGCGACCTACTGATTACGAATCAGTTGCTCTACCAACTGAGCTACACCAGCAACGGAGCGGGATTATACCTGAAGCGTGCCAATTGGTTCATAGTCCTGGATGGGGCAGGTGCTCTTCCAGTCTTGCCAGCACGCGTTCCCTGCCCAGCAGTTCCAGCGTGGCGTCGATGGAAGGGGTTTGCGGTTCGCCGGTGACGAGCACGCGCAGGGGCAT
The DNA here is from genome assembly GCA_964625895.1 of uncultured Thiobacillus sp. Lineage (GTDB taxonomy): Bacteria > Pseudomonadota > Gammaproteobacteria > Burkholderiales > Thiobacillaceae > UBA6918. The sequence continues at coordinate 2,171 of CAZVBY010000144.1, forward strand.
GGCGAGCTTGGGCATTTTCAGGCCGAATTCCTTGGCGACGTCCTTGACCAGCGCCCCCAGGATTTCGCGGTTCCAATCTGCTTGAGCGAGTTTATCTTTCAAGGCATGCAGGGCGGGCAGGTTTTCGCTGGTGACGTGCTGGGACAGCAGTTCCGCGCTGGGGGCAAGATCACGGTAGAAAAGCATGGATTCGTCGGCCAGGTCATTGAGTGTCGCCGCGCGTTCTTTCAGCAGAGCGACGACTTTCAATGCGTTCGGGCCTGTATTGATGTCGATGCCGCGCAGTGCCATGCGCCGCCTGAGGTCGGCTGCAAGGTCAACGTCGGCCGACTGCTTGATGTAATGCTGATTCAGCCAGCGCAGTTTTTCGGTGTTGAATTGGGCTGATGAAGCGGTGATGTGGTCGAGATCGAACCACTGGGTGAACTGGCCGCGCGAGAAGATTTCCTCGTCGCCGTGCGACCAGCCCAGCCGGGCCAGATAGTTGATGACGGCATCCGGCAGGTAGCCGTCTTCGTCGTACTGCATGACCGACACCGCGCCGTGGCGCTTGGAGAGTTTGGTGCCGTCATCGCCCAGAATCATGGACAGGTGGGCATACTGCGGAATCTGCGCGCCCAGGGCCTTGAGGATGTTGATCTGGCGCGGGGTGTTGTTAACGTGATCGTCGCCGCGGATGACGTGGGTGATTTTCATGTCCCAGTCATCCACCACCACGCAGAAGTTGTAGGTGGGTGTGCCGTCGGCGCGGGCGATCACCAGATCGTCCAGTTCCGTATTGGAAAACTCGATGACGCCCTTGACCAGATCCTTCCAGGCGACGCTGCCTTCGGCGGGATTCCTGAACCGCACCACGGGCTGCACGCCGGAAGGCGGCGTGGGCAGGGTTTTTCCAGGTTCGGGCCGCCAGCGGCCGTCGTAACGGGGTTTCTCGCCGCGCGCGCGTTGCGCTTCGCGCATTTGTTCCAGTTCTTCCGCGCTGGTGTAGCAGTGGTAGGCATGGCCGCTTGCCAGAAGCTGCTCGATGACTTCCTTGTAGCGCATGAAACGGTGCGTCTGGTAGAACGGGCCTTCGTCGTGCTTCAGCCCCAGCCATTGCATGCCGTCCAGAATCGCCTGCACCGCTTCGGGCGTGGAACGCTCGATGTCGGTGTCCTCGATGCGCAGGATGAACTGCCCGCCGTGATGCCGCGCATAGGCCCAGGAAAACAGCGCGGTGCGGGCGCCGCCAATGTGCAGATAACCGGTGGGGGAAGGTGCGAAACGGGTGCGGACCATGAGACGATGAGACAAAAGCTGAAACCAGCTATTTTACCGCTTGCGGATGGGATAAGGGTCGCTGATAAAAGGAGTTAAGGCATGGGACAACGTTATGATCAACTGAACGAACGCCAGGCGGCCTTCATTCTTGCGCAGAAAGTCTATTTTGTGGCCACGGCAGAAGCTGATGGGCGCGTGAATGTGTCGCCCAAAGGCATGGATTCGCTGCGCATGATCGATGATCGGACGGTTGCCTGGTTAAACCTCACTGGCAGCGGTAATGAGACGGCCGCCCACGTGCTGGCAAATGGTCGCATGACCATCATGTTTTGCGCGTTTGAAGGGGATCCTCTCATTCTTCGTCTCTACGGCGCAGCGAGAGTGATTCATCCACGTGATGTTGACTGGGGCGAATGGCTGAGGCGCTTTGGCGCCATTCCAGGCGCTCGGCAGATATTCGTGTTGAAAATCGACTTGGTTCAGACGTCGTGCGGCATGGCTGTGCCGCTGTTTGAATACAGGGAAGATCGCACCTTGCTGCGCGATTGGGCTGAGAAAAAAGGCGAGGCGGGCATTCGCGAATATTGGGAAAAGAAAAACCGGCTCAGCCTTGATGGCAAACCGACGCATATTCTTGAATAAAAATGCCGAGTAACCGTTGCTGCCGCGAGAAGCGTAACGTCAAGGCGAACCAGGCTTGCGTTCGTCAAAAGCCAGCACGCTGAAGAGGTGAGGCCGGACTGCCATGGCGGGAAGAAGGCGAACTTTGGCGTCAAGCCCCAGTGGCTTGCCGCCACCCTCAATGCCAGAAGCGTAGTGATCCAGTAAAAGCAGGATGCCCTGCGCATGTGCAGGGTTTGAATAATCGGCGCGGACAATATCAATAGCCATGGCGGGATTTTGCCGGTTGGCGCCAATGACGTACCGGGCGGCGCAAAACACCGCAGCGT
>CAZVBY010000145.1:0-4377 GCA_964625895.1 uncultured Thiobacillus sp.
CGACCGCCACCAGATAGCGCGGCAGGATGGACAGATCGGCGGGCAGCCAGTCGATGGGGTTCACAGCGTTTCCCAGTAATGCAGTTTCAACTGGATGCGCACCGTGCCGTTGTATTCGTTGAGCACGGGCGCATACACCCCCCTGAATCGTGCTGGCAGCGGATCGGTCTGGAAGAAAGCCATGGCTTCGAAGCGCTGCTGTTCAAGGGACACTTCCAATTTTAGATGCTTCTCGCCAACCAGCCGCTGGGCAATCACGCCAAATTCGCCCTGGAATTGCGGCGGCGGAAATCCCTGGCCCCACACGGCGCGTTCCATTTCCTGGATGCGGTCGATGCGGATGTCATCCGGACGCAGTTCGCCGTCGGTTTCGATGGTTTCTTCGAGGTCTGCCGGGGAGAGCCAGTCGCGGCCCAGCGCCTCGAACGCCTTTTGGAATCGCGAGAAATCCGCCTCGCGGATGCTGAGACCCGCCGCCATGGCGTGACCGCCGAATTTAAGAATGAGGCCGGGGTGTTTACGGTCGATCCAGTCGAGCGCGTCGCGCAGATGCAGCGCGGTGATGGAGCGGCCCGAGCCCTTGAGTTCGCTGTTGTCGCCTGGCGCGAAGGCGATCACCGGGCGGTGATACTGCTCCTTCAAACGCGAAGCAAGAATGCCGACCACGCCCGCGTGCCATTCCGGGTGATACACCGCCATCGCGTGGCGGTTGGCGGTTTCGTTTTCATCGAGCAGGGCAAAAGCCTGCTCCTTCATGCCGGCCTCGATGGTTTTGCGCGACTGGTTGATATCGTGCAGTTGCTGCGCAAGCGGCAAGGCCGTTCGCAAATCCGGCGCTAGCAGGCATTCGATGCCGAGCCGCATGTCTTCCAGCCGTCCAGCCGCGTTGAGCCGTGGTCCCAGCATAAATCCGAGGTCGTAGACGCTGGCGCGGCAAGGGTCACGTCCCGCCACCTGAAACAATGCCTCCACGCCCGGCGAAGCGAGACCCGCGCGGATGCGCTGCAAGCCCTGGTTGACGAAAATCCGGTTGTTGGCGTCGAGCCTGACCACGTCGGCCACGGTGCCGAGCGCCACGCGATCCAGCAGCGTGCGCAGATCGGGCTCTGTGCCCCCTTGATAAAGGGGATGGCCCGAAGGGCCAGGGGGTTTGCTGAATGCCTCGCGCTTTCTCAATTCCGCGCGCAGCGCGGCCAGCACATAGAACATCACGCCCACGCCCGCCACATTTTTGCTGGGGAAGGGGCAACCCGGCTGATTGGGATTGACGATGGCGGCGGCGTCCGGCAAAACATCGCCGGGCAGATGGTGGTCGGTGACATACACCGGAATGCCCAGCTCGTTGGCCGCTGCCACGCCTTCGATGGCGGCGATGCCGTTGTCCACCGTGATGATCGCGTCGGGCGACAATTGAGCAGCTTCTTCCACGATGGCGGGCGACAGGCCATAGCCATGCCTGATTCGGTTGGGCACGAGATAATCGACGTTCGCGCCCAGCATGCGCAAGCCTTCCATGCCGATGGCGCAGGCCGTGGCGCCGTCGGCATCGTAATCGGCCACGATCAGAAAATGTGCGTCGGCCTCGATGCCGTCCGCAAGTTCGGAGGCCATTTGGCCGATGCCTTTCAGAGAATCGAATGGCAGCAGGCGGGTGAGCTTGCCTTCTGTTTCCTCGGCGGCGAGGACGCCTCTTGATGCAAACAGCCTGGCGAGGAACGGGTCGATTCCCTGCGAGATGAGTCTGGCGCAAGATTCGGGATTAAGGTTTCTTTGGGTGATGACGGGCATATGAAATTCTAGCCCGGATATTTCATCAGGTTGCGGATGGCGAGTCGAGACGCGAGCGGATTTGCGCATCCCGCGCCAAGCCAATAGCCGAGCCTGTTGGCGCGAAGATGCCACAAATTAGCCGCTAACAACCGCGCAGGCCGGCAGTACAAAGTGGTTTACCGCCCGATATCCTGCTAAGCCTGCGCTCATGCGCCTTCGCATAAAATTCCGGGACGGCCTGGTGAAATATCCGGGCCGGCTTCTATCGCCAGCAGTCTTGATGTGACCAAATATTTCCATGATGATGGAAACAGTGTGTTCCAGCGTTTTCCTGAAAGGGGTTCTGTTGCAGTTGCTTCTTCTGCTTGTCCGCTATTCATGGGCCTTGCCCGCCAGCCTGGTTGGCATCGCACTGGTTTTGCTGGTGCTGGCCAGCGGCGGACGGGCCAAGGTGCACAAGGGCGTGTGGGAGGCTTCGGGCGGCTGGCCGGGCAGACTGCTTGCCGGCGGCATGCCGTTTTCGGGGCCGGTGGCGGCGATTACGTTCGGCCACGTGGTGCTGGGGGATTGCGATGATTCGCTGTCCGTGACGCGCGCGCATGAGCGCGAACATGTGCGTCAGTATGAGCGATGGGGAATCCTGTTTTTTCCGGCCTATCTTCTGGCCGGGTTGTTCGCATGGATCAAGGGCGGCGACCCTTATCGCGACAATGCTTTCGAAGTGGCCGCGCGAAAAGCGGAACTTACTGATCGTTAAGATGCGTGAATGATTCTTCCGCGGGCAGGCCGGTGTCGGGGTCGATCCAGTCCGAGATGCCGATTTCCTCTTCTGCTTCTTTAAGCGATTCCGCCGGTTCGTAATCGCTTTCGGCGACATAGGCCATGTCTTCAATGGCTTCCATCATGGTTGCGAAGGGGCCGTATTCTTCCTTCGTTTCATCATCCAGCCAATAAAAACCATCCGGCCGTTCGATAACCCGCGTGTGGTCATATTCGGCGGGCGTTTCGGGAATGACTTGCTTGCTCATGCTGCTTTCCTCCTCGTTCCACTATAGAAAGCAAAGCGGAATTTCGTAAGTAAAACTTTAATGCAGAAAACAGGCGCCAATGGCGGCACAGGCGATCAGCAACAATGCGGGATGAACCCACGCCCAGGTGCGGTAGCGCGACACAAGTTCATCGGGTGTGCAGATACCGAAGATGAGATTTAAAGTCTGCGCATGAGGATTTCGCCGATTTCCTCGTCGGTCAGGACTATCGGGTTGGATTTCATGCTGCTGCCGCGGCTGTTGGCGACGATTTTCGGAATGTCAGCGCGGGTGACGCCGTATTTCGACAAGGGGGGCAGGTGCATGGATTGAGTCCATCCCTCAAGAATTTCAACCAGGCGTTTCAAAGCTTCTTCATCGCTCAGGTGAATGTCATGCGTCATCATCCGGCCGGCTTGGGCGTATTTCAGCAGGATTTTGCTCGCCGGTTCCCTTTCCTTGAGCGCGCGGATATTCATGGCGGTGGCTTCGGCGACCAGCGTGCCGCAAACCACGCCATGCGGAATCGGGAAAAAAGCACCCAGCGGCGAAGCCAGGCCATGCACGGACCCCAAGCCCACCTGGGCCAGCGTAATACCGGACACCAAGGCGGCATACGCCATGCCTGCCTGCGCATCACGCGCGGCTTCGCCGTGTTCGTGCCAGACAAGCAGGCTGTCGCGCGCGGCTTTCATTCCCGACCACGCCAGCGCATCGGTGAAGCGGTTTGCCTTGCTGGAAACATACGATTCGAACAATTGCGTGAATGCGTCCATGCCGTTGGCGGCGATGACTTGCGGCGTGCAGGTCGACAGAAAATCCGGGTCAACCAGCGCGACTTCCGCGACGAGCTTTTCATCGCGAAAGGATTTTTTGAACCCGTCCGGACCGTGCGTGGAGAGCACTGCATTCTTGGTCGCTTCGGATCCCGTTCCCGCTGTGGTGGGTACGGCGATAAAAGGCATGGCGGGCCCTTGATAAGGCAATTCCGGCCCCACGCCTTCAAGATGATCCATGACCGAGTTGCCCTGCCTGAGCAGGGCGGCGATCGCCTTGGCTGCATCCAGCGCGCTACCCCCTCCAATGCCGACAACCACATCGATTTGCTGATCACGGTATTTGCGGACTGCTTCGTCGATCAGTTGTGGAGAAGGTTCACCGTCTATCTTCAGGACTTCCCAGCTCAAACCCTCAGCCTTGAATGACTGCTGCAAATCTTGCCAGTAAGGACTAGATTGAAAATGGCGGGCGCCGGTAACCAAGAGGAAACGACTTCCATGATTGGCAATGAGCGAGGGAAGTTGTTTGCGGGTGCCGTGGCCAAAAATGATTCTGGGCAGGCGCGAAAGGTTGAAGGCTGGGATCACGGAAAGCGGCTTCTGTTGGGTGAATGAGAGATTGATTATTGGCTCGGCTGCTGGAGCAGACAAGTAAAAAGTGGCGGATTTGTTGACACCATTTTGAAAAACTTGCTATAGTCTCGCTTCTTCGGACGCGGGGTGGAGCAGTCCGGTAGCTCGTCGGGCTCATAACCCGAAGGTCGTAGGTTCAAATCCTGCCCCCGCAACCAGCAGGATTT
>CAZVBY010000146.1:0-4276 GCA_964625895.1 uncultured Thiobacillus sp.
CGGCCTCCTGAAAAAGAGCGGTTTTCTCCTTTCAATCAGAGCGGCGGCAGAGAGAATGAACAGCTCCATCACCATGCTCCAGTGGAGCAGGAAGTTCATCTGCCAAGGCGGATATCGCGCTTCAATCGTCATCAGCGAAAACGGTCTGTCAATCAGCGGGTATAGCCACCACATCTGTCCCGTGACAGAGTCCAGCAGAAGATGGCTCAACCACGCAAGGAGAAACGCTGTCAGCGGCAGCCGGATTTCCGGGCCACGCTCGCGCGAGGCGATGAGCGTGATGATCGTTACCAGCAGCCAGGCAGCGGGCAGGTGCGTCCAGTAGGTGTGGTGGTGTTGTGGCGTGGCATCGAGCAGATAGAGATACAGCAGATCGATATCTGGAAACACGCCACCTGCCATGCCTGCGGCCAGTATCCATCCTGGGCGGGTGCCGGGGCGGGCGCAAATCAAGGCGCGGCTGACCAGATAACCGGCGGGGAGATGAGCGAAAAACATGGCCTTCTCCCTTATTCGGCACGCAAGCCTGTGGGCGCAGGCTGTGAAGGCTGTCCGATTTCCTGCCAGTTGAGTCTGCGGGTGAGGTACATGGTCAACGCCAGCACAGCAAAGGTGAGCCAGGCGCCCATCAGTAAGGCATGGTCTTCAGAAGCCAGCAACTGGTATAGCCCGGCATACAGCAGGCTGTAGCCCGCGCCGAGCAGGCCGCTGGCTTTCCAGTTTCCCAGCAGGGTGCGTCCGTAGGCGGCGATCAATGCCGTGCACGCGGCTGCCGCGACGAGATAGGCGGGCAGGAAGCCGATATGCTCGGACAGCGCCAGCAGCAGCAGGAAAAAGACCACCACCGCGAAGCCGACGAGCAGGTATTGCAGCGGATGCAGCGGCTTGCGCCTGAGCAATTCGAACAGGAAAAAACCGCCCAGCGTCAGCAAAATGAACAGAAAGCCATAGCGCACCGCGCGGTCGCTTTGCACGTAGGCATCCACCGGGTCGATCAGCGAAACACCAAAAGCGTGGCGGAAACCGGAAGGCTGATTGACGGGTGGTGCATATTCGCCTGCTTCTGCCACGCCGGCGTGCGAACGTGCCAGCACGGTATCGCCGCCTGTAGCGAAATCGTTGATGCGCCAGCGCGCCTCGAACCCCTTCTTGCTGACCGTGCGCACTTCCGGCAGATAGTTGCCAGAAAAGCCGGGATGCGGCCAGGCCGAAGTCAGGCGGAAATCGTTTTGTCTGGCGACGGGCAACCAGTCAAACCGTCCGCTACCGGCCAATTCGATATCGGCGGATAGCGTTTGCGGTAAAGCCAGGGATTCGGGCGGGATGGCGATGTGAAATCCGCTTTCCAGCGAACTGCCTGCCGTGCCAGGGTTGACGGACAAGGGTTTGCCCTGCGCGTCGCGCACGGCGATGCGCCTGAGCCCGCGAGGATCGGAAACGCTGAATAGCCAATAGGCGCCTTTCAGGGTTTGATTCGGCTTCAAGTCAAGCTTGATGCCTTCGAAACGTGATTCCAGCCGCAGTCTGGCGAGATACAGCCTCGCCTTGTAAATGCCGCGTTGACGTTCTTCGACGTCAAGGCGGCCGTTTGCGCTGAGTTGCGTGGGACGGATGATTTGCGAACAGTCTGACTGCACCTGCTCCAGGCGGGGCTGATTTTTTTCATCCAGTCGCGCCAGGGTTTTTATTTCACTGCAATGCAGCCACAGCAGCGGGCCGGCGAATTGCTGTGATTCGGCGTACTGGCGAGCGATGCTGCCGACGGCGATGTCGCGTGTGGTTTTCCGTTCCTGAACTTTCCACTCGATGTGGAACAGGGCAAAAATCAAAATCAGCGCCATGGATGAAAGCGCCAGTAATTTGATGACGAGGGCTTTGTTCAATTTTTTCTCCTGGTGACTATTGCGCCGCCAGCATACGTAGCGATTTTGCGCGGGCCGTGGAGAAAAAATGGAGTGTGTGTGAAGTTTGTGTGAAGTCCGCCCGCCGTCCGAAGACGGTCGGTCAGGCAGATAGCCGGAGAATCGCCTCAGCGCCGCCCTGTGGATGATTGCCGATTGTTATGCTGCCGCCATGCAAACGCGCGGCTTGCTCAACCAGATTCAATCCCAGGCCGGTGCCACGCTTGCCGGTTTGCGGGCGTGGCAAAGAGTAGAAACGTTCAAACAAGCGATGTTGTGCATAGTCCGGGATGCCGTCGCCGTGGTCGCGCACGCGGATTTCAACGACATCGTCTTGTCGCGCGGCGTGTAATTGGATGTTGCCGCCGGCCGGGCTGAAATCAATGGCATTGTCGAGCAGGTTGAGCAGCGCCTGGCGCAGCAGGAAGCGGTCTCCATGCAGGTTTAGTCCCGGTTCGATGGGGGTTTCTGCGCGCAGATTTTTTTCCGCAAGACGGCCTGTTCGCATCGTCAGCGTCTCGGCGATCAGTTCAGGAATATCGATCACCTCGCGAGCGGCCAGCGTGTACATGTTCTCCGTGCGTGCAAGATTGAGCACACCCTCGACGATCCCTTGCATGCGCTCTGCTTCTTGGCGGATATTTTCCTCGAGCCTGAGCCGTCGCGCGGTATCGGGTTCGTCGGCCAATAGTTCGATGGCGCCGCGAACCGCGGCAATCGGGCTTTTCAGCTCGTGGGCCAGCAGTTGGGCGACTTTTTCCACGTGCGCCTTGCCGTCCAGTTCGCTGCGCAGGTGCTCGATCGCCTGGGCCAGTCGCTTGAGCTCGCTGCGGCCTTCGATGGGAATGCTGGCGCGCTTGCCCTCGGCGGCCTCGTTCGCATAAACCACCAACCGCCGCAAATCGCGCGTCATCCAGTAGGACAGCGCCAGCGCCAGCAGCATGGCCGTAGCGAACAGGCCAATTGCGGCTTGTTGCGCCTCGCGCCGGGAAAGATCGATGAATGTCTGAAAGGAGCGCGCTGGCTTGCCGACGCTAAGTACCCCGACGACGCGGTCGCCGATACGGATCGGTGCGGCGACATACATCACCACGCTGGCTGGATCGTCCGGATTTTCCTGCGTGGTGCGTGCGCCGTATTTGCCTTTCAGCGTACGGCTGATATCCAGCCAGCGCGAATAGTCTTCGCCCACTGCCAGACCCTGGCTGTCGAACAGCACCTTGCCTTGGCTGTCGGTGACGTAAATGCGCAAATCGGGGTCGTTGACGGCCACGCCGTAAATGCGCGCCTCGAACTGCCGTTGCTGATAGGACCGGTACAGTGTGTCGATGCGCGACACGTCCAACCGGTTGTTGTTCATTTCGTTGCCGGCAGCCTCGGCCAGCAGATTGGCGGTTTGCACCAGCATGTCTTCCACGGACTGTCTGACGCCGGGAACCAGTTGGTCGGTAAACAGTTTCATTGCCAGCAGCACGGCAACCGCAGTCACGACGGCGTAGCCGAACAGGAAGCGGATGAAAAAATTCATGGCGGCGGCGAGTAGCTGTAACCCATGCCGCGATGGGTATGAATGGGCTCCATGTCCGGCGTCGCCTTTTCAAGCTTGGCCCGGAGCGATTTGATGTGCGTGTCGACGGAACGTTCCATGCTGGCTTCTGACAAGCTGGCGGCATTTAGCAGCATCTCGCGGCTGAAGACGTGATGCGGCGATTTCATCATGGCGGCAAGCATGCAGTATTCCGCACGGGTGAGATCAAGCGCATGACCGTTACACGTGATCCGCGCGCGAGTTTCGTCGAGTTGCAAGGGAGAAGCGGTATGGGGGAGTGGCGGTTTGTCTGCATGTTGTGCGCTGGCGTGATGGCGGCGCAGGATCGATTTGACGCGGGCGACCAGTTCTCGCGGACTGAATGGCTTGAGCACATAATCATCCGCGCCGATTTCCAGGCCGACGATCCGGTCGATTTCATCCGAACGCGCCGTCAGAAAAATAATGGGGATATCGGAAAACCGGCGGATGGCTTTGCATAGTTCAAAACCATTCATGTCCGGCAATCCCACATCCAGGATAACGAGGTCTGCCGGGCCGGATTGCAGCCTGTCCAGACAGTTCTGGCCGAGCGCGGTGTGCTGGCATACTAACCCCTCGCGTTCCAGTGCGAGGATCACGTTATCGGCGATGGGCTGGTCATCCTCGACCAGGAGAATGCTGGTTTGCATGGCGGAAAGTGTACGCTAGCCCGGATATTTCACCAGGCCGGCCCGGAATTTCATGGAAAGGCGCATGAGCACAGGCTTTGCGGGATAGGAGGGCAAACCGCTTTGTACTGCCGGCCTTCGCGGGCAGCGCAGGAGCGTGGCCCCTCGGTACGTGG
>CAZVBY010000147.1:0-4274 GCA_964625895.1 uncultured Thiobacillus sp.
TGACCGACAAATACGGCTTCAACGTCGCGCTCGACGGCGCCGAGGAATACGTTTACCTCGCCCCCAACCGCGTCAATTTGCAGTTGACGCAGGAACGCTTTCCGGATGTGCGGTTTCTGGAAACGCGGGAGATTTATTGATGCTTCCCTATGCCCTGCTCCGCCCCGCCCTGTTCGCGCTTGATCCCGAAACCGCACACGATCTGACCATTGCCGCCTTATCCAAAGCCGGGCATCTGGCCGGACTTGGTTCGTGCAAATCCCAGGGCAAGCCGGTTGAAGTGATGGGGCTGACTTTTCCCAATGCCGTGGGTCTGGCTGCCGGGTTGGACAAGAACGGCGAGGCCATTGATGGGCTGGCTTCGCTGGGCTTTGGCTTTATCGAAATCGGTACCGTCACGCCGCGCCCCCAGCCGGGTAATCCCAGGCCGCGCCTGTTCCGCCTGCCGGAAGCGCAAGGCATCATCAATCGCATGGGCTTCAACAATCACGGCGTGGATGCGCTGATCGAGAACGTGAAGCGCGCGAAGTATCGCGGCATTCTGGGGATCAACATCGGCAAGAACGCCGACACACCGATCGAGCGCGCAAACGAAGATTATCTGGCCTGCCTGGACAAAGTGTATCCGCACGCAAGCTACGTAACGGTCAACATCTCTTCGCCCAACACCAAGAACCTGCGTGACCTGCAGGGCGCGGATGCACTTGATTTGTTGTTGTCGCAACTAAAAAAACGCCAGGATGAACTGACGCAGACGCATGGCCGCCATGCGCCCATCGCATTGAAGATTGCCCCCGACCTGGAAGCGGATCAAATCACCGCCATTGCCCGCCTGCTGCGCCGACATCGCATGGATGCGGTGATTGCCACCAACACCACGCTGGAACGCGATCGTATCGCGCACCTGCCGCATGGAAACGAGGCAGGAGGATTATCTGGCCTCCCGTTGCGCAACAAATCCAACAACGTCATCCGCCAGTTGAAAGCCGAACTGAAGGACGAGGTACCCATTATCGGCGTCGGTGGCATCCTGTCGGCCAAGGACGCGCAGGAGAAAATCGCTGCTGGCGCCAGTCTGGTGCAGCTATACACCGGCCTGATTTATCAGGGGCCTGGTCTGGTCGGGGAGTGTGTCCGGGCGCTGGCTTAACAGCGTGTCGAAAACGTAGCGGAAGGTTGCGAGAAAGGAGAGTGCAGCGCGATACATGCATTTCCAGCCGGTTTCTGACGCAGCATCACACGCTCGCAGTCATTTGCCAGCACCGCTATTAAGCGGCTATTACTTATCGCCGTTTTAAGCGCTTATTTCAGTAGGAATTGGATCTTCCAATTCCTACTGAAATAGGCTCTAAGATTTTGCCGAATCTTCGGCGTCGACGATGACACGCCGACGAAAATCGTCAGTTTCGCAAGGCAATCACTTGTTTCCATGCATGTTTTTCTGGAACGGGTTTTGCTGAATCTGATGACATAACAACCAGCTTGCGGAGCATAATCACCATGGACAAACTGACTTACCTGCTTTTCCGCCAGATTGAACGTGGCGCCACTTCTCCCAGTTTCAGCGCGCTTGAACAGCGTTTCCCGCGCATCGCCTTGCGCCTGGTCGAACTCTGGCAAAGCCTTGCCTGTGGCGACTATCTGCGCTCCTTGCTGATCGACGATCGTGGCGACCGGCAGGGTTTCCCGGCCGAAGTCGTGGAGGAGATCATCCTGCTTGACAGCATCCACTGGTCAAATGCCGCAAGCCGCAGTGATTTTGGCGGCCACCACGAATTCAGATTCGCTCCCGAACAAGACACGACGCCGGTGAAGGCGACAAACCCCCACATTCATTGAAGGGCGCCGCCAGTGCATGACTTTTATTCATGAAGTCATGCAGTCATTCGTCAGTGGCGGCCGGCAATGGCGGAATGCCTGATCTAACAAGATTTCCAGCAGCTTTGCAGACGGTTCCGCTTTCACCGCCCAGCAAGCAATCAACGTCATTTTTTCTTACAACACATCAAGCAATGACCACGTTTGCATCGCATGTTTATGTTGCAAGAAATGGTCTATAAAAAATCCTCACTTAACGAAGGAGATTGCCATGCAAAGCGTTCAACCCGGTTCGGTTGTGCATGATTTCAACGTTGCCAATTACGTCGGTACCGACCCCCTGCCGCGCGATCAATCGCAGAGTCTTCGCCTCCACGAACCCACCCAGATGCTGAGTTGCATCGACCCGATCACCGGACGTGAAATCGAGGATCTGGCCGGCCATCCCTACATCGTCGATGGCAACATGACCATGTACTTCGAGTCGGAGGAAACCCGTCAGGCTTATCTGGACATGCCCATCGATCACCCTTTCCATCTGGTCGACAATCCGGTGGACGAAGGCTACGACGAGGGTTAACCACCGCGTCAGGCGTTCACATACGGTTGGATTCGCGTCCTGCTAGCAGGCGCAGTCCTTCCAGGGCATGAGAAAGCGTGTCATGGCGACTCTCGCGCGGAAACACCGCGTAGGCAGGAAGCTTGAACGCCAGGCTGCCGGGGACTTGCTGGAGCCTGCCATGCTTGATGTGTTCCCGGGCCAACCGCTCTGGAAAATAGCCGGAGCCGCCATAGGCGATGGTCTGCTGCATGGCGAGCCAACCGATATTGGCCGTCATGGCAGGCGGCGGAACGTGCGGATAATGCTCGCTGAACTGGGCGTGAAACTCAGGCCCCCAGTCAATGTGCATGTAATCCTCGCCGGTCCATTCGGCTTCGCGCGGCGAGCACAGCAATAGCAGTGTTTCATCGAAAAGTTTTTCGATCACCAGCCCGGGGCGCGTCACCGGCGTATACATCGCCCCAATATCCACAGTGCCTTCGATCAGCCCCTGCATGATGTCTTCCTCAAAGCCGATTTCGAGGCGCAACGATACATCCGGTGCGGCTTTGCGCATCCAGTTGACCCAGCCGGGGAGGAACGAGCCCTCCCACAGGGCAATGCGCGCCGACACTGTCAGCACATCGTAATAGCCCTGTGGCAAGCCGACATCATGTCGAGCTTGCTCAAGGGTACGCACCAGATTCTTGGCGTGCGTCAAAAATCGTTTCCCAGCCGGGGTCAACTCGGCGCCGTTGCGGCCCCGCTGGAACAGCCGGGCGCCCAGTTGAGTTTCCAGGGTCTGGATTCTTGCGCTGACAGTGGACTGGGTGACATGCAACTTGCCAGCAGCCGCCACAAAATTACCCGTTGTCGCCACCGCCAGGAAAGTTCGCGCAAGTTCAATATCCATGTTTGGCTCCAGTCACCGACCTCTAATATCGATTAAATCGATATTTAATAGCAAAAAATATCGCTTTTCAAATATTCAGGTCAAACATAGACTCCAATCAGACTGAACGAAAGGAAATCGCCATGAACGCACCCACCCCCGCAAGCAATCTGATGCCAGAGCGAGACGGCGAAGGCTATTTGATCGAACCCGGCGACTGGAACGAAGACATTGCCAAGGCGCTGGCCGAAGAGGAAAACATCCAGATGACCGACCTACATTGGGATGTCATCCGCTTCATGCGCGAGTACCACGAAGAGCACCAGGTCGCGGCAGACGCCCGCTTCGTCATCAAGCATCTGGAATCAAGCATGGGCAAGGACGCGCGCAAGAAACTGTTCGAACTCTTCCCCTACGGCCACGTCAAGCAGACCTGCAAGATTGCCGGCATGAAACGTCCGCGCGCCTGGAGCACGGGCTGAGGCGCTGCGGTTTCAAGCATTCCGTGCGGCCACGCTATAACGCCATGCCTTCAAACCCCGCCCCCAGCATGGCCAGCGCCTGAAGAAATTTTTCCATCCAGTTTTCAATCATGATTCCATGCTCCATCACAACGCGCCTCTTGTTTAAAGGTACTTGATGCGGCGGCGCAAGTCTTCGATGTCTGTTGCAACGTTACCAAGCGTGACACCGTCATCAGCAGTACCGGCAACGACCGCTTTGCCCGAAACCGGAATGATCTTGTCGATCTGGAAACGCCCGCTGGCACCGCGCAAAAAACATTCTTCATCAAAAAACAGGCGATCTCCCAGAGCCCCGACAATATCCGATTCGATGGTGTCATAACCAATCAGTTTGACGATGTCTTCACGGCCGCCAATATCGACGGCCTCAACAGACTGGTTTACCGGGTTGATCAAAAGCGCCTTCACTTGTGACTCCTTTCTCGAACGAATGACTCAAGGCACCTAGACTTGAAGCAGGCCAACCCCTGATCCGGGGCTGGTCTGCACGCAATCAAGC
>CAZVBY010000148.1:0-4209 GCA_964625895.1 uncultured Thiobacillus sp.
TAAAGTTGCGCCTAACTGATAAGGGGAAATTCGTGTGGTCATATAGTCTTCTTGATTATGGTTATCGCACGGTATGGCGCAAGCCCATCCCCAACCGCTTGCAGGGGAATCCCCCGCGAGTCGGCGAGATGGCGTAATAAGCGGATATTTGGGTCATCGAGGTGCTGCACCAGAATGTGTTCTGGCACGCGTCGCATCACCGCACGGGTGGCTTCCGCAATCCCCGGCTTCAAGCGGTTAAGGTTGGCAATATCAAAAGTTTCAACCAGTTGCGCGATGGTGGCTTGTGATTGCGCCAGCAGGGTGTGGCGCAACGCATCCGCCCAATCCGCCGCCGTGACACGTTGCTGAGAGCGACGGCAAGTATCCACGGTATCGACGAACCACTGGCTAACATCGTGTGCCGCCAAATGCGCGTAATTGACACAAGCGTGCCAGCCGCCATCTTCACGTAAGATCGAGCGCGACACCAAACCGGAGACGGTCGAGCCTAAAACGCCAAACGGAATCAGCCAATCTTCCCCGGATGCGGATAGCCATGCTTTGCCGGTCGGGTCAGCCAACACCACCAAGGGAATCTCGCTGTCAGGGTAACGGTTGCCCAGCGAACGTTGTAATTCGCCATGAATCGCGCCTTTGCCGACCCAGCCATCCACCCACACAATGTCAGCGAACGCATGGCGTTGCTCAATCCAGTCCACCGCCGCTTGGTCGATGCCTTTATCCCGCACAATGCTGATGCCGTAATGCTCACTTTCTACACCCAATTCGCGCAAGGCACGTAGCAGCAATACGCCCAACGGCACACCCGCCCGCACGAAACTCACCAGCACCATCGGGCGATTCGGGCGACGTTGCTGCAAGGTCAGTGCCAAAGCTTGCACTTCGCGGGCAAGGCGTTCCAGCCCATCGTCCAGTGCTTGCTCGAACAAGGCTTGATGCGCGTCGGATGGCGGTGATTCCAGCGTCAACATTTCGGAATAATGGCGCTGACCGCTTTGAATCAGGCGTTCCTTCTCCTCCACAGGCGTAGTTTCCATGACGATTTGCCGCAACAAAAACGTGACATCGCGGGCAGCATACGAGCCGTGAAAATGGTGGGTTGCGCTCATGGCAACTGCCTGCAAATTTGCGTGTTGGGCGGGAACCCGGCGAAGTCACACAAGCGCATAAAGCCCAAATCGGACACGCTATCGCCCATGCCAAATACCGGGGTACGCCCGTGTTCAGCCGTATGCCGCCGCAGAATTTCTGCCGCTGCGGCGCGTTTGTTGACGAAATCGGGCAGCAGGGCGAGGTTGTTGCCATTCATGTGGGTGTAGAAGCCTTGCAAGTTAAGGGTTTCACGTAATGTATGCAGCAGTTGCTGGAGGTCTGCGGTGCTGGCGGTATTACTCTTGATCACCAGATACGCAGCGGTGTCTTCTACCGATTCCAGCCAGCCGCGTAAAGATAACCCCAGCGTTTCACCGATTTGCAGCGCGGATGCCAACATTTCTGGTAAGCGTTCTTGGTACGCCGCCAGTTGCGGTTGCATGTGTGAATGCCACTCAGCATCCAAGCTACCATCGGGTGTCAGGATGGCAGCACCGTGCACACACACCGCGCCGTGCTGGAAGGGCAGGTGGACACGTTTGAAAGAGACAATACCCCGTGCGGTTACAGGAATTACGGTCATACAGTCCAGCGCCCAGTGGATGAAATCGTGTTGCCAAGGGTGCATAAAGCTCCCGCTGTCGCTGGTTTTGCCTTGTGCAGCGGGGATTTTATCCGCATCCGCTGGCATTTTGCGGGCAGTCTGGAACAGCGTGTCATCCAGATCGGTGAGTAATAAGGGCTTCACGGATAGAACTCCACACAGGTGGGGTTCAAGGCACTGATCAGTGTTTTATCCAGCAAATACGCGGGTGGTTCGCTGCATAATAGAATACGGTCGTAATTTTCAGGCACGACGTTGTAGAGGAAATTGGGAATGCCCTGCCCGTAATTGTCGTGCAAGCAATAGCGGTGTTGGATGCTGTGACCTAGGGCAATCGGTGAACGGGTGGTGGCGCTGAAATGCACGGTTGCGCCTTGTTGTTCCAGATATTCCGCGAGTAAGAAGGGAGGCCAGACGAATTCGCCCGTGCCGAGGACTAGTATACGTTCGCCGGGGGCGGGGGGTGAGGTTCTTCTTACGTGATGTTCCCGCACCCCCAACCGCCCCCAATCATTGGCAGGATTGGCGTGCCATTCCCCCGTGCCGAGCACATCGACCTGTGGCATGTCCGGCGGCGGTGCGTCGTTGGCTTGCCAATCCCAACGCCCTGACAGCAGTGATACGGCAATAGCGCGTTCGCCCAGCCGTGCGGCGGCAGCACCGCCCGACCAATCGGTAAGGGTGGCAGCGACGATGCGTTCAAACTGATCCAGTCCGGCGCGTTGCAAGGCTTCCAACAAGTTGGCGAAGGTTTTGCCGGTGGAAGCCTCGTCATCGACTAGCACCAAGCTACGTGCGGTGCGTAGCAAGTCGACATCGGCAGCGTGTTGTGGCAGGTGCAGCACTTGCTGGGTAGCGTGGCTATGTTCTTCGCGAAATTCGACCAAAATCGGCAAATCCAGCGGGTGACGCGTGGTGCAAAGGTACAGCGTGTCGTCACGGTTACGGCTGAGGGCTTGTTGCACCCCAGCACCCAAGGCAATCGCGGTTTCTGCCATGCCGATAACCACGACCGACCCCGGCAAATCAGTGGGAATTTGCGCGGCAAGAGTGTCCGTAGCATTGCGCATAACCGCTGGCGATACCGGAATGTGCCTGCCCAACACTTTGGAAACAAACAGGAAGGCGCGTTTCGGGTTGCGGCGTTGCGCCAAGCCGAAGAGTTCATCCGGCGAATGCGTGCCGGATTCGATGATCAGCTTGAGCGTGCCCTGTTCGAGGTTGACAGTGATTGGCATGAAAAATCCGTTAGTGGTTAGTTAACTGGCGCATTCTACACGCCAGATGGCGTTTTGGGTTTGCGTCACCATTTGCGCGGCTGACAGCGTTTGCGCACTGCTTTGTAGGTTGTATTGGATATTAGCCGCTTCCATTAATGCAATCGCCAAACTGTGACGGATGGCAAAATTCATGTTCTGAGTGCGTGTAAACGTGAACGAGACGCACCCTAGCACTGCGCCCGTTTCATCCAGCAAGGGACTGCCGCTGGAACCGGGCTGGATCGGTGCGGTGAATTGCAAGAGGCGAATATCATTGTGCGCCCCGAACAGGCCGGAAATAACGCCTTGTGTGACTTGAATGCCGCTGCCCATCAAGCCTGCCAGCGGATAGCCTAGCGTGGTGATGCTTTGCGCCAAACCGACACCACTACTGCGAAACGGGAGCGGTTGTAGGTGGCTTGGGGTGGCTACCCGCAACAATGCCAAATCGTTGGTGCTGTCGCTGATAATCGGTTCGGCATCGAGATTGCCTTGCAGCGAACTCAAGCGGATACGGCTTGCACCGTCTGCCACATGTGCGTTGGTCATGAAGACATTAGGGGCAACCAGAAATGCCGTGCCTGTCCAGTTGCCGGGTTGGCGTTCGGGGTTGTTTGGGGTGTTGAAGGGCGAGCTTTCATCCACCTCCATGCCCATTCTGCGCCCCAATGCAGCAAGCCCGTAGGCGGAGGTTTCTGCCAGAGCACGGACTTTCCATTGCCATGCTCGCTGGTAAAACTCGGCGACAATCAGCGCGGAAGCCTGCATCTCCCCCAAGGCAACGGTGTGGGTGAAAACGGCATCTATTTGCACCGTCACGTTGCTTCCCACATCTACTGGCCCGCGTGCGCCGTAGCGGTACAGCACCACGCACAAGCGCGTAATGGTGGGATTGGCTAACACGTTGGTATCCAGTGTCAGAGCGTAACTCGTGCCTGCGTCATTCAGCTTGGCACTTGCCCATTCGGTGGCATTGGCATGGGCCAATTGCGGGGCGGTAACTAATTGTTTTGCTTCATTGACCGGCAACACCGCCAGCCCTAAGTCATGGCGGATGTCGTGCGGAAAGGTGATGGCGACTGTCCAGCGATTGCCGTTCAGTGGCAGGTTTGCTCCTACGGGTAAGTTCATCATAATTGTTGTTACCGAGCTGTATGGTTATGCGCTGCATGATAGCAAAAATTTTGGCAAAAATACCCAGCGATTCAGAGCCTAGCCCTTTGATTCACGGATCAATGAGTTAAAGGCATT
>CAZVBY010000149.1:0-4192 GCA_964625895.1 uncultured Thiobacillus sp.
GATAACGGATGAGCGAGGCTTCCAGCAGCTCGGAGAACTTCTGCCCCTGCACGACATTGGTCTTGAATCGGGCCTTGATGTCATCCTTCAACAGCCGTTCCAGCAGCTCGACCGCGAGATTGCGGTGTTCCATATGCCGCACGTCGTCGAGGAACTCATCGGTCAGGATGCCGATGTTCGGCTTGTTCAGACCCGCTGCCGCGAAGATGTCGATGACCTCGTCGGACACCAGTGCCCCCGAGATGATTTGCCGCAGGGCATGCTCCTTGGCCTCGTCGGACAGCTTCTTGTCCTGAATGGTGTGCTTGGTCAGTGCCGACTTGATGGCTTGGAAAAACGCCAGCTCGTCACGATGAACCAACGCTCCGTCGAGCGTGCAGCACAGGGCGAATGCCTTGCTGGCCGAAAGCACCTGGTCGGCGAACCGCTTCTTGCCGTCCTCCTGCCCGAGCACATGGTTTGCGGCACCCGCCAGCAGCGACAAAGCTTTGGTGCGGAATTCTGAATATTCAAAGCCGTGCAGCATCGCCCGCAGGATGCTCATCTTCTCGACGAGGATGTCGAGGGCTTCCTCGGCCTTGATGGTCGGCCTGCCTTTGCCCTTGGAGTTGGTGTATTCGACGAGTGCCTGTTTCAGTTCGGTGGCGATGCCGATGTAATCGACCACCAGCCCGCCCACCTTGTCCTTGAACACCCGATTGACGCGTGCAATGGCCTGCATCAGGTTGTGCGACTTCATCGGCTTATCGACATACATCGTATGCACGCACGGGGCATCGAAGCCCGTCAGCCACATATCCCGAACGATGACCAGCTTCATCGGGTCGGCGGGGGCTTTGAACCGCTTTTCGAGCCGCTTCTTGATTTCCTTCGGGTAGATATGCGGTTTCAGCAACGCCTTGTCCGAGGCCGAACCCGTCATGATGATTTTGATGGCCCCCTTTTCGGGGTCGTCATCGTGCCACTCGGGCCGCAGGGCCACGATGGCGTTGTAGAGGTGGACGCACACCTCGCGGCTCATGCCGACCAGCATCGCCTTGCCGCCGTGTGCATCGCGACGGACTTCATCCGTTTGGGCGGCGAGGCGGTTCTCGAAATGCGTCACCAAATCCTCGGCAACCTTCTGGATGCGTGGCGGCGCTCCGACGATTTTCTCCAAGGCCGCCCAGCGGCGAAGATGCTGGGCCTTGGCCGACTCCTCGTCGTCCTCGGTCAGTTCATCGACCTCGTCGTCGATGAGCGGCATCTCCTCGGGTTTCAGTTCCAGCCTGGCGAGTCGGCTCTCGTAATAGATGGGAACCGTGGCACCGTCCTTGACGGCCTGCTCGATGTCGTAGATATGGACATAGCTGCCGAACACCGCCTGCGTGTCCTTGTCCTCGGAGGAAATCGGCGTGCCCGTAAAAGCGACAAAGGTCGCGTTCGGCAACGCCTCCCGCAGGTAATGGGCGTGCCCGTAGCGCATGGATGTACTGAGCGCCGTCGAGAGCACCGTGCCCGACACACCCGCCGAATCCTTGACCTCCGCCAGCCGTGCCGAAAACCCGTATTGCGAGCGGTGAGCCTCGTCGCAGATGACGACGATGTTCTCGCGGTCGGTCAGCAGCGGATAACCGTCCTCGTCCTCGAACGGAGCGAACTTCTGGATGGTGGTGAAAATGATGCCGCCCGACGGGCGATTGGCGAGCTTGGCCCGCAGGTCGGGGCGGGTGTCGGCCTGCACGGGCGTTTCCCGCAGCAGCTCCGATGCTCCCGCAAAGGTTTCGAACAACTGACCGTCGAGGTCGTTGCGGTCGGTGACGACGACAATGGTCGGGTTGTTCATCTCCGGCGCCGTCATCAATCGCCCTGCGAGACAGGTCATCTCGATGCTCTTGCCCGAGCCCTGCGTATGCCACACCACACCGCCCTTGCGGTTGCCGTTGGGACGGCTGGCGACAATCACGCTCTGCATCACGGCACGCACCGCATGGAACTGGTGATAGCCCGCGATTTTCTTGACCAGTGAGCCCGATGAGCCGTCATCCTCGAACAGGATGAAATGCCGCAGGTATTCCAGCAGCAGGTCGCGGCGGAACAGGCCGCGAATCGCAGTTTCAAGCTGCTGCAACTCACCGAGCGGGTCGAGCTTCTCGCCGTCGATGGTTCTCCATGCGTTGAATCGCTCTTGGTCGGCGGACAGCGAACCGATGCGGGCAAGGGTGTAATCGGAAATGCCAAGCACCTCGTTGAAGACAAACAGGTCGGGGATGTCCTCCTTGTAGGTCTGCAACTGATTGAACGCCGCCCAGATGTCGGCGGTATCAATAGCGGGGTTCTTCAACTCGATGACGGCCAGCGGCAGGCCGTTGATGAACACCACGATGTCGGGGCGGCGGGTGTGCTTCGGCCCCTCGATGGAAAACTGGTTGATGGCAACCCACTCATTGTTATCGACGTTACCGAAGTCGATGAGCTTGACGCGGTCGCCGAGCGTTTCGCCGTCTCGATTGATTTCCACAGGCACGCCATCGGTCAGCCAACGGTGGAACTGGCGGTTGGCCTGCATCAGGCCAGCGGCATTGCCATGGATAACTTGGCGAGCCGCATCTTCGAGCACGGCAGCGGGGATGTGCGGATTGATGCGGGCCATCGCCGTCAGTAATCGGTCGGCCAGCACCACCACCTTGTAGTTCTCCCGTTCCTGCTGCGGCCCCTGCGGTGCGATGTCAGGCCCGAAAACACGCTGATAACCCAGCTCCTCGAACCAGTCGAGGGCGGCTTGCTCGGCCATGTTTTCGTCGATGAGGCTCATGAAGGTCTGTTCTCCTTTTTCGCTCGGGTTTGCATTAAAAGAAGCAACACATTGATTAATAATGAAATCGTCTGATTTTGTCTGTGTCGAGCGTTTTGCAATTAAGCACTTTCCCCACAGTTGACCGCATGGTTTGGGAACTGAAATTTAATGACAGGATTTCATAGTTAAGTTTAGCAAAGATAATTTAACCAAGAAAAAGCTGTAAGTAAGCTTCGAAACAGTACACCCGGTTCCGGGCGAAGCCGGTCAACTCGACCAGCACGCCTCGCGCCTTGAGCTCGCGTACCAGTGCCTGGGCGGTTGGCGCGCTGATGCCCAGCGCCTCCCCGACCTCCTGGGCGGTGATCACCGGGCGACGGTAGAGCAACTGCAACAGGGCCAGTCCGGACTTACCCCGCCGCCCCAGCTCCTGCATCTGGCCTTCCATCCGGGTGCGCAATGCCAGCACCTGCTGGAAGGTATCCCGCCCCTTGATCGCGGTTTCCGCCACCCCGGTCAGGAAGAAGCGAATCCAATGGATCAGGTCGCCCGAGGTCCGCACCGCCATCAGGGCGTCGTAATAACTGCCGCGGTTGCGCTCGAAAAAGTCGGACAGGTACAGCGAAGGCTTGTGCAGCAGGCCCTTGCTCACCAGATACAGGGTGATCAACAGGCGACCGATGCGCCCGTTGCCGTCGCAGAACGGGTGAATGGTCTCGAACTGGTAATGGCTGATGGCCACGCGGATCAGGTTCGGCACCTCGATGGCCTCGTTATGCCAGAACTTCTCCAGGTCGCTCATCAGCTCCGCCACCTCGTTGGCGTGCGGCGGCACGAAGGCCGCGTCCATCAGGCCCGAGCCGCCGATCCAGTTCTGGGTGGATCTGAATTCCCCCGGGCACTTGTGCTCGCCCCGCACCCCGCGCATCAGGATGGCGTGGGTCTCGCGCAGCAGCCGGTTGGACAGCGGCAAGGTGCGCAGCTCGGCAATGGCCGTGTTGATGGCCTCGATGTAATTGCGCACCTCGCGCCAGTCGTCGCGCTTCTCCGGCGCGATCAGCGCCTCGCTCATCAGCGCCTCGTCCATGGCCGTCTGGGTGCCCTCGATGCGGCTGGACTGGTTCGCCTCCTTGGCGATGTGCATCTCGATGAACAGGTCGATGTCCGGAATGATCAGCGAGAAGGCATTCAGCTCCCCCAGGGCGCGGGTGGCCTGTTCCAGCAGGGTGTTGATGCGCGGGTCTTCCCAGCTCCACGGGTGGTTCACCGGCACGGGCGAGAAGCTCCTGTACTGGTACTGCTGGAGCCAGACGCCGGGGGAGAAGCCTTCGAATTTCATGTAGTGGTCTCCTCGATGACTTCTTGGACTTGACCCGTTTCCACGGACAGATTGAGCTTCTTCATTGAAGCTCACAG
>CAZVBY010000150.1:0-4189 GCA_964625895.1 uncultured Thiobacillus sp.
TATTCCCCCATTCTCTGTTAGCAGAAAAGAGGGAAATTATTTCGGAACAGTTCCATAGCCTTCCATGTTTCCCACCATATCGGAATATACATTCATGTTCTTTCACCAAATCACTGACAATTTCATTGATTTTCTTTGATTTACTGTAGCGCATTAGCTGATCCTCTCAATTACGAATAACGCGCCGAAAATTTTTCAACCGAAAAATTCATTTCACGAAAAGCCACATCGACACCACTCTCTAAGAGAGGCGAACTATATGCGTATTCTTCTCCTACCTTCAAGCTAGATGAATTTTGAAAAAAGCGACCAAATGGATCAATCATAATATATGATTCGGTCATATCCTGATTATCTTCAACTCTCATTACATCGTTTAAGTGTTGATGACGATCAACAAAACCATCAAACTCATCATCCGTTATCGCCAAACTATTTGTTACGACTGGAAGCATACGCAATACTTTCCATTTTTCTGGCTTCAACTCATCAATAATTTCACTAACATTTTCATGGCAATTTGCATAATTAACTACTGTATTGATTTTAAGGCGCATATCTGGATTAACAATCTTCGCTATTTTGATAGCATCAATCATTTTATTCCTATTCAAAAACCCACCTTTCTTATTGATACGACCAATAATTTTATTGGAAGCATCATCAGAAGAGTCAAGACTAATCCCCAGCAAAGAAACATGTTTAGCCATGTCCTTTACAAATTCAAAATCATAAAATGCACTGCCGTTTGTGATAATGGAAATGTCAAAACCGATACTTTTAGCCGTTTCCATAATCATTAACATTTTATCTTTATACAACGTTGGCTCACCACCTGCCAAATTTAAACGTACAGAACTCCATTGCATTTTTCCATGCAAGGGATTTTTTGTATTAGATGGCTTAAAAAAATCGTACAAATTAGCAATCAACGTCTTTACTTGAAACTCATTATGCAAAAGCTCTCGTGGTCGATCTTCTTTGTGCCACTTTGCATAACAATACTCACATGAGTAGTTGCAAACTTCGGTAATGTGCCAGTTAATGACTAATTGCTTGCCATCTGTGTAAGTGTTCATTTTCATCATTTATCTCCGTGTTGTTGATGTCACCACTGTACGGTCAGTGCCTGTACCGCGAAATGAAACTTTACGTACCCCCCCCCCCGCATTTCTGATAGAATCTTGACCTCATAACAACACTGAGGCATCTGCACATGGCTACCGTCCCATCATTTGAAGAGATCCTGCTTGAAGCCCATCAGAGCTTTGGCTTGAACTCCATGCAAAGCAAAGATAAAAATGGCTTCAGAAACTTTGAGAAATCACTTAAAAAACATAATGATATTTTAAAAGATATGTTGGATGATATTTTCACTGCCCTCGAACTGGACGAAGAAGCCAAGGCTCACTTTTCTATGAACCTGATGAACTGGGCAGGATTCCACAAAGAACTTGAACAACATCTTTGGACATTCGACGCAGAGCCGCGTCAGATCGTATGGTACATGCTGGCGTATTCCTACATACCGGGGCTTGCCAGACTCGCCGCACACTGGAAAATAGATTCACCAACACCAGACATACAAGGCAGCATGAATTGGTACTTCCCTCAACCTCGCATTATTAAGGGCAAACAAATCTTGATACCTCCTGTTTCTCAGGTGATTGAATGGTTATTGGATCTACTTAATCTTCCAATGGATGCAATAAAAGAAGGACTTCATTATAAAGAACTAGACCCAGAAAGCATTGAACGCACTCTGTACAACTGGAAAAACAAAGGGACATTACCTCGCACTGATAATATTGAAAAATACTTTAATGAAGATGTAGAGCTAAAATTCAATGGGACTTTTGAATTAAAAACAACAGGTTCATTAGAAGATCAATATCAATCAGCTATGGATTTTTTGATTAAAACAAAAAAACTGGATGAAGAGGGCATACGAGACAATCTGCCAATGGCTAGGGTAAGACTCGATGCAGTTTTTTCAAATACAGCGTCCGAAACTGAAAAGCAATTATTCATTGATAATGTCCTACGGCGTTACTCAGCGCCAACGCTTAGAGTCATTAGGCAGCAACTATTATTAGCCAGGGCCGCACAAGACGCTTATCAACGTCTACTTAAATTTTTATGCCCAGATGTATCGCCAACAGAGGCAGACCCAGAAAAAAATAAATTACTTCAACTAATTGACATTTACCAAAGAGTTTACGGTCTTACGATAGAGGCATGGAATCAATGCCGTGATGATGGCGAAATAGCAGAAAATTGTTGGTTTGAAGAATAATTTCATCCAATCGAAAAAATGACACTATATTCTAGTATTATGCCATCACACCGCAATCATGAAGGCAACACTGCCATTCTAGCTGAATATTTATCTAAAATTTTTGAAAAACTAGAAGCAAATACTGGACTAGAACATCATATTCCCTATAGCGAAGAAAGCAGATTGGCTATAACACTTGCTCATGAAAAAAGATTCAAAGATTTTTGTTTTGATAATGATGCAAACAGAAAACTAAGTACAACACTAAAAACTGGAAATTCTCCGTGGAGAAAGTTGCAAGATGTTGATGATTTTCAACTATTATTTGAAGTTTTCCACCAAAATAATTTTTCTTCAAGCACCAATGAAGTTATTGAAAAACGTCTTGCTGAAATCGCCATTAAACCGGAGCATGAACTTTATATCATAATGGCAAAATTACATCAAATCCTTAATGAGCATAAAAATCGGAACAAAAACACAAAATATGAGGTAGCTAACTTGTTGGAAATAGCAAAGAAAAATCCGAAATTTTATTTGTGGGAAGCTGTATTTCTTCGGAACGAGGCTAAACACCATCTCTTTTGCAATAACTTTGAGGAAGCTGAGAAATTATTTAACACAGCACTCGAAGCCTGCTGCGTAAGAAATTACGGAACATTGAGAGGAGAAATTGCACGGGATGTCTTTTCTATTGCCGTTTCAAATCAACGACTGATTCCAGAAAATCATGAGAAATACTATCGCAATCTTATCAACTTTATTGCTATAAAAGGAGAAACCCCTAACATGGAAGATACTGCCGTTGAAATGTCAGATCATTTCTGGAAAATTTTATATAAACCCTATCCAAGTGAGTTAAAGCTCACACCAACATATCTTTCCCAAGTCGATATAAAGAAAACCACAGAAATGTTTTTTCATGAGGATTGGATAAACTTTAGAAAATGGCTAAAACTCAATAAACATCTCAAAAACAAACGATTGACCGATGTTCGTGGTCATACATATCTAATGGAAATTATAAAAGTAGCACAGAATATTTCAAGTAACTCCTCCAACAGAGAGATCACAGCTAGAGTTGAAAATACTTTCAAACAAGCAATAAAAATAATTATTGAAGAATTTCCAGCACTTATTGACATTGCTGATTTCAAAGCACAAACACCACTAATGATGGCAGCACATTTTAAAAATAGAGAACTAGTTAAAGCCCTTCTTGATGCGGGTGCGGACATCAACTTACAAGATTTTCATGGTAGAACAGCAGTACATGCAGCTTGCGCTTCTCGATCTATTGATTGTGTCTTATTGCTGTTAGATCACGGAAAAATAGACATTGAAAAAACAGACGATGGTAACAGCAGCATATTACATACAGCGGCAAAAATGGGGCACCCAACAATTGTCAAAAAAATTATCGAACTCTTCCCAGAACTAGCAGAGAGAAAAGATGTGAACGAACAAACCCCATTAGATATTGTCAACTGGACATTATCTGATTTGGAAAATGTCAGACAATTTTGGCTGCGCCATCACAATAGAATGATCGGATCATATAAAGAATATCAAGAAATCCAGACAATACTTGCGAATAAATAACTTACGCATTAGAAATGCAAAAAATTTAATAGATCATGCCTCTACACTACCAACAACTCCTGAAGGAAGCTGGATTATGGACACTCCGTCCCAAGACACCCAAAGAATGCTGGATGTGATGCGTAAAGCCGTCGAAAAAGCCCTAGACCGCAAAAAACGCCTCGGTCAATACGCCGTCATTTGGCAAGATGGCAAACCCATGCTGATCGGAGAAGATGCGCCAAACCCGCATCCCACAACAGAAACCCAGCCATACGGGTGCTGATTCTGAATAATGTCAGAATTTAGAGTAAACTGATTGATTTCACC
>CAZVBY010000151.1:0-4095 GCA_964625895.1 uncultured Thiobacillus sp.
TTTTGTAGTAGGTTCAAGTGCAGTTCTTCGTTTGAACTTTTGTGCTAAAAATCCGCCACTACGCCAAGCCGCGAAACGTTAGCTGGCAACCTCAACCCAGGAAGTGGAACTATCCAGCCTAACTGATCGGCGATTTCCTGTCCCGGGAACAGTTTCAAGATATCCCCTTTTTTTAAGACCATAGATCATGTTTCTTACAGTAGTCTTTCCTTTGACCTTAATGAACTCAGATAAATAATCTGATCCTGCATAACAATACCCCCTCCTTTCAGAAAGAGCTTTTATTACGCTTAATAAAACAGCCTCGGACAGGGTAAGATTGTCGTCTGTTAATAATTCTTTTGGTAACCAAATACCCCTAAACTCTGAGGGTAGAGGGAGCCGAACAGCTCCTCGGGAGTGTCCTTTTTCCATGGTAAATATTTTAAAGTTTGACAGTAACAAAACTAAGAAAATTATTTCACATACAAAAACATATCGTACTTTATAAAGTACGCAGGAATGTACTTTTAAAAGTACGCTTATAAATATTAAAAGAGTATAGTATTACTCTATTAATAAAAGTCACTGACTTTAATTAAAGAAAAAGAAAAGGCTAAAAGATTTGTGATGGAAAAAAAATTGTAACAATATTAAGAAGGATATAGTGTAAAGTTTTTCTTTAAAAAAAGAATTAAATTTATTATCTAGATAGCTAGTTGCCGACAGTTATCTGTTTTTTGTTTCATAGCAAGTTCCCCCAGTGTTGGATACATCGGTTTTTTTTTTATATTTGGAGTGTCAATTTAATTATTAACTAAAATCTTAAAACCATGCCAGATTTTATTCTTGACGTAGAGGCAAAAATTACCGCAAAGCCGGTAAACCCCAAAGTGGGCGCCAATTTTCGTGGTCCTTATCAGCGAAACATGAGGGTGTTTTCAGAAAAGGCCACAGTTTTCTATTTCGGTACTACCGCAGGCATCAAGGGATTCCTTACAAATGCCATTGAAGTACTATCCAAGCAGCGCGTGTTGGGAGCAGAAGCACCAATGATTGAAACAGGTGCAGTAACCAGTATTACAGCCACAACCGCAACCATAAATTTTAGGTGTTTGCCGGCAGGTGTTACGACAACTATGAGAACATTTCATGGTACCAACAAAGATGTTATTACCACAGAAATAACTCCAACAACGGTGACATCCGCTTCAGCCACATGGATAAATAATACTTCCTTACTGACCGGCCTGACCGCAAACACAAATTATTTCTACCGGGCCAGAGCAACCAGAGCGGGATATGAAGTGTGGGGTGAATTAAGAAGATTTAGGACTCTTGCAACTTAATAGGAAAGGGGGAAACCCCTTTCTTTTAAACTATGAAACATGAGAATAATTCGGCAAATATTCCAATGGTTCATTAAATGGTTTTGGCTAAAACCCACCGATCCAAAAGATCCCCCGATTAAAGCCACCCAGGTTTTACATAATTACATTTGCATTAAATACCACGGCCAATGGATTAATTTACTTAAATCAGAAATGATTATGTGGAATGGCTTATCAAGAAAAGATAAAAGAGCTATGGGGAAAAGATTCCATTATCAAGAAAAAAAAGGTCATATTAGGTTTGTGGAGATAAATGGTAAAATGACCTGCATAAAAAACAAAAACTATGAAGCAAGGAAGGGTAATTAAAAACTCACTAATGGTGGAGTTGGACGAAGAAAATAATTACTTCATCACTAAAAGCGGAGTAAAAATTTATATTGACAATACATTTGAGCCGGAAAAACACATTGTTGTTACAGGAACAGTGGTTTCTGCACCAAGATCTCTATTTTTTAAAAAAGGCTCCCCATATACAATGCCATGGAAAACCCCCCTGGAAATAAAACGAGGTGATCGTGTGGTGATGTATTATCTTGCAGTTCAAAACTGTTTAAGAGATGAGGAGAAAAAATATATTAAAGAAAACGGGAAATACTATATCCTTGTTCGTTATAACAATGTCTATGCGGTTATTAGGGACAATAAAGTAATTCCTGTCAATGGATATATCCTGGCAGAACCAGCAGAAGATCCCTGGAAAAAAAAGAAACAAGAATACCTGAAAAAAATATCCGGGATTGAGATAGTCACCCTGCAGGAGAAAAGCAATACAGATGTTGTTTTTGCAAAAGCCGTTTACATCGGACACCCAAACACAGAGTATGCTAATTCTGATTTTTCAGACGAAAACATACCCGTAAAAGAAGGAGATTTGATGGTGATGAAAAAAGTAAGAGATATTCCTGTTGAATATGAGTATCATTCTAAAATAGACAAAGGCAGAAAACTATACAGAATACAAAGACACGACATACTGGCAATATTATGAAATCACAGTTTATTGACAGAGAATTTTCCGGGATGATGTATAACCCGGTGAAGGTTCCAGAAAACGAAAGTGTTTTCAAGGTTTACCCTGAATTGAAAAAATATAAAATATTTCAAAAGTCAGCGGGGGAGGGTATTGATAATGAAAAACTGATGAAATGGATATTCTGTATGTATGACAAAAACACTCCTTATCGGAACAGGTTTAAGGATGTTCTTAAAAGAAAAATAGAGGTTGCACATGATGTAGAATTTGAAATGATTTCCGGGGGCATGTTTGTTTCGCCGGTAGAAAATTTCATGAGAGGGGAGAATAATATTGTAAATCAAAAAATAGTTGAATTTGTTAGAATCCACAGGTCCTTCAAATACACACTATTCGTAGGTATTGAAAACTCATATTACAGTATTCTTCTTGATGTTATTTCCGGAGAAACAAAAAGGCTGAAGGAATTAAAGGAGTTAGGGGAGGAACTGGAAGAAACTCTTTTGCAAATGCTAAAAGAAGACACAAACCCTCACTTAAAAGAAACAGTGCTTCGTTATATTGAAGAAGAAAGGATTGCATTTAGGCCAGAGGATATTGCAAGAAAACTATCAAACAATGAAAACCCTATCCCTGATTAAAAAATATTCAGACGAAATTTCTCCTAAAATACTTGCGCAATATCAGGAAGCAGACAAGTATTGCTGGGTAAACACCAATGATAAGGACCTACAACCCATACGAATAGACCTTCCGTCTCCCCCCGAATATCATTTAATAGACGGATTTGGAAAATCGGCAAAAGGTCAATTCTGGGAACCGCCCTTGATACCAAGAAGATTAAAAGAATTACAAAGAAAATTTTCTACACTGGATGAAATATGGGAGGAGTTAGAGCGCAGCAAGCACCTTTATGAAGATGAAATAAAATTCATACAAAAAGCATGGAAATACAGGCTAAATGGATATTGGTTTTTTAACAACGGAAAGCCAACATACATTGATGGATGGCATTATTTTTATTGCGCCTGGTGGCATATAGATGTAGGGCTCCCAAAATACAGGGACAGGGACCGGAAATTTTTTCATTTTGCCAGGATGTGTTATACAGATAATAGGACATTTGCCTACATAGACGAAGATGGCAGTCCTGTTAAAAACGAAAAGGGGTGGTATGATTTTATAACAACATACGGGAGGGTTTTTCTTGGATTTAATTACCCAAAACACCGCAGGGAAGGAGCAACATACAAGGCAGAGTGTATCAATTATGAGATTATCAGCAGAACAATAGGAGCCAGGGGAGGCATACAAAGTCAAAACGAAACCCAGGGACGTAAGTGTTTCATCAAACACCTGGTTTCTCCCTGGAAAAAATTACCCTTCTTTTTTAAACCAAACTACGAAGGTTCAACATCTCCCAAAACAGAATTATCATTCTCACCGCCAGCAAAAAGGCTTTCTACAAAAGGGTCTCTTGCAACATCAGAAATCGGACTTGAAAGTATTATAGATTTTCAGGATGCACAGGCAGGGGCATATGACGGAGAAAAACTACAGTTTCATCATGATGATGAAGTTGGTAAACTGAAAAAAGGAATATCCTGTTGGGACAGGCACCTGGTTGTAAAAGAATGTCTCGTTACGGGGGGGGATATTGTCGGATTTACAATAAAAACCTCGACAGTGGGAGAGATGGAAAGAGGAGGAGGGAAGGTGTTTAAGCACCAATGTAATATGAGTAACTAT
>CAZVBY010000152.1:0-4094 GCA_964625895.1 uncultured Thiobacillus sp.
TTTTGATTTGAAGGCGGAATTGGGATCGACAAAAAACCGCGCCGAAGCGCGGTTTGCAGGATACCAGAGTGCAACGAAGGCAACGCTATCGGTATCATCCCCCTCACCCTCACCCTGGCCCTCTCCCGCAAGGGGAGAGGGAATTCGAGGTTTACATGGTATGCGTGGGCCGGGTGGATTTGAGGGAACCACCGAGCAGGCCTTCGATCTTGTTGCGGGCGGAGTTGCCGCTTTCGTTGGCGGCAAATTGCACGCCAATGCCAGATGCACGGCCGCCATGCGTACCGTTCGGGGTGATCCAGACAACCTTGCCGGAAACCGGCAGTTTGGCGGGGTCTTCCATCAGCGAGAGCAGCATGTAGACTTCCTCGCCCATTTTGTAGGTCTTGTTGGTGGGAATGAACAAGCCACCACCTTTGACGAAGGGCATGTAGGCGGCAAATAGCGCGGATTTTTCCTTGATGGACAGGGACAGCACGCCAGGGCGGGTGCCCGGCATGTCAGTCTGTGGCCCCTGTTTGTCAGTTTTGCTCATGCGACTTCTCCAGTAAATAGCATACGGTAGCGCGTCAGCCACGCCTCCATCACCTGTTGGCGATTGAGCGGATGCTCCACCCAACGCCCCGAGGCCATTTCATCCTGCGTCAAATCCAGCAATTCGGTGAGACTGGCCTGCTTTCCCAATCTGGCCAACACCCCGGAAAAATCCGGATTGAACCGGGCCTGGCCCCCGAGCTGACTTGCCAGCAGGTCCAGCAGCCAGCGATAAGCCAGGCCATGCCAGACTTTCGGCGCCACTTTGCGGTACCAGATTTCCGCCAGCGCCACGGCATCGACATCCTTGCCCGCGCCCAGCGCATTGAGCACTTCGGCGCGAATTTCGGTCAAACCCTCTTCGCGGGCGGTCGATGCCAGCAGCGGAGCGCCGCCCGTCCAGGCCAGGCCGGCCTCATCCAGGCCCTGCGCCTTGAGCCATGCCTGGCCCGCTTCCCAGGTCGGCAATCCGGCTTCCAGCTTGTGACTGCGGCTGAGAATCGTCGGCAACAAGCGCCGCGGCTGGTGGCTTACCAGCACGAATACGGTATTTATCGGCGGTTCTTCCAAGACCTTGAGCAGCGCATTGGCCGAAGCGGTGTTCAGCGCCTCGGCCGGTTCGACCAGTACCAGCCGGCGGCCGGCGCGGTAAGTGGAAAGCTGGACAAAATCGACCGCATTACGCGCCTGTTCAACGCTGATTTCGGTGGCGAGTTTGACTTCTCCTTCCTTGTTTTCCTTTTCAAGCAGGGTCAAATGCAAGAAGTCCGGGTGCGTCCCGGCCTCGAACCAGTGACAGCCTTCGCATTGACCACAGGCTTCCCCATGCGTATCCGGCTTTTCACACAACAACGATTTTGCCCAAGCGCGCGCAAGCGCCAGCTTGCCGATGCCGCGCGGGCCAGCCAACAGCAGGGCATGTGGCAACGGATGCCGCATGGACTGCAAGCGGGACCAATACGGAGTCAGCCAGGGGTAAGGTGCGCTCATCAGATGGTTTGAAGTATCCAGTCCAGATCGGCGCGGATGAGTTCGATGTCCAGCGCGGAATCGACCACGCGGATGCGGTCCGGCTCGGCCATGGCGCGTGCCAGATAAGCTTCGCGCACGCGGTTGAAAAAGTCGGCTTGTTCCTGCTCGAAGCGGTCGGCGGCGCGTACCTTGGCACGGCGATTGGCGGCTATTTTTGGCGCGATGTCGAACAGCAGGGTCAGATCAGGCTTGAAATCGTCCAGCGTCCATTGTTCCAGTACCCGCAGACGGTTCACGTCGACTCCCCGCCCACCGCATTGATAGGCAAAACTGGCGTCATGAAACCGGTCTGACAATACCCAGGCGCCCCTGGCCAGCGCCGGCTTGATGACGGTGGCGACATGCTCGGCACGTGCGGCATACATCAGCAGCAATTCGGTATCGGGCTGCATGGCCTCGTTTAACAGCAGATGCCGCAGTTTCTCGCCCAACTCGGTACCGCCGGGCTCGCGGGTGACCACCAGCTCAACACCACGCGCACGTATTTTCTCGGCCAGAAAACCCAGATGCGTGCTCTTGCCTGCACCATCCACACCTTCCAAAGTAATGAATTTCCCGGGTTTCAATTTCTTTTACTTGGCTTGTTTATTGTTACCTATCCGAGCCGGCTCATCTTTGATAACGATTGACTGCGTGGTTATGCGCATCCAGCGTGGTGGAAAAAACATGCGTGCCATCACCTCTTGAAACAAAATACAGCGCATCAGAACGGGCCGGATTCAGCGCAGCACGGATCGCGGCCTCACCCGGCATGGCAATGGGTGTCGGCGGCAGGCCCTTACGGGTGTAGGTATTGTAAGGCGTGTCCCGCTGTAGATCAGCCTTGCGCAGATTGCCATCGAATGTTGCGCCCAGCCCGTAGATGACCGTGGGATCCGTTTGCAGCCGCATGGCCTTATTGATGCGATTGACAAACACGGCGGCAATCAACGGGCGTTCGTGAGCGGCGCCCGTTTCCTTCTCGATGATCGAGGCCATGATCAATGCCTCGTAGGGCACCGAATATGGCAGGCCGGGCGAACGGGTTTCCCAGGCGTTGTTCAGTTTCTTTTTTTGCATTTGGTAAGCACGGCGCAGGATGTCAATGTCGTTGGAGCCCGGATTGAAAAAATAAGTGTCCGGGAAAAACAGCCCCTCGGGATGATTCTCTTCCGCACCAATCGCGGCCAGCATTTCACGATCGGTCATATCGACCAGCTTGTGTTCCAGTTGCGGATGGCGCGCCAGTTCCTGCCGGACTTCGCGGATGTTCCAGCCTTCCACCAGCAGAATGGCCGCCTGGATGACTTCGCCTCGCACCAGCTTGTCATAGAGCGCCATCGGCGTGAGCGGCTTGTCGAATGAATACGTACCGGATTGCACGCGGCTGGCATAGCCCATGACGCGTCCCAGAATCCTGAAGCGGGTACCCTCTTCCAGCATGCCCGTTTTTTTTAATTGCGCAGCCAGGCCCTTCAGACTGGTGCCCGGCGTGATGGTCAACTGAAATGGCGTGGCGGGCAGGGACAAGGGCTTGTAGGCAAACCAGGCGATCCAGCCCGAAAAGGCTATCGCCGCCAGCAAGCCTATCCCGATCAGAAGCTTAATGATCTTCATCAAGCCAGTATCTTAATTGATCCGCCCAGCCGTTGTCCGGCCAGACCTTGTCATCCAGCTTCATCACTCGCCAAACGCCGACCAGGCTGTTACAAAGCAGTACCTGTTCAGCCGCCAGAAGGCGCGCCTGGCTGATGTGCTCGACATGGATTGACTGACCACGCCGCGATGACGCGCGCAGGATGCGATGACGCGCAACCCCCGCCACGCCACAACGGGAAAGGTCAGACGTAATCAGCCTGCCCTGCTCGACAATAAACACGTTGGTCATGGTGCCGCCGATGACATGGCCCGATTCATCTTTCAACAAGCCTTCAGCAATATCCGGGTCGCTCCACTCCGAGCGCGCCAGCACGTTTTCCAGGCGGTTGAGATGCTTGATTCCAGCCAGTCGAGGTTGATGAGCCAGCGTCAGATCGCACCAGCGGACCTGGGCGGCATCAGGCCGGACCAAACTGGCCGGAAAACCCATGACGATCCTGGTCGGTCTGGAAACATCCGGCATCCGGTAGCCGCGCGATGCCGCACCCCGCGTAATGATGATCTTGACCACGCCCACATCGGACTGATTGGCAAGCTGACTGGCTTCTTTTTCCAGCAATGCCTCTTCCGGACACGCCATGCCCAATGCCTGGCAATCTTCGCGCAATTTCTGGTACTGATCCTTCCACCAACACAAGCGGCCAGATTCCGCCTTCAAAGTACGAAACACCCCATCGCCATATTGCAAGCCACGATCCTCGGCATCGATGCCTGTATCTGCCTGTCCATCGATGATTGTTCTGCATGCTAGCATATCGGTTGGGCCACAGTTGCCAGGGCCTTGCAGTGTAATACGGCCTGACGCGCCCTCAAACCCATTGAAGGAACGGCAGATCGTTAGGCGTATGCGGCACCGCCTTCAAATGCCGCAACTTGAGGAGGGTCGTCGC
>CAZVBY010000153.1:0-4073 GCA_964625895.1 uncultured Thiobacillus sp.
CTAATGGATTATCCGGGATAAAAAAACCCGGCCAAGGGGAGGCCGGGTTCAAGACCTTCGCATTTGGAAGGTTCCCGCTCAGGGAGGAGAAGCGGGAGACAGCAAACGCCATCTGCCAACATAGAGATAGGGGGGCGTAAAATAGTTCCGGCATGATGTTTTTTTTCTGGAGATTCCCGTGACGCTTCCGTTTGGCGCTTATCCTGGGCGCCGCATGCGCCGCATGCGGCATGATGAATTTTCCCGTCGCCTGATGCGGGAAAACGCACTGACAGCGGCTGATTTAATCTACCCGGTTTTCGTGCTGGATGGGGTGAATCGGCGGGAAATGGTCCCGTCCATGCCAGGGGTGGAGCGCCTCTCCCTGGATTTACTGCTGCCCGTGGCAGAGGAATGCGTCGGATTGGGCATTCCGGCCATGGCGATTTTTCCGGTGATTGATCCTGCCCTGAAATCACTGGCCGCAGAAGAAGCCTTTAATCCGGATGGACTGGTGCCGCGCGTCGTGGGCGCGCTGAAAAAAGCCGTGCCGGAACTTGGCATCATTACCGATGTCGCATTGGACCCTTATACAAGCCATGGGCAGGATGGGTTGATTGACGGCAAGGGGTATGTGCTGAATGACGAAACCGTGGCCGTGCTGCAAAAACAGGCGGTGAGTCACGCCCAGGCAGGTGCTGACATCGTTGCCCCCTCGGACATGATGGACGGCCGGATTGGTGCGGTGCGGGGGGCGCTGGATGCGGGAGGGCACCTCCACACCCGTATTCTGGCCTATGCTGCCAAATATGCCTCCAGCTTTTACGGCCCCTTCCGGGATGCTGTGGGTTCGGCGGCCAATTTGGGTGCTGGCAACAAATACACTTACCAGATGGATCCCGCCAATTCGGACGAGGCGCTATGGGAAGTGGGGCTGGATTTGCAGGAGGGCGCCGATATGGTCATGGTCAAGCCTGGAATGCCTTATCTGGACATTGTAAAAAAAGTAAAGGATGCCTACGGGGCGCCCACATTCGCCTATCAGGTCAGCGGTGAATATGCCATGCTGAAGGCAGCGGGGCAAAATGGCTGGATTAACGAGCGGGCCTGTGTCATGGAAGCATTGTTGAGCTTCAAGCGGGCTGGCGCGGATGGGATCTTGAGTTATTACGCTGTGGATGCCGCACGGTGGATGGCAGGCAGGGCATAAATTTTTCCAGACTTCATGCCGTTAAATCAGGCATGACGCGCAAATCGAGCTGAATTCTTTCAAAATAACCGGAATTTCTGGACAACATGGGACTGAACTATAGACCTGCTTTCACCTCCCGCCGCAAGGACGGCGCGGATGATTGGGAGCGGACGATCGTCTCGTTCCAGTCGCCATACAGCCTGCGCGACATGTGCATTCCGCAGCCCGAGGATGCGCTGCTCAGGAACGGCAGTGTTGAACACCAAAAATTCAAGATCCGCCTGGCACATTCCGACGAAAGGGTCGCCTCGGCCAGTATGCTGGTGCAACGGCTCTACGCCAGCCGTGGCTATGAAAACACCGCGGTGCAAAAAGCGCCCAACCGCGTGACCTTGATGGCCTTTCAGGGTGACGCGGTAATTGGCACCCTGACGGTGGGGTTTGACCGGCCCGGCGGGCTGATGGTGGACGAACTCTACAAGGACCAAATCGATCAACTGCGTCAACGCGGCGCACGCATTTGCGAATTGACCAAGCTGGCGATCGACCAGAGTGTCAAATCCAAGCATGCCTTGGCAGCCTTGTTCCACATCGCCTACATTTATGGCCGGAATATCCACCAGGGCACGGATTTCGTCATCGAGGTCAATCCTCGCCATGCCTTGTTCTACAAGAAAATGCTGGGGTTCGAGGACTGGGGCGATGAACGCATGTGCCCCCGGGTCAATGCGCCGGCCGTATTGCTCAGGCTCGATCTGGCGCATGCCGAAGCCGAAATCAGCCGTCTGGGGGGCTTGGCCCATAATAACGAACCCGTCCGGGAACGCTCGCTGTATCCTTATTTCTTTTCCAAAAAGGATGAAACCGGCATCACTGGCCGGCTGTTGCGCGGGGAATAATGCCCGTTGACGGTTTCGCCCGAGGCGCGCTGCCGGTAAACCATGCCTGATTTTTCCTATTCCGAGGCTTTTTCCCGCAATATCGGCTGGGTGACCGAGGCCGAACAGCAAAAACTCCGGCATAGCCGTGTGGCCATCGCGGGTCTGGGTGGCGTGGGGGGCAGCCACTTGCTGGCGCTTACCCGTCTGGGCATCGGCGCGTTTCACCTTGCCGATTTCGACGTGTTCGATCTTGTCAATTTCAACCGCCAGGCCGGCGCCGGCATGTCCACGCTAAGGAAATCCAAATCGGAGATCATGTGCAATCAGGCGCGGGACATCAATCCAGAACTGGATATCCGCATTTTTCCGCAGGGCGTTACCCGTGAGAATCAGACGGAATTCCTCAATGGCGTGGATTTGTACGTCGACGGACTCGATTTTTTTGCTTTTGATGCACGCCGTGCCTTGTTCGCGGCGTGCCGGGAACGGGGCATTCCCGCAGTGACCGTCGCGCCATTGGGCATGGGGGCGGCGTTACTGAATTTCCTGCCAGACGGCATGTCGTTCGACGATTATTTTGGACTGGAGGACGGCCAGGACGAAACGGAGATGGCGTTGCGTTTTCTGATGGGACTTTCGCCGTCGATGTTGCAGATGGGCTATCTGGCCGACCCTTCCCGGGTCGATCTGGCCAATCACAAAGGGCCTTCCACCACAATGGCCTGCCAGTTGTGTGCGGGCGTGGCGGCAACGGAAGCGCTTAAAATCCTTTTGGGTCGAGGCAAGGTCATTGCCGCGCCCCGGGGCGTACATTTCGATGCCTACAAAAATCGTCTCAAACATACCTGGCGACCAGGCGGCAATCGTCATCCGCTGCAAAGACTGGCCATTGCCATCGCCCGCAAGCGTCTTGCGCGTTTGAGAAAATAGCCCCCATGCGCGCCATCGAACAAATCCTGGAACAGTCCCGCTGGGCGCCCAGCGGCGACAATACCCAACCGTGGCGATTCGAGATCGTTGACGACCGCCGGCTGCGCGTTCATGCCTTTGATACGCGCGAGCATTGTGTTTACGACCTGGATGGCCATCCCAGTCAGATCGCCCACGGCGCGCTGCTCGAAACCTTGAGTATCGCCGCGAGTGGCCACGGCCTGCGGACCGCAATCCAGCGTCACGCGGAGGCGCCGGAAAGCCAGCCTGTCTATGACGTGACACTGATTGCAGAGCGCGGCGTCAGCCCCGACCCGTTGCTGCCCTATATCGCGCAGCGTACAGTGCAACGCCGCCCCATGCGCACCCGGACACTCTCGCAGGATGAAAAACACACGTTGCGGGATGCGCTGGGCGAAGAATACGACGTGCAATGGTTCGAAAGCTTGCCAGCGCGCGCGCGCATGGCCAAACTGATGTTCGACAATGCCAAACTTCGCCTCACACTGCCTGAAGCCTATCCCGTGCACCGCGACATCATCGAGTGGAACGCGCGATTCAGCGAGGATAGGGTGCCCGATCAGGCGCTGGGTCTGGATGCCATGACGCTCAAGTTGATGCGCCAGGTCATGGCAAGCTGGGAGCGTGTCGCCTTTTTCAACCGCTATCTGGCAGGGCACCTGACGCCCCGGATCGAAATGGACCTGTTGCCTGGACTGTTTTGTGCGGCGCATTTCGCCATTCGCGCAAGCAGACCGCCTGTCGGTATTGACGATTACGTCGCGGCAGGCCGGGCGGTGCAACGTTTCTGGCTCACCGCCACGCGCCTTGGACTGCAACTGCAACCGGAAATGACGCCACTGATTTTCGGCCGCTATGTGCGAACCGGGCGCACGTTCAGCGCGCACGAACCGTCGCTAGCCCTGGCTGGCAAGTTGGCGGGTCGCATGATGCAACTGTTTCCGGGCGGCGCAGCCGAATGCAATGTTTTCCTCGGCCGGATCGGTCACGCCCGGCCGGCCGCAAGCCGCTCGCTGCGACGCCCCCTGCATCATCTATCTACCTGAGAGCAGTGGAATGCGGATTGGCCC
>CAZVBY010000154.1:0-4069 GCA_964625895.1 uncultured Thiobacillus sp.
AACAACCGCACCAGCACGGATTCATGAATCGCGGCTTCTACGTCATTCTCATCGCGCAGTTTCTTTCCGCGCTTGCCGACAATGCCCTGCTGTTCGCCGCCATCGCCCTGCTGAAGGAACTGGCCGCGCCGGATTGGCATGTCCCCCTGCTGCAACAGTTCTTCGTCATCTCTTACATCCTGCTCGCCCCCTTCGTGGGGCCGTTCGCGGACGCCCTGCCCAAGGGAAGGGTCATGTTCGTCTCCAACGCCATCAAGATCGTCGGCTGCAGCGCCATGTTGCTGGGCATGCCGCCGCTGTATGCCTATGCCATCGTTGGGCTGGGCGCCGCGGCCTATTCCCCCGCGAAGTACGGCATCCTAACCGAATACCTGCCCCCTGCCCTGCTGGTGAAGGCCAACAGCTGGATGGAGGGTGCCACGGTGGCCGCCATCATCCTCGGCGCCATCATCGGCGGCCTACTCATCAGCCCAAGAGTCATGGGCGAGGCCCTGCTGGCCTGGGGTGCGCCAACCTGGCTGACGGTGCCGGACCTGGCCATTGCCATCATTCTGGTGCTCTACCTGGCCGCAGCCTGGTTCAACCTGTACATCCCGCGTCTGCCCATCGACCACAAGGTACCCAGGAAGAACCCCATCTTCCTGCTGCACGATTTCTGGCATGCCTTCAGACTGCTGTGGAAAGACCCGCTGGGTCAGGTCTCCCTGGCGGTCACCACACTGTTCTGGGGCGTTGGTGCAACCCTGCGCCTGGTGGTGCTGGCCTGGGCCGCGTTCAATCTGAAGTTCGATCTGGCCCAGGCCACGCAGCTAACCGCGATGGTGGCGGTGGGTATCGCCGTAGGTGCGGCCGTTGCCGGCAAATACGTCAGGCTGGAAAACTCGGTGAAGGTGTTGCCGGCAGGCATCGCCCTGGGGCTTCTGGTCATCACCATGATCTTCATCACCGACTGGCGCATCGCCATGGGGGTGATCTTCCTTGTCGGCGCCCTCTCCGGATATTTCGTGGTGCCCCTTAATGCCCTGCTCCAGCACCGGGGCCACCTTCTCATGGGCGCGGGGCATTCCATCGCCATCCAGAACTTCAACGAGAACATCAGCATCCTGGTGCTGCTCGGGGCCTACACCTTCATGGTGGGCCACGGAGTGCATATCCACTGGGTGATCGTGATCTTCGGTCTGTTCATCAGCGCCGTCATGACGCTGATCTGGCGCCGACACCGTTACGACGAGGTGCGCTGAGGCCCGAGTGTCTGTAATTGACTAGCCAGCCTTGGCTAGTATTTAATTTCATAAATTAACGATAGTGTTACGAAGCTGTGCGCCACGGACCTCACGCTTACGCCAGACGAAGGGAGTTGCATTCTCGTTGTAAGCGGCGGTGAACGCGTCGATGGCCGCGACGAGTTGCTCGATGCTGCTGAAACTCGCGTTGTTCAGCGT
The DNA here is from genome assembly GCA_964625895.1 of uncultured Thiobacillus sp. GTDB lineage: Bacteria > Pseudomonadota > Gammaproteobacteria > Burkholderiales > Thiobacillaceae > UBA6918. The sequence continues at coordinate 1,443 of CAZVBY010000154.1, forward strand.
CTTGCGTTGGAAGATGCCGAACCAAATCTCGACCTGATTGAGCCAACTCGCACTGGTCGGCGTGAAATGGAAAGTGACGTTCGGATGCGCGGCGAGCCAGTCCTCGTTCTTCTTGTGGGTGTTCAGGTTGTCGAGGATGACGTGAATGTGGCGCCCGGCGGGTTGCTCTGCGATGACTTCATCCATGAAGGACTGGAAGTCAATGCGCTTCTTGGTCTGGGTCGTCTTGCCGCGGATGACGCCGGTGGCGACATTCAAGGCGGCAAACAGGTTGACGGTGCCATGACGCTTGTAAGTACTCTTCATGCCCTGGACGATCTTGCCGCTGCTCGTCTGCACGTAGCCGCGCGCTCGCTCCAGTGCCTGGATGGACGGCTTCTCGTCGACACTGAACACCAAAGCATTTTCGGGTGGGTTCAAGTACAGCCCGATGATGTCGGCGGCCTTGGCCGCAAACTCAGGATCCGTGCTGACGCACCAAGCGCGGTGACGCCGCAACTGGATGCCCTGCTTGCGCAATACCCGCCATACCGCGTGATCGGACACCCCCAGCGCCAGCGCTAAAGAGCCACCATCCCAACTCGCCATGCCCGCCGGTGGCGGCAGTTCCAATTGGGCCAGGATTCGATCCCGCAACTCGACACCATACTTGGCCGGCTTGCCAGGCCGTGGCGCATCGCGAAGTCCGGCCATGCCGCGCTCGGCAAAGCGTCGGCGCCACAGCCCAACCGTATTCGGCCGCACCCCCAAGTCACGCGCCACCTCGTCATTACGCTTGCCAGCCAGGCACCCCAGTACGATGCGTGCGCGCTCAGCCAGGCGAACCTCGCCGCTTCGGCTTCGAGCCAGGCGTTCAAGTTCCGCCATGACATCCGCCGTGCATGACACTTCGATCGCGATTCGTGGCATGACACCTCCATCCATGTGGCGAGGTAGGCATCATATTACTATTTCGTATAAACGCAATTAGACACTAGGGACAGTTCCGTGTCATCCAGGCCAGACAGGAACAGGCTGCATGCCCGTCCCTGATCTTGCCAATAATCTGCGGCGTCGGAGAAGACATCCACCAGCACATCCAGCAGTTCCGGGTCCAGGGCGGCGGCATGCCCGACATGCAGGGCGATGGCACCGGGCCGCCATGCCATGTCGGTCAGGCATTCTTCCAGGGCATCCCAGTTGGCGCCGAAATAATCGGGAAACTCCAAGGCCCAGCCCAGGGCCGCCAGCAGGGTGTCCTTGTCGGTCAGGATCCGACCATCCAGCGTCGGCAACAGCTCGGAAGGCGCATCCAGGCGGTAGACCCCGTTGAGTCCGGGGTCGGCGAGGATTTGCTCGACACTGTAGGTCATGGGACCGCCTGCGCGCCGTTTTCCCTGATGCGCCTGAAGCTGCGGTAGTGGTCGGCGGTGTACCAGAATTCCTTGCCGCCGCCGGCGACGATGCGGCGCGCGCCGCGGTTGCTCACGCCCGGCGTGGGCACGGTGTACTCGCGGTAGTAGCCCTTGGGCTGTTGCGGCAAGAGGCCTTCCCGGTTGCGGAACACGGAGCCATCCTTTGCGTACGGGAACGGACCACCCTGCTTGATCAACGCCAGGGTCTGGCGCCCCTCCACCGGCAACTGGGCAAGCGGGATATCGTCAACCGTCTCCTGGGCAAACCAGCCCAGGGCGGGCGCGATCCCCGGAGACAGGCCGAGCCACAGGCCCAGGCACAGCGCGCCGACAAAGGCCAGCAGCGCGCGGGAGCGCTTCATCAGGCCGGATCGTTGGCGTGGCGGGCGATGAAGGTCTTGACCGCCTCGGCATCAGCGTCCATCACCTCCACGCGGCGCGGCAGTGCCTCCAGGTTGTCCAGACCGGCGGGGCGCTCGGGCTTGCGGCCCAGCGCCTCGACGATGGTCTCCTCGAACTTGGCGGGCAGGGCCGTCTCCAGACACACCAGGGTGATGCCGGGCTCACGGTGCTCCAGGCCCACCTTGAGGCCATCGGCGGTGTGGGTATCGATCACCGTGGCGTACTTCTCCCAGGCCATGCGGATGGTATTGAGGCGAGCGGCATGGTTGCTCTTGCCGGACACCAGGCCGAAGGCGGGCACCTGGTCGAACAGGCCGTCGTGCTTGAGGTCGAAGCTGTCGCCCTGGTCCACGGCACCCCACAGTTCGGCCACCCGGGCGCTGTCCCGGCCGGTGAGATCTGCGATGAAGCGCTCGAAGTTGGAGGCCTTGGAGATGTCCATGGACGGGCTGGAGGTATGCAGGGTCTCCGCCGACCGGCGGGGCCGGTACACGCCGGTGCGGAAGAACTCGTCCAGCACGTCATTCTCATTGGTGGCGACGATGAGTTGGCGGATGGGCAGGCCCATCATGCGCGCAATGTGGCCGGCGCAGACGTTGCCGAAGTTTCCGGAAGGCACGGAGAAGCTCACCTGCTCCTCGTTGCTGGCCGTCACCGCGAAGTAGGCCTTGAAGTAGTAGATCACCTGGGCGGCAACGCGGGCCCAGTTGATGGAGTTCACCGCGCCCAGGCGGTACTTCTTCTTGAACTCCAGGTCGTTGGCGGCGGCCTTGACGATGTCCTGGCAGTCGTCGAACACCCCGCGCACGGCGATGTTGAAGATGTTGGCGT
>CAZVBY010000155.1:0-4058 GCA_964625895.1 uncultured Thiobacillus sp.
TTGACAAATTCACTCAAGTATTTTTAAATAGTACCCGACTAAATTGTTCAACCATTATCAACGAGGTGAAACCATGGAACTGCCCGCACGTGACGGCGATGGCTATCTGGAAAACATGAATGACTGGTCCGAGGAAATCGGCAAGGCAATGGCAGAGGCTGACGGCATTGAATTAACTGACGCCAAATGGGAACAAATCCTGAAAGCCCGTGAATATTACGAGGAATTCCAGGCCGTGCCGCCGATTCGCAAGTTCGCCAAATACATCGAAATGGACCAGAAAGATGTGTTCAACATGTGGATGACTGGCCCGATGAAGCCAATCACCAAATACGGCGGCTTGCCCAAACCTACAGGCTGCGTATAAAAGTTCAGGCAACCTCCAGTGCCGGGCGCCTTTAAAAGGGCACCCTTTTATTTCACCAGCTTTATTTCACCAGCGCTTGCGCCTGCAAATCGGCGTGATAGCTGGATCGCACCATCGGACCGCAGGCCGCCTGTTTGAATCCCATTTTCTGGGCGGCCAGTTCAAACGTCCTGAACTGTTCCGGCGTCACATAACGCAGCACGGGCAGATGCGCGCCTGAAGGCTGGAGATATTGGCCGATGGTCAGCATGTCGACATCGTGCGCGCGCAGGTCACGCATGACGTCAAGAATTTCCTCATCGGTTTCGCCCAGCCCGACCATCAAACCTGATTTGGTGGGGATGCCAGGATGCCGCGCCTTGAAATCTTTCAGCAGTTTCAGCGAATGCGCGTAATCGGCCCCCGGACGGGCGGCTTTGTACAGGCGTGGCACGGTTTCCAGATTGTGGTTCATGACATCCGGCAGCGCTTTGCCAAGCTCGTCAAGCGCGACCTCCAGACGGCCGCGGAAATCCGGGGTGAGAATTTCGATTTTGGTGACGGGTGACGTTTCTCGCACTGCCTGAATGCACCCGGCAAAATGCCTGGCGCCGCCATCGCGCAGATCGTCCCGATCCACGCTGGTAATCACCACATATTTCAGCCTCATGGCGGCAATGGTTTCAGCCAGGTGGCGCGGTTCCTCCGCATCCGGCGGCAACGGCTTGCCATGCCCCACATCGCAGAACGGGCAGCGTCGCGTACACAAGTCGCCCAGGATCATGAAGGTGGCGGTTCCATGCGCGAAGCATTCGCCCAGATTCGGACAGGAAGCCTCTTCGCAGACCGTGTGCAGCTTCTGTTCGCGCAATATTTCCTTCAGGCGCAACACATCCGGATGGCTGGGCGACTTGGCGCGGATCCAGCCCGGCATTTTCAGTCGCGGCTGAGACACCACCTTGATGGGAATGCGCGAAGTCTTGGCCTCGCCCTTGTGTCGCTTGATGTCGGCCACGTTTAATTCAGCAGAAAAATCAATCTGTTATTCTACCTCGTTGGCACACCCACCACGATGTTCTATAAAGAAGCACTGTCACCAAAGGAGGGACGTCATGGACAAATCCATTACCGACTTCATGGTTCATGTACATGAAGAACTCTCACCCCAAGAGCAAAACGACATGGAGGATTTCATCATCCGCCAGCCTTGCGTCGTGGGGGTGGGATTTTCAACGGAACACCCGCATCTGATAACAATTGCCTATGACTCGGATTGCAGCACGGCGCACGCCATCCTGACACACGTCCGCGAAAGGGTCACGGGCGCGGAGATGATTGGACTTTAACCCTCAATTTTGCGGGCGAGTAAACTTGCCAGCCGGTCAGCGAGTTGTGCCACGCTCGCCGCGCAACCGAGGTCGCTCGTCTGCGTCACCGTCATGCCGGGATGGCCGCAGGGGTTGATGAACGCAAAGGGCGACAAGTCCATGTCAACGTTGAGCGCCAAGCCATGATAACTGCGGCCCTGCTTGATGCGCAGCCCCAGCGCGGCAATCTTTGCGCCATCCACATATACGCCCGGCGCACCTGTCTGGCGTTTAGCCGTGATTCCGAGTTGCGCCAGCAGGTCAATGACCGCCTGCTCCATTCGGTTGACCAGTTCCTTCACGCCGTAGCCGCGACGTTTCAGATCCACCAGCACATAGACCACCACTTGTCCCGGCCCATGATAGGTGATCTGCCCGCCCCGATCGACGGGAACCAGCGGAATATCCGTCGACTGTATCAGATGCTCGCGCTTGCCCGCCTGGCCGAGGGTGAACACCGGCGGATGTTCCAGCACCCAGAGTTCATCCGGCGTCGTTTCCATACGTGCGGCGGTAAACGCCTGCATCGCGCGCCAGGTTGATTCATAGTCCACCCGGCCAAGGTGTTTAACGGTAATCCGGCTCAAAGAACGATTTTGACGTAAGGGTGCGACGTCAGGTCGCGGTAGAGGTTGTCGAGCTGTTCTCGCGAAATTGCCCGAATGGTGCAAGTGATGGCCAGGTAATTGCCCGCGCCAGAAGCGCGCATCTCGACCGTTGACGCATCGAAATCCGGTGCATGCACCATGACCATGGCCACAATGGCCTGCGCGAAATCGGGCCGTGCGGCGCCCATCGCCTTGATCGGATAGTCGCAGGGAAATTCGAGCAGGGAATCGCTCATCGGCAGGCATTGGCAAAATCAGTCACACCCGCATTTTACCGGACTCGGGGTGCCTACCGACTGATTACAATTGAAGCTTGCGCAACCCCGTCGCATTCAGCACTTTGATTACCCGGCCAGACACTTCGATCAACCCCGATTCGCTCAATACGTGCAACACCCGCGAGAAGGTTTCTGGCGTGAGATTCAACTGCGACGCAACAACATGCTTGGCAGCGGGCAAGTGCACGTCATACTGGTCTTGCTCGCCTGGCGGCTTGGCATGTTGCAGCATACAAGCCACGCGCTGTGCACTGGAGCGCATGGAACACGCTTCCAGATTGCCAATCAGCTCATGCAGCCGGATGCTGATTCCCGCCAGCATTTTCTTTGCCAACTGGCTGTCTTTGTCAAGCAGGCGGTTGATGACCTGCTCCGGAACATCCAAAACCCGACTGTCCGCGCCTGCCTGAGAGAAGACAGGATAAGGCTGCCCCAGGAACATCAGCGCCTCGCCAAATGATTCTCCTGGCTTGATTACTTCGAGCACGCGTTCCGCACCCTGCTCGGAGGGAAACGCCAGATTGATGCGCCCCTCCAGCAGCACGTAGAAGCCATGGGGGCGGTCGCCTCTCTGAAACAGGATTTCACCGCGCGCGATGCGCAATTCACGCACCTGCTCGGCCATTAGCTCCACGTCCGCCTTTTCCACCTTGCTGAACAGGGGAACCCCGCGCAGCACATCGGACAGATTGGGTACATACCGCATCATCATGACCATCTCCCGCGAAAGAACTGCCACTTGATACCCGAAACAGGCTGGGCGAATTATATATTTTCAGATAAGTTAATCCTATTATGAAAAATTGATTCTCGTCAAGGATTTTTTTTTGTGCCTGGTCAAACATCCGTTTTCCTTGATCCTGGAGAAAGTGGATGAACTATTCAGGTGTTTTGGTCATGGCCAAGCCGTCCAACCTGCAAGTGGCAAGAGATGCGTTGAATGCACTGGCGGGCGTGGAGGTTTTTCAGATTGACCGCGAGCGAGGCCGCATCGTCGCGGTGTTGGAAGCCGACAGCATCAAGGCAGAGACCGAACTGCTGCAATGCATCAAATCGCTGCCCGGCGTCGCCGCGGCCGAAATGGTCTACCACTATTTCGAGGATGACAACGAAGTCATCACGCACATCCCCGAAGAACTCGACAAGCTGCAAGGCTTGGGCGCCGTGCCCGAAGCCTTGCGGGACAACTAAGCACTACTCACCTAGGAGGACATCATGCATCTATCCCGTCGTGAATTCCTGAAATCCGCCGTGGCGGCCAGCACGGCTTCCACTGTGGGCATGTCGCTGTCGCAACTTGCCGAGGCCGCCGCCGGCGAGCTTGAAAAGGGCTGGAAGTGGGACAAGGCCGTCTGCCGTTTCTGCGGCGTGGGTTGCGGCATCATGTGCGCGTCCAAGGACGGCCGCATCGTCGCCACCAAGGGCGACCCCAAGGCGCCGGTCAACAAGGGGCTGAACT
>CAZVBY010000156.1:0-4048 GCA_964625895.1 uncultured Thiobacillus sp.
TACCCGTGGTGATCCTGTTCCCGGAAATCGAATTTGACCAGAAGAAATTCCTTGCCGCCGTCGACAAGAAGGTCAAGGAATTCGGTTATTGCACTATCGTCGTCTCCGAAGGCTGCCACTATCCCGATGGCAAGTTCCTGGCCGAGCAGGGCACCCGCGACGCCTTCGGCCACGCGCAACTGGGCGGTGCAGCACCCGTGGTCGCCAACATGGTCAAGGATGCACTGGGACATAAATTTCACTGGGCAGTAGCCGACTATCTGCAACGCGCCGCCCGTCACATCGCCTCCAAAACGGATGTGAAGCAGGCCTACGAACTGGGCAAGAAAGCCGTGGAACTGGCCGTCAAGGGCCACAACTCGGTGATGCCCACCGTGGATCGCATTTCCGACAGTCCCTACAAGTACAAGATCGGCATGGCCCCGCTTTCCAAGGTGGCCAACGTCGAAAAATTCATGCCGCGCGATTTCATTAGCAAGGATGGTTTCGGCATTACCGACAAGTGCAAGCGTTACCTGACCCCGCTGATTCAGGGCGAGGACTATCCCAAGTACGGCAAGGATGGCCTGCCGGTGTATGTCACGCTGAAGAACGTGGCCGTCGCGAAGAAGCTGCCGGAATTCAAACTTTAAAAGCGTGAGGAGTGAGGAGTGAGGCGTTGTTTCCGACAGGTTTTGCTCCTTACGCCTCACGCCTAACGCCTCTCGAATTTATGACCATCGACCGTGCAAGACAGCTTTTGAAAGTGCAGGCGGATTTCGGCGGGTTTTACAACGCCAATTCCGCCAAGCTGATCCTGTCCGAAGTACAAAAAGAGCATGGCCAGGCCGTCGTCGACAGTCTGGTCTGTGAACTCGATCTAGGAAAAATTTTCGGTTTCGAGCCGGGCACCCGTTTTGAAGGCGGTCTGGCCATCGGGAGGGATAAGTAAACGGCGGCGCGTGTCGCCGTTTTTTTGTGATTTTTTCCAAATCAGGAAGGAAGGGGTAGTCCGATGAGTAGTGCAATCATGCTGGCCCTGCTGTGCGCAGTAGTGGCCATTCTGTACGGGATCATTTCCAGCCGCTGGATTCTGGCGCAGCCCGCGGGCAGCGAACGGATGCAGGCGATTTCGGCCGCGGTGCAGGAGGGTGCGCAGGCTTATCTCAAGCGTCAGTACACCACCATCGGCATCGTCGGCGTGGTGCTGTTCATCGTCCTTGCGGTTTTCCTGCACATGCCGACGGCGATCGGTTTCGCCATTGGCGCGATCCTTTCCGGCGCGGCCGGGTTCATCGGCATGAACGTGTCAGTGCGCTCGAATGTGCGCACGGCGCAGGCCGCGCACAACGGCCTGAATGCGGCGCTCAATATCGCCTTCAAGGGCGGCGCCATTACCGGCATGCTGGTGGTGGGCCTGGGCCTGCTGGGCGTGGCGGGTTATTACGCCGTGCTGACGGCCATGGGTTCCAGCACGATGGATGCTGTGCATGCGCTGGTCGGCCTGGGCTTCGGCGGCTCGCTGATTTCCATCTTCGCGCGTCTGGGCGGCGGCATCTTCACCAAGGGCGCTGACGTCGGCGCCGACCTGGTGGGCAAGGTCGAAGCCGGCATTCCCGAGGATGATCCGCGCAACCCGGCGGTGATCGCTGACAACGTCGGCGACAACGTGGGCGACTGCGCAGGCATGGCGGCCGACCTGTTCGAGACCTACGCCGTGACCATCATCGCCACCATGCTGCTGGGCGGCTTGATGGTTGCCGGCGAGAACGCGACCAATGCCGTGATCTATCCGCTGGTGCTGGGCGGAGTCAGTATCATCGCCTCCATCATCGGCACCTTTTTCGTCAAGGCGCGCGAGGGCGGCAAGATCATGAATGCGCTGTATCGCGGCCTGATGGTCGCGGGCGTGCTGGCCGTGCCTGCGTTCTACGTGGTGACGACGCAAATGTTCGGCGAAGGCATCATGGTCGGCGACCAGATGGTGTCCAGCATGAACCTGTTCTACGCCTCGTTGATCGGTCTGGCGCTGACGGCGGCCATGGTGGTGATTACCGAGTACTACACCGCGACTGAATACGCGCCGGTTCGCCACATCGCGCAGGCATCCACCACCGGTCACGGCACCAACATCATCGCCGGTCTGGGTGTATCGATGAAGTCCACCGCCGCCCCCGTACTGGCTGTGTGCCTGGCGATCTGGGGCGCGTATGAACTGGGCGGGTTGTACGGCATCGCCATTGCCGCCACGTCCATGCTGTCCATGACCGGCATCATCGTGGCGCTGGATGCCTACGGCCCCATCACCGACAACGCCGGCGGAATTGCCGAGATGGCCGAACTGCCGGATGACATCCGCAACATCACCGATCCGCTGGACGCCGTGGGCAACACCACCAAGGCGGTGACCAAGGGCTACGCCATCGGTTCCGCCGGCCTCGCCGCGCTGGTGCTGTTTGCCGACTACACGCATGCGCTGGAAGCCAAGACCGGCGGCGTCACGCTGTTCGACCTGTCCGATCACATGGTGATTATTGGTCTGTTCATCGGCGGCATGGTGCCCTACCTGTTCGGCGCCATGGGCATGGAAGCCGTGGGCCGCGCAGCGGGTTCCGTGGTGGTGGAAGTACGCCGACAGTTCCGCGAAATCCCCGGCATCATGGAAGGCAAGGCCAAGCCCGAATACGGCACCTGCGTGGACATGCTGACCAAGGCGGCGATCAAGGAAATGATGATCCCCTCGCTGTTACCTGTGCTGGTGCCCGTGCTGGTCGGCCTGATCCTCGGTCCGAAGGCGCTGGGTGGCGTGCTGCTTGGCACCATCATCACCGGCATTTTCGTGGCAATTTCCATGACCACCGGCGGTGGCGCGTGGGATAACGCCAAGAAGTACATCGAGGAAGGCAACCACGGCGGCAAGGGCAGTGATGCCCACAAGGCCGCGGTGACCGGCGATACCGTGGGCGACCCCTACAAAGACACGGCAGGACCAGCAGTCAATCCGTTGATCAAGATCATCAACATCGTGGCATTGTTGATTGTGCCCTTGTTGTGATTGTTGACCCGGGCCGGCGGGCGGGCTTATTGTTTTGTTCCTGGCTATCACCGAGGAGAAAGTCATGAACCTGAAACTGATCGCCGTCGGCCTGTTGGCAACACCCCTGGCATGGGCCGCGCCCGAAACCTACAAGATCGACGATACGCACAGCTTTGCCAACTGGAGCATTCGTCACATTGTCGGCAAGACAACGGGCACGTTTACCGGCATCAATGGCACGCTGATGCTGGACCCGGCCAACCCCAATACGGGCAGCGCGGATGTCACCATCAACCTCTACTCTCTGGATTCGGGTCACCGGGAGCGTGATACGCATTTGCTGACCGCCGATTTTCTGGATGCCAACAAATACCCCAACATGCGGTTTGTCAGTACTGGACTCAAATCCACTGGCAAGGACACCGGTGTGATGACAGGACAACTGACTTTGCACGGCGCTACGCGCATGGTCGAGATTCCCTACAGGATTCTTGGCTTTGCGCCGGATCCGTGGGGCAATCAGCGCGCCGCTTTCGAAGGCAGGCTGATGCTCAACCGCGGCGACTATGGCATCACCAAATATCTGGACGCCAGCGGAGGCGGCTTGATCGGAAACGAGGTCGACATTACCTTGCTGATAGAAGGTCTGAAGCTTGGACCGGATGGACAGGTGTTGAACATCAAGTCGCAGCCCGCGCCGGCTACGCAACCTGTAGCACCCGCCAAGAAAAAGGACGAGAAGCCTGATCTGAAGGATTTGCTGAAAGGTATCCTGAACTGATATTCATGAAGGGAAACCCGGCTTCCTGGATGTACCAGGAAGCCATTTTTTTTGTGCCGCGTTTAACCCGGATATTTCACCAGGTCGCGGGATGGTGGCGAGGCAAGTTGCGAGCAGATTTGCGTATCCCACGCCAAGCCAATGGCCGAATCTATTGGCGCGAAGCGGGGGCGCAAAGATCCCGCAAATTGGCCGTCAGGGCTCGCGCAACGTCGCGCCTCGGAACGTGCGCAGTGAAGCGAGCCGGAAGG
>CAZVBY010000157.1:0-4045 GCA_964625895.1 uncultured Thiobacillus sp.
CCGGCCCGCTGCATTTTGGTTCGCTGGTCGCCGCGGTGGGCAGTTATCTGGATGCGCGTGCGGCACAAGGCCAGTGGCTTGTGCGCATGGAAGATGTCGACGAGCCGCGCTGTTCGCAACAGGCGGCGGACGATATCCTGTTTTCGCTCGAAGCGCACGGCTTCGACTGGGATGGCGAAGTGGTCTATCAAAGCCATCGGAAAGAACAATACCAGGCTGTGCTGGAAAACCTGATTGAATCGGACGCGGCCTATCCTTGCGGATGCACGCGCAAGGAGGTCGCGGATTCCTCGATCCTTGGCATCGAAGGGCCGGTCTATCCGGGTACCTGCCGCGACGGGCTGAAAGGAAAACACGCCCGTGCCTGGCGGGCGCGCGTGAGTGACGAAAGCATCTGTTTCGACGACCGTCTGCTGGGCAGGCAGTGCCAGCGGCTGGCGAGCGAGGTGGGCGATTTTGTTGTCAAGCGGGCGGATGGCTTGTTTGCCTATCAACTGGCGGTGGTGGCGGACGATGCCGGGCAGGGCATCACGCACGTTGTGCGCGGCGCGGATTTGCTGGCTTCGACAGCCCGGCAAATTCATTTGCAGCGGCTGCTGAACTATCCAACCCCGGCTTATTTGCATCTGCCGGTCGTCGTCAATGACCAGGGCCAGAAGCTCAGCAAACAGACGCTGGCGCCGCCGCTGGAAAATGCCAAAGCCAGCGAGAACCTGTGCGCGGCGCTGACGTTTCTTGGCCTTGAGCCGGATGCCGGGCTGAATCGCGCGTCGTCACGGACGGTACTCGACTGGGGTGTGGCAAACTGGCGTTCTCGTGTTTGCTGAAATGACATAACGGATATGGCCCAGCTTCCTGACGCAGTTGAACAAGTTCTCCGCCTGCATGCGCAGTTCATTCATGCCGTTGTTGGCGCGTTGCGAGATCGCTCGCAACTGCCGCAACTGAATGATCATTTGAAAGCGGCGGAGGAAGCCGGCTGGGGCAGGCTGGTGGTGGCATTGCGCCAGATCATCGACGGCCGCCGGGATGAATCCATCAAGCTGGGCCTGGATGAGGAAGACCGCATCATTGTCGATGCCGTGCTGCGCGGCATTGACAACCCCGCCACGCTGCCGCAGATTCAGGCGCCGGATGGCACGGCCGCCGCGCCAGGCCTCGCGGCCATGATTCATGCCGCGGGCAGTGGCGATGTGAAAGCGTTTTCCGCGCTCGCCAACATGGCGGAACAGATGATGAAGGCGGGCGGCGACATGGCGCGCCTGGGCGGCATGATGCGCCGGCTGGTGGATGGCGAACGCGACGCGGACAAACTCACCAAAGGCATGGGGCCGCTGGGGAAGGAACTGGTGATCAATTTGCTGGAAGAGCTGGCCAGGCTGCGTCCGCATTAAGGAACCTGGTTAATTCTGCTTTGTCGTTCCCGCGAAAGCGGGAACCCAGTTAAATCAATGTACTGGATGCCCGCTTACGCGGGCATGACGAATTAACCCGGATATTTCACCAGGCCGGCCCGGAATTTCATGGGAAGGCGCATGAGCGCAGGCTTTGCAGGATATTTGGCGGCAAACCACTTTGTACCGCCGGCCTTCGCGGTTGCTGGCGGCCAATTTGCGGCATCTTCGCGCCCCCGCTTCGCGCCAATAGGCTCGGCTATTGGCTTGGCGCGGGATGCGCAAATCTGCTCGCAAATTGCCTCGCCATCATCCCGCGACCTGGTGAAATATCCGGGTTAACTGGCAAAGTCAGACCCGCAATGACCAAAATATTCAGTCAGGCTTTTCTTTCCAGCCGCTCCATCAGATAGCACAGGCAATCCTGGCGGATAATTCGCACATCCCGCGTCAGCATGGCAGGCATGACCGGCCGGCGGGTGACAAGGGCGCCGTCCCTGATTTCAAAATAGTGATCGCTTGTTTCCCGGCCTGCCTCGTTGCGCGTATGCAATGCCGTCGTGCATTCGCGAGCCACCGTGCCTAAACGGGTGCCGGGCGCCAGTTCGCGAAAATTGTAGTGATCGATGTTTTCTTCCAGGCAGAGATCGGATGAGGATTCGCCCACGCTCAAACTAGTTGATTCCGGAACGGTGACCACGGCCACGGTGTGAAACAGATCCAGATCATGGCTGGCGACGGGATGCGTGGGGAAGCTGGACAAATGCAATGCGCCTTCCACGTAAGCCGCGGCATGCTCGACGCCGCCTGCGCCGCCGGGTTTTCCGCATTCCAGCGTGACGGCGGGGCAAAGCTGGGCAAAGGCTTCGGACTGCACGCCCTTGGGGTCGGTGAAATACACGACGATGCGTGAAAACATCGTGGCCAGGTGCAGGAAGGCATCATCCAGCCGGTTGACGCAGGCGTAATGCGGATTCAGGCCGGTGTTGTTGTGGATGTCGATGCTGGCAAACACGCCGCGCCGGGCCATGATTCTAACCACTTTCCGCATCATGCGGTGTTCGGCGGAACTTGCGCCGGCATCGGATGACCAGACACGGTTGTAGTCGAGCTGGCCTTCCAGACGGCGTACGCCTTCGCGTGCGGCATTGATATTGCCGACAAACAGGGAAAGCGCGCGAGGCAAGGGCTGATTCTGATATTTCTTCAGCACGGCCTGCATCGCCTTCAGGCCGGTGTCTTCGTTGCCATGCAGCAGGATCGAAACGAACAGCGGCGCATCGCGCCGCCCGGGCAGGTGGATCAGCGTGGGGCCGGGCAGAACGGCATGCAGCTCGTTGGCTTCGACACGAAGAAAGCCATCGGGAAGATAATCCAGTTCCGTCAGCATGATCAAACCTCCCACTCATGCACGGGCGCGCCGCTGCGCTGCCGTTCAAGATAGGCGGCAACCAGATGCAGGCTGTCCGCCTGATGCTTTTCGCGGTAGGCGCGTTGCCATGCGGCTCCTGTCTGGCCGCTATTTATTCTTGATTCCATGATGTCCAGATAGTGATCGATGTCGTCAGGGTCGATTTCAAGTGTTTTCAAACCGTGGCGCGCCATCGGCAATATTTCTTCCAGCAGCAGGGTTCGCGCATCGATGGCGCTTCCATCCAGCCAGACAAGCTTTGCGTGGAGTCCATCGCGCGCCGCGGCATAAAAATTATTGCGGGCCTTGTCGAAACCGAAACCCGATTCCGGCGCGTCACTCAAGCTTGCCAGAAAGCGGGCGAGGCCGAAATACAGGGCGGCGTTCGCCATCATGTCGGCAATGGTGGGGCCGGCGGGCAGCACGCGCTGCTCGATGCGCAGATGCGGCGTACCGTCGGGATCAAACCCTATCAGCGGGCGGACCCAGCGCCAGATCGTGCCATTGTGCAGTCTGAGATGAGCAAACTGATTTGGAGGCGTGTCCATCAGAATGGGCAATAGAACGGCGTGTGACGAAAGATTTTCCGCAAAGCATTCAAACAGCGATTCGCGGGCGTAGCCCTGTCCAAAACTGACGCGGCGATTGATGCGATCGACAATCTCGACGGATTGCTCAAACAAGGGAATCCGTGTTTCATCCCATAAATCCCGGTCAAACAGCAAAGGAGAATTGCCGGCTGCGGCTACGAGCGGCGCGGCGGCAATCAAGGATGCATTGAAATACCGCACGGCATCGCGCTGGGCGCTTTGCAGGTGCAGCTGGAACGAGGTGGCGGCGGCTTCCAGCATGACATCGGGATGGTCGATGCTCAGCTTCTCGCGGCCCTCGATGCGGATGTGCAAAGGGCGCCCGGCTCGCCGGGTCAGCACCTGCTCATTCAAGGCGCGATAGCGCCTGAGGTCGGACATGTTGGCTCGGCACAGGTCTGACTGCCGCACGGTCGGCAGGATGCCGACCATCATCAGCACGCTGTCCAGTTCATGCGCGACGTCCTGACATTGCCGCCAGTTCTGATTGAGCTCGCGCGAGATGCCCGACAGGAATTTCCCGCGCAGAGGAAGCGGGGCGCCGTTCAATTCCACGTTAAAGCGGGAAAGCTCGGGCACTACCAGTGGGTTGTCGAGCCGCGCAAGAAATTCCTGATTGATGGGCGCGGGAAAATAATTGTGATCCAGCA
>CAZVBY010000158.1:0-4023 GCA_964625895.1 uncultured Thiobacillus sp.
ATACGCCTTTGCAATGCCCGTACGCAAGGACGTCCTGGCTTGCCAGCCAAGGGTCTTCATGCGTGAGACATCGAGCAGCTTGCGCGGGGTGCCGTCGGGCTTGCTGTGGTCGAAGACGATGTTGCCCTTGAAGCCGACGACCTCCATCACGGTTTCGGCCAGTTCGCGGATGGTGACGTCTTCGCCGCTGCCGATGTTGTAGATGCCGTCGCCGACGCCCTGCTCCATCAGGAAAACGCAGGCATCGGCCATGTCGTCGACGTAGAGGAACTCGCGTCGCGGGTTGCCGGTGCCCCAGACGACATATTCATCGTCGCCGCGCAGCTTGGCCTCATGCGCCTTGCGGATGAGGGCAGGCAGGACATGGCTGCTGGCAAGATCGTAGTTGTCGTTGGGGCCATAGAGGTTGGTGGGCATGACGCTGACGAAGCGCGTGCCGTATTGCCGATTGCAGCTCTCGCAGAGCTTGATGCCGGCGATCTTGGCGACGGCATAGGGCTCGTTGGTCTGTTCCAGTGGACCGGTAAGCAGGTAATCCTCCCTGATCGGCTGCGGGCAGTCGCGCGGATAGATGCAACTCGAGCCGAGGAAGCACAGATCCTTGATGCCGGCCTGGAGGGCACCCCAGATGATGTTGTTCTGGATTGTCAGGTTCTGGTAGATGAAGTCGGCGCGCTTGCTGTTGTTCGCCTGAATGCCGCCCACCTTGGCGGCGGCCAGAAAAATGTAATCGGGCTTCTCGGCCTGGAGGAAATCGAAGACGGCACGCTGGTCAAGCAGGTCGAGCTCTTGGTGGCTGCGGGTGACCAGATTCGTATAGCCGCCTAGCTGCAAGCGCCGGACGATGGCGGATCCGACCATGCCGCGATGACCGGCGATATAGATGCGGGACTGGGTCATGTGTTTATGCTTGCACCCTCGGACTCAGGTATCGGTAATCCGCCCGCCTCGCTCTTGAGCAGCTCGATTTCGCGTTTCAGGTTTTCGTATTCGGCCAGTTCGCGCTGCCTCATTTCAGGATTGGTCTCGAGCAGGCGCAGCGCCCGGAGGCGGGTTTCTTCGAAACAGCTGAACGCAAGTATGCCATGACGAAGGAATTCAGGGAAGGGACACAAGGTCCTGTTAAACAAGTTACGTTAATCGGCAGCCAGAAACTCCGCCGGCGCCATGCTCAACGCAGCATAATTTTCCGGGGTCACAATCACCGGCTTCGCGTCGGGGAAGTATTTCATAAAGGCTTCAAGCCCTTTGACTGACTTCTTTCTGCCGGATTTGACCTCGATCGCGGTGAGCCTGCCCTGGTAACAGTGCACAAAATCGACTTCGGCGTTTTTCTCGCGCCAGTAAAAAAGATCGCCGGGCAGCTGCAATAACTCCGTCCCCACCGCCAGCTCGAAGACCCGGCCCCGTTGCTCCGGGTCCGCCAGCGTGCCCGGCCCATCTGTCATCGTATGCAGGGCCGGACAGGCGGGAAGAATCTTCGGGCTTGAAGTGCGCGTCAGCCAAGCCTTGGCGGAATACTTTTCCAGGGAATAAATCAGGAATGCGCCGCCATAAAGCGCGAGGTAATACTTGACCAGATCGGTGTTGCCTTTGTCCTGCAACTGGCCCAGCAACTTGGTGTAGCTGATTTCCTGAGCCGGATAGCGGCAGAGGATTTCAAACGCCTGCCGGAACAGCGCCGGATTGGCGACTTTGCGGTTTTGCAGAATGTCCTTGCCGATCACGGCCTCGACAATCGCGTCTTTCAGATAAGCGTACCAACGGTCGTAATCGGCCTCGAAACCCACCGCACCAGGATAACCGCCAAATTGGAGATAGCGATCGAGGTCATAGCCAAACGCCGCCCTAAGCTCGGCAAATGTCCAGTGGTATATCCGCGTCAGCTCAAAACGGCCGGCCAGACTTTCGCTCAAGCCGTAATGAAGCTGCAAGGAGCTCGACCCGAGCAGAACGACGCGCAACCGGTGGGGCGCCGCATCCCACAACGATTTGATCGTCTCGGACCAGTTCGGGGCTTTCTGGATCTCGTCGATGACGAGCAGGGTGCCTTCGCCCAGCCGGGCTGCTGCCTGCCATTGCGCCAGAAGCCAAGTACGGTCAGCTGTCAGGAGATCATCGGCGTTGGCGTAATGGGAAGCACCCTGCCAGCGCGCCAGCAGTTGGCGCATACCAGTAGTTTTACCGACTTGTCGCGGCCCGACCAGAACCTGCACCAAAGGCGCCGGCTCGGACAGGCGTGCCTGCAAGCGTGCGACGAAGGGGCGTTCGAAAGACTTGATCATATCGTCAGTCTAACATTGCAAGACTTATCTAGCAATATTGATAGATACACCTAGCAATTAGCAAGAACGGCTGTTCAGGCCAGGCCCCAGGCAGGTATGGCATCCACCTGGGGCGTCAGCGGCGGAAGATAAAGTCCACAATATGTAGTTTTTGTTATATATTGTGACCACACCTTAACCTTGTAGACATCATGCAGGTCGCCATTCGAGAACTGAAGTCCTATCTTTCCAGGCTGCTGGCCAGCGCCCAGGCGGGTGAAGTGATTGAGGTGACCTCCCATAACAAGCCCATCGCAAGAATTATCGGGGTTCCAGCCCAATCCGATGACGGCATGCGTCGCCTGGTGGTTGGTGGCATGCTTGATTGGAATGGGAAGAAGCCTGATCTGGCTGAACCCCTGGTACTGAGCGGGCAAGGTATCCCGGTCAGCCGAATGGTGCTGGAGGATCGCGGTTGATTCTGTTTTGCGATACTTCGGCTTTGGTCAAGCTCTATATCCGCGAGGCAGAGACGGATCGGGTGTTGCAGGCGGTCGGGACTGCATCTGTCGTGGCGGTCTGCCGCATTGCCTGGGCAGAAGCCATGGCCGCTCTTGCGCGACGGGCACGGGAAACAACCGGGGATGCCTCCACGATCGAGGTAGCCCGCGGTCGCTTGCACAGGGATTGGAAAAACTATGCGATTGTCGAAGTGACTCAGCCATTGGTGGAACTGGCGGGTGACTACGCGGATACTTTTGCCCTGCGCGCATACGATGGTATCCAGTTGGCCGCCGCCGCGACCTTGCATGCCGCTGGCGGCGATACGGTGCGTTTTGCCTGCTTTGACCAGCGGCTGCAAAAGGCTGCGGGTATCCTGGGTCTGCAGCCTGTTTGACCCCCCTCCGGTTCCGGCTTGAAATTTGAACGGACAGCACCCGATTTTCAATGTCGCGTTTCCTCTACACCCTCGCCATCCATCTGCTGCTGCCCTGGGCGGTGCTGCACCTGCTCTGGCGGGCGCGCCGGCAGAAGGACTATCTGCGCCACTGGGGCGAGCGCTTCGGGCAATACGAGAAGGAAGCGCGCCCGCCGGAACCCGTCATCTGGATCCATGCCGTGTCGGTCGGCGAAACGCGCG
Organism: uncultured Thiobacillus sp.; assembly: GCA_964625895.1. Taxonomy (GTDB): domain Bacteria; phylum Pseudomonadota; class Gammaproteobacteria; order Burkholderiales; family Thiobacillaceae; genus UBA6918. Next base: position 3,406 of record CAZVBY010000158.1, read on the forward strand.
CCGCCCAGCCGCTGGTCGCGGCCCTGCGGGAACGCTATCCAGGGCACCGCATCCTGCTGACCCACATGACGCCGACCGGCCGTGCCACCTCGAAGGCCGTTTTCGGCGACAGGGCGGAGCGTGTCTACCTGCCCTACGACACGCCTTGGGCGGTCAAGGCCTTCCTGCGGCATTTCAAGCCGGCCCTCGGCCTCGTGATGGAAACCGAGCTGTGGCCGAACCTCGTCGCCGCCTGCCGCGACAGCGACGTTCCCCTGCTACTGGTCAATGCACGCCTGTCGGATAAATCGGCGGCCCGCTATGCGCGCTTCCCCCTGCTGACGCGCACCGCCTTGCGGCAACTCTCCTCGATCGCCGCGATCGGCACGGAGGATGCGCAGCGCCTGATGCGCCTCGGCGCGCCCGAAGTCGCCGTATTCGGCAACATGAAGTTCGACATCGAACCGCCTGCGCAGCAGTTGGCCCTGGGCGCGGAATTCCGCCGCCGGATCGGCGACCGTCCCGTTTTCCTGTGTGCCAGCACGCGCGAGGGCGAGGAAGCGCTGATCCTGGACGAATGGATGAAAGTCGGCGCCGGGCCGTCCCAAGCCGACGCCCCCCCTGTGGGGGGCAGCGAGC
>CAZVBY010000159.1:0-3915 GCA_964625895.1 uncultured Thiobacillus sp.
TTAGGGAACCTCTGATTAATTCGTCATGCCCGCGCAAGCGGGCATCCAGTACATTGATTTAGCTGGGTTCCCGCTTTCGCGGGAACGACAAAGCAGAAGTAATCAGAGGTTCCTTAGCGCAACACTTGCGCCACCCAGTTCCTGAAGGCGTCCGCCGTATCCAGACGGCTCAAGTGCTGCTGCAACCGGGCCGCCGCGATCCGGAACCCGGATTGCTCCAGCAAGCGGTTGAGCGTGTCAGAAAACTGCCGGAGATTGAAGCGGGCCGCCCGCAGCCCGATACCGGCCCCTTGCCCCTCAAGCGCCTGCATGTTCAGCAACTGATCCATGTTGGAACACATTCCCATCGCCGGCAGCCCGTTTGCCAGGGCCTGGTAGGTGGTCAGGCTGCCGCCATTGCAAATGACCGCCGAGGCGCGCCGCATGGCGGCATCCACCGGCAGATAATCCGCCACAAAGATGTTGCGGCCGGGCTTTGTTTGCAGAGGACGGCCGGCGGTGGCCGCCATGACCGTGACCGGCATGTGCGACAACGCGTCCAGCATCCCGGGCAGCAGCCCCGCATTGCCGGAGCTGCCCAGCGTCACAAACACAATGGGTTTGTCTTCTGGCAAGGCGGCCCACCAGTCTGGCAGCGGGGTATCGGTAGACCACAACACCGGGCCAAGGTAACGGTGGCTGTCCGGCATGGGCGGCGCGGGAAACAGCTCGGGCAAATCGGCGTAGAGCGTGTAATCCCCCCAGGTGTAGGCATGTCGCAAATCCCCGGGCAGCACCGGCAGGCCGAAATGCCGCCGCACCTGTTGCAGCGGGCGAGCGTGCAGGCGAAACGCCAGCGGGCGCGCCAGATCAAATAATGCTTGCCCCAGCCGCGGGCCGGTCAGGCGGGTAAAGGGCAAATCCGGCACGGGGTAGCGCACGGCGGCATAGGGGCTCCAGTACGCGTTGACCACCGCGGCATACGGGATTTTTCGCAACGGAGCACTGACAGCAAGTGACAAGCGGAAATCGCCCACGATCAGATCAGGCTTGACCTCGTCGATCAAGGCCAGATCATCCTCGACATAACGAATCAGGGTCTTGCGGTCATACAACGGGCTGCCTTGCGCCAGCGCCCGCGAAAACTGGCAGGAAGGAATCGACCAGAGGGGCCGGAATTCGACGCCCGGAATTTCATCCAGCGCGCGGTAACGGGGATCGGCCGCCACGACGACGCGGCAATCTTCCGCCGGCAGCGCGCGCGAAAGCGTGGCGATACGCCCATAGTGCGCCAGCGTGACGGCTTCCGCCACGAGGAGCATGGTGGGTTTGTTCTTTCCGGGCGCGTTCATTTTGGATGGAATCTCCTCCCAATCGATTATGATTGACACATGCCCGGATTTTACAGCTCACGCGCAAAGCAGGGTCTGGAAGAATGGCTGGCCGCCCTGCGTCTGGCCGCCCGCAATCTCGCGCGCAACCGCAAACGGGCCGCGGCATCGCTGGCGATCATCGCCATGGGCGCCCTGCTCATCGTACTGGCCGAAGGCTTCATCCAGTGGATATTCTGGGCGATGCGCGAAGCCACCATTCAGTCCCAACTGGGCCATGTCCAGGTCACACGGCCAGATTATTTCAAAAGCGGCGCCATCGAACCCTATGCTTATCTGCTGCCGGAAAACGCACCGGAACGCGCCGCGCTCGAATCGACGTCCGGCGTCAAGCTGGTAGCCCCCCGGCTCAATCTGACCGGGCTCATCGCACAGGGTGAAACCACCGTTTCATTCATGGCCGAAGGCGTCGACCCGGCCAGGGAAAAAGACCTTAGCGTGGCCGTGCGCGTCGTTAAAGGACAAAATCTGACGGCCGCTTCCGCCAATGAAGTCATTCTCGGCAATGGCCTGGCGCGCAATCTGGGCGCAACGCCTGGCTCGACAGTTTCGCTGCTGGTGACTTCCAGCCGCGGCGGCATCAGCGCGGTAGAAGCCAAAGTCGCCGGCATCTTTGTCAGCGCCAGCCAGGCTTACGACGATGCTGCATTGCGGCTGCCGCTCAAGCTGGCCCAGCAACTGGTCAAGAAACAGGGCGCGCACGCCTGGCTGGTGCTGCTGGACGAAACGGAAAGGACGGACGAATTTCTGGCCGCCTTCCGCGCCCGTTTTCCGCCGGAACGCCACCGCATCGCGTTCACTCCCTGGCATCAGCGGGCGGACTTCTACAACAAGACAGTCGCGCTGTTCACCCAACAGATGAATGTCCTGCGGGTCATCATCGCCGCCATCATCGTGCTCTCCATTTCCAATCTGCTGATCATGAACGTGCTGGAGCGCACGGGCGAAATCGGCACGCTCATGGCCGTGGGACTGAAACGCCGGACAATCCTGCGGCTGTTTGCCCTGGAAAGCCTGGTCCTGGGCCTGGCCGGGGCGCTCATCGGCGTTACCGCCGGCTTTCTGCTGGCGCAGTTGATCTCCGCCATCGGCATTCCCATGCCGCCGCCGCCCGGCATGGAAGAAGGTTATACCGGCGCCATCCGCGTCACGGCCGGCGTCGCCGGCACGGCGTTTCTGATTGCCCTGGTCACGCCCGTCCTCGCCGGGCTGTACCCGGCCCGCAAGGCGTCGGGCCTGCATATCGTCGATGCGTTGCGCCACAATATCTGACCGGCGGCCGGACTAATCATGCTCAAGCTCGCTTTCCGCAATATTTTCAGAAACCGGTTACGGACCGCGCTGACCCTGTTGGTCATCGCCCTCGGCGTGGCCAGCCTCATCCTCAGCGGCGGGTTTGTGCAGGATGTGTTCGTGCAGTTGCGGGAAACCACCATCCATTCGCAGGTTGGCCATATGCAGGTTTTCCGCGAGGGTTACCGCGAATTCGGCAAGCGCGATCCGGCGCGTTATGCCATCACCCGCCCGGAGGAAGTCAGACGCGCGCTGTCTGGCGTGCCGCAAGTCAGGGAAGTGCTGGAAAGAGTGAGTTTTTCCGGTCTTGCCAGCACCGGCCGCGCGGAATTGCCGATCCTGGGAGAAGGCGTCGAGCCGGACAAGGAAACCCGGCTGGGCACCGCCATGACCCTCGTTGCCGGCCGCCCGATGCGCGACGCGGATATGCAAGGCGCCATGATCGGCGAAGGCGTCGCCCAGGCGCTGGGGCTCAAGCCCGGCGATTTCCTGACCCTCATCGTCAGTTCGTCCGAAGGCGCGCTGAACACGCTCGAATACGAAATCACCGGCGTGTTCCGCACCTTTTCCAGGGAGTACGACGAGCGCGCCGTGCGCATTCCACTGGCGTCAGCCAAGGAGCTGACGCTGAGCGATTCGGCCCACAGTATCGCAGTCCTGCTGGACAATACGGCCGCAACCGAAGCGGTGCTGAAAGCAGCCCAATCGAAATTGACGCCATTGGGCTACGAGGTGAAACCCTGGCATGAACTGGCCGATTTTTACAACAAGACCGAGGCGCTTTACAAACGCCAGCTTGGCGCGCTGCAACTGATCATTCTGGTCATGCTGGTGCTGGGCGTCCTGAGCACGGTCAACATGGTCATCCACGAACGCACGGGGGAGTTCGGCACCTTGCAGGCGCTGGGCATCCGCAAACGCGAGATTTTCCGCATGATCGTGCTGGAAAACCTGCTGCTGGGCCTGACGGGGGCGCTGATCGGGGTTGCGGCTGGCGTGGCCCTGGCCTGGACACTGACCGCCATCGGCATTCCCATGCCGCCGCCGCCCGGTTCCAATACCGGCTATGTCGCCGCCATCCGGATTGTGGGTTCAGCCCTCGCGCTCGCTGCCGCGATCGGTGTCCTGGCTGCCGTTCTGGCCAGCCTGTTGCCCGCCCGGCGGGCAACCCGAACCGGCATCCTCCAGGCGCTGCGGCACAATATCTGACGACAGTCAGGGAAGCGCTGATTAACCCGGATATTTCACCAGG
>CAZVBY010000160.1:0-3864 GCA_964625895.1 uncultured Thiobacillus sp.
AAATATGAACCGCTTCCCGCTCTGGAAATACATCTTCATCGGCATCACGCTGGTGGTGGCCTTCCTTTACACACTGCCCAATTTTTTCGGCGAAGTGCCTGCCGTGCAGATCTCGCCGCTGAAATCCACCGAGAAAGCGGATGAAGCACTGCTCAGGAAAGCCAGCGCCGCCGCCGCGACCGCCGGTCTGAAGGCAGACAGCGCCTTTATCGATGGCAACAGCGTCAAGATCCGTTTCGCCAGCACCGATGAGCAAATCAAGGCCAAGGATGCCATTCAGGCTTCGCTCGGCAATCGTTATGTGGTTGCATTGAATCTGCTCTCGGCATCGCCGCAGTGGCTGACTTCCATTCGCGCCCTGCCCATGTATCTGGGACTGGACTTGCGCGGGGGCGTGCATTTCCTGCTGGAAGTGGACATGAAAGCCGCACTGGAAAAAGCGGCCATCCGCTACCAGGGCGATATTCGCGCGGAACTGCGCAGCGATAAAATCCGCTACGCGCGCATCAATCGCGAAGGCAACGCCGTGGTGGTGCAGTTCTCCACCCGCGATCAGCGTGACGCAGCACAGGAAAAAATCGCCAGCACCTTCGCCGACCTGAACCTGACAACACAGGATGGGACGGAAGACTTCACCCTGACCGCGACGCTCAAGCCCCAGGCAGAAAAACAGATACAGGAATTCGCCGTCAAGCAGAACATCCAGACACTGAGAAACCGGGTCAACGAACTGGGCGTGGCCGAACCCGTCATCCAGCAGCAGGGTATCGACCGCGTGGTCGTGCAGTTGCCCGGCGTGCAGGACACGGCCAAGGCCAAGGACATCCTGGGCCGCACCGCCACGCTGGAAATCCGGCTGGTGGATGAGGAGGGCGATCTCAACGCCGCCATGGCGGGACAAGTGCCCTTTGGCGACGAACTCCATCAAAGCCGTGACGGCGTCCCCGTCCTGGTAAAAAAGGACGTGGTGCTGACCGGCGACTCCATCACCGACGCCGCGCCTGGCTTCGACAGCCAGACCAACCGCCCCGCCGTGCATATCAATCTGGATGGCAAGGGCGCGCGTATTTTCAAGGATGTGACGCGCGAGAATGTCGGCCGCCGCATGGCCATCCTGCTGATCGAGCGCACCCAGACCGAAGTCATTACCGCGCCGACGATCCAGGAGGAAATCGGCGGCGGGCGCGTGCAGATCACCGGCATGGAATCCCCGCAGGAAGCCTCCGACGTGGCGCTGCTGCTGCGCGCTGGTGCGCTCGCCGCGCCGATGAGCATTGTCGAGGAGCGCACGGTCGGCCCCAGCATGGGACGCGAAAACATCGACAAGGGCTTCCATTCCAACATTTGGGGATTTGCAGCGGTTGTGGCATTCATGGTGTTTTATTACCGCGTATTTGGCATGTTCTCTTCGCTGGCTCTGGCAGCCAACGGCTTCTTTCTGATCGCGCTGCTTTCCATGTTGCAAGCCACGCTGACCCTGCCCGGCATGGCGGCGATTGCGTTGACCCTGGGCATGGCCATTGACGCCAACGTGCTGATTAACGAAAGAATCCGGGAAGAACTGCGCAACGGCGCAACTCCACAGGCAGCCATCCATGCCGGTTACGACCGCGCCTGGGGCACCATTCTCGACTCCAACCTGACCACGCTGATTGCCGGCATATCCCTGTTCTGGCTCGGTTCCGGCCCGGTTCGCGGCTTTGCGGTGGTGCTGTGCCTGGGCATTCTGACCTCCATGTTCAGCGCGGTGACGGTTTCGCGCGCCATGGTCAACCTGAGCTATGGCCGCAAGCCGCGCCTGGCCAACGTTTCGATTTAAGGAAAAAACGATGATCCGTTTCTTCGATGTCGACCGCGTCATCCCGTTCATGCGCTACGGGAAAGTCACCACGACCATCTCGCTGGCTACTTTTTTCTTTGCCGTGTGGGCACTGTGGGCCAAGGGGCTCAACCTGGGCGTGGATTTCACCGGCGGCACGGTGATGGAAATCGAATACAGCCAGCCGGCCCACCTCGACAAGATCCGCAGTTCACTCGAAGGTGTAGGACTGAAAGAGGTCTCCGTGCAGAATTTCGGCACGTCGCGCGACGTGTTGATCCGCCTGCCCGTCAGCAAAACGACCAATGCCGCGCAAACCAGCAATCTGGTCATGGATACGCTCCGCACCAATACACCCGATGTCGTGCTGAAAAAGGTCGACTTTGTCGGGCCACAGGTCGGCAAGGAACTCTATGACAGCGGTGCACTGGCGCTGTTTGTGGTGGCCGTGGGCATCATGATCTACCTTTCACTGCGCTTCGAATGGCGATTCGCCCTGGCCGGCATCATCGCCAACGCGCACGATGTCGTCATCATCCTGGGACTGTTCGCCTTTTTCCAGTGGGAATTCACCCTGACCGTGCTGGCTGGCGTGCTGGCGATTCTGGGTTACTCGGTCAATGAATCCGTCGTCGTATTTGACCGCATTCGCGAGAACATCCGGAAAATGAGAAAGGCCAGCATTCCTGACATCGTCGACACTTCGATCACGCAAACCTTTAGCCGCACCATCATCACCCACCTTTCCACGCAAATCATGGTGCTGGCCATGCTGTTCTTCGGCGGCGAGGCGCTGCACAACTTTGCGCTGGCGCTCACCATCGGCATCCTTTTCGGCATCTATTCTTCCGTGCTGGTGGCTTCGCCCCTCCTGCTCATGCTCGGCGTCAAGCGCGAGCATTTCCTGCGTGACGACAAGCCGAAGGAAGGCGTGACGGCGGACGGGGCGCAAGTCTGAGAACCGTGAAGGGAGAAGGGACCGCGCCTTCTGCGCTCAAGGGGGAAGGGTAAACCCCCTTCGCTTAAAAAGTGCTTCACGACTTCATCAACTGGACCCTGACCGCTGTCCACGACTGGGGTTACTGGGGCATTTTCATCCTGATAGGTCTGGAATCGACTGTCCTGCCTGTTCCGAGCGAAGCCGTGCTGATCCCCGCGGGCTATCTCGCTTACCAGGGCAGGATGAGCTTTGCCCTGATCGTGCTGGCCTCGACAGTTGGCAGCCTGGCAGGCGCCACGATCAATTACGCTTTCGCGCTGTGGGTTGGCCGGCCCTTTCTGGAACGCTGGGGAAAATACTTTTTCGTGCGGCCCGAACTGCTGCACAAGACCGATGCCTTTTTCGAGAAACACGGCGCGGTCTCCACCTTCACCGGCCGCCTCATTCCCGGCATTCGCCATCTTATTTCGTTGCCCGCCGGACTCACCCGCATGAACTACGGCAAGTTCGCTTTCTTCACCTGCCTGGGCGCGGGCATCTGGTCGATCATTCTCACGGCAATGGGCTGGTACATTGGCGGCAACGTAGAACTGATCAGACAGCACCTCAAGCAGATCACGGTTGCGCTGATCGCCGTTGTGGTGACTGGCATTGCGTTGTACTGGTGGTGGCAAAAAAAGAAGTAAACCCCTGCCCCTGCGGCAGCGCGAAAGATTACGCGGCATGCTGCGGACAGTTCATCAGCGGCAGTCAGATCTCGCCTACTGCCGAGGCGTTGATGCGCTCACGTTACACCGCCTATGTCCGGCACGACACGCCCTACTTACTGGCAACCTGGCACCCGGACACCCGCCCGGCATCGCTTGATCTGGACGAAGCGCCACAGCCCGCCTGGATCGGTCTCAAACTCATCCGGCATGAACAGCAAGATGGCAACCACGCCATCGTTGAATTCGTCGCGCGCTACAAAATCAATGGCCGCGCATTCAGGCTGCGGGAAACCAGCCAGTTTCTGAAACAGGCTGGCCAGTGGTTTTACCTTGACGCACTCGATACCAAAACAGACTGAGATATTGAGGGGAAATGAATGAACTTGAATTTCCCC
>CAZVBY010000161.1:0-3779 GCA_964625895.1 uncultured Thiobacillus sp.
CGGAATACCTGCGCGACGTGAAAGTCATCAAGCCGGTCAAGCTCAACCTGCCCAAGGTGGTCGGCCTCGGCAACAACAACCCCGGCATGGTTTGATACGCGCCTGCCAACCCACCGAAAAACGGGGCCTGACGGCCCCGTTTTACCCAAATTCCTCACCACAGAGGCACGGAGAAACCCGCAAAAGCAACACCTTGTGGCGGCTATCGGGATCGCTCTTTGGGTGAGCTGCATCACTCACGCAACGCACTGTTTTTACTCGGTGTTCTCTGTGCCTCTGTGGTGCAAATGCTTTTTTAAGGATTACTCAGTCCGATGCGGGATTCAACCTCGGATGCGTTTCCGCGCACGCCAGCAGCACAATCAAACCGGAAACGAACATGGCGACGGCGGTAAACCAGAAGCCGGCCTCGATGCCGCCAAACAGCGCGGCTACTCCGCCCAGCAACAGCGCGCCGATGCCATAGCCGAGATCGCGCCAGAAGCGGTAGATGCCAATGGCCGAGCCGCGCCAGTTGGGATGGGCGATGTCGGACACGGCGGTGGAGAGCGTGGGGTACAGCAAGGCCATGCCAAAGCCCATGACCGCAGCGGCGAACGACCACCACAGTTCACCTTCGCCCAGCAATACCAGCGCCACACCCGCGCCGCACAGCCACATGCCGGCGACGATGGGTTTCTTGCGACCAATGCGGTCGGACCAGTGGCCGGTGAAGAATTGCGAAATGCCCCAGACGAAACCGTACACGCCCACCACCCAGCCGATGCCGGGCAGGGACAGCCCGCGCTGATGCAGGTAAACCGGGAAGAATACCCACACCAGCGCATCGACAAATTTCTCCACCAGCCCGGCCTGACTGATCGAGGCCATGCGCGCATCGCGCCAGGACATCAGCGTGAATACTTCCCAGGTGCCGGGTTTGTCCGAAATGTTTTGCGGATAACGCGGACGCGGGCCGGTCATCAATCCGGCGGCATATTTTTTTCCTTCAGCGTGCGCCCACGGCAGCGTGTCTTTTACCCACAGCAGGGTCAGCAGCCCGGCCGCGCCAATCACGGCCACACCGAACAGCATGAGTCCCTCTCGCGAGCCGTGGGCCGCGGCCAGATAGCCGGTGACGACGCCCGCAACCGCCACGCCAAAATAACCAGCGAACTCATTCAGCCCAATGGTGAGTCCGCGCTGCTCTGCGGTGGTGAGATCGAGCTTGGAGGTTTGCGTCATCGACCAGGTAAGCCCCTGATTGATGCCCAGCAACACGGTCGCCGCCACAATCCAGTTCCACGATGGCGCATACAGAATCATGAACGGCATGGGCACCGCCGCCAGCCAGCCCAGGAACAGCACCTTCTTGCGGCCGATGCGTTCCGACAATCGCCCTGCGACGAAATTGAGCGTGCCCTTGACGAAGCCGAAGGCGGTGACAAAGGCCATCAGCATCATGAACGAACCCTTGGCCACGCCGAATTCGCTTTCCGCCAGCGCTGGCACCACGGTGCGGAACATGCCGATGGTCAGGCCGACGAAAAACACCTGCACCAGCTGGTGCGAAAACTGGGTGAGGTTGTGGCGGATGCCGTAGCGATAGTCTGCTGTGCGCGCGGTCATGCACGCCCCAGGTTGAAGGCCACCATGCGATCCATTTCCGCCGGGCGCGGTGGAATCACGGCGGTCAGCTCGGCAATGAATTTTTCCTTGTCCAGCGACAGCATCGTGTTCCAGCGTTTTTCAAAGGCCACGGTCGAGGACGGCTTGCCGGAAATGCCAGCGCCACAGACGCTGCCGGCTACATGGCCAGCGAAAATTTCCACCTCGGGCGGCAGGTTCAGCAGCTTGCCGTGCAGGCTGTCATACAGCACCCCGGCCATTTCCGCTTCACGACCGGCCAGGTCAGGACGGCCTGCCGCGCCGACAAACAGCGTATCGCCGGTCAGCACAAACCAGGGGGCCTCTGTGCGTCTTTTATCCGTTACCAGCAGGCAGATCGAATCCGGCGTATGGCCTGGCGTGTGCAGCACGTCGATAAAGACATTGCCCACGTCGATGCGCTGGCCGTCTTTGAGCGGTTCAAAATCAAACTGCACGCGTCCGGTGTTGGCCTCGTGCAGGCAATACTTTGCGCCGGTTTTTTCTGCCAGCGCGCGACCGCCGGAGTAGTGGTCGGCATGCACATGGGTGTCGATCACATGCGTGATTTTTACGTCCTGCTTCGCGGCTTCGTCGATGAACCACTGCTCATCGCCCAGCACGGGGTCAACCGCGACGGCGACGTGGCAGGAACCGCAGCCAAACAGATAGGACAGCGTGGCTTCACGGGTGGCAAGCTGGCGGAAAAACATGATGGCGCTCCTCAGTTGTTTTCAATTTCAAATCCGGCAGCGCGCCATTCCGGCACGCCGTTTTGCAGGCGCACTGCGGAGATGCCCTGCTCGCGCAGCAGGCTCACCGCCTCCTTGCCCCACAGGCAGAAGGGGCCGCGGCAGTAAGCCACCACCGGCTTCTTGCGCGGCAGCTCCTTGATGCGCGCGCGCAGCTCGGTCAGCGGCATCGACTGCGCATGCGGCAAATGTCCGGCCTCGAATTCCTCGCGCGGACGCACGTCAATCACCACCACCTCGCCACGCGCCGCGCGTTGCAACAATTCCTCGGGTTGCAGGGGAGACAACTCCTCGCTGTGCGTGGCCAGTTGCGCCAGCGCCACTTGCAGTTCCACCAGGCGGTCTTCGGCCAGCGCGCGCACGGCCACCCAGAAGTCGCCCACCGCCAGCGAAGACAGGCGGTACACCACGTATTTGCCCTGGCGTTCGGTTTCCAGTAGATGCGCTTCGCGCAAGGCCTTGAGATGCGCGCTGGCCAGCTTCACGGAAATCTCCGCGTCCGCCGCCAGTTGCTCCACGGTTTTTTCGCCCTGGCTGAGAATCTCGATCAGCTCCAGCCGCTTGGGGCTGGAAATGGCCTTGCCCATGCGCGCAACCTGCGTGTACAGACGATCCTTGGTGATCCGGCTGGATTTGCTCATGGTTGATTTCCTAACGTTCTAATGATTATTAGAATAATATTGGATAACGAGTTGCGCAAGCGGTATATTTTTCCCGGATGAAGCCACAAGATTACGACCATTGGTATGCCACCCCGCGCGGGCGCTGGATCGGTGAAACGGAATTTGCCTTGCTGCGCCGCATGCTCGCACCGGCGGCAGGCGAGAGCCTGCTTGACGTGGGCTGCGGCACTGGCTGGTTCACCCGCCGCTTTGCCGAAACCGGCAGCCTGACCGTGACCGGCCTCGATCCGAATGCAGAGTGGCTGGACTACGTTCGCCAGCGAACCCCTGGAGTTGAGTGGGTGGTAGGCGATGCCCGCAAACTGCCGTTTGCTGACGGTAGTTTTGATACCGTGGTTTCCATTACGGCCCTGTGTTTCATCGAGGACTGGCAACGCGCCTTAAGTGAAATGGCGCGTGTTGCGCGCCGCCGAATCGTGCTGGGTTTGCTCAACCGCCATAGCCTGTTATGGCGCGAAAAAGGCCGGGCGGGCGGCCAGGGCGCCTACCGGGGCGCGCACTGGCACACGGCGGATGAAGTGCGCGCCGCGCTGGCTGAATTGCCGGTCAGCAATGTGCAGGTACGCACGGCCATTTTCCTGCCGTCCGGCTCGGGGTTTGCCCGAATGCTTGAGCGTGTATCCCCCAACCGCGCACCCTGCGGCGGATTCCTGGCAATCTCCGCCGGCCTCACGCACGCATGAACCGGGCGGCTTCCACCATGTTCCTGAGCGCGGCT
>CAZVBY010000162.1:0-3737 GCA_964625895.1 uncultured Thiobacillus sp.
GATATAGGAGGTAATCTCTGTAAGACAGGACAAGACAACGAAAAAGTATGGTACCTAGCAGGCTCTTTCGTTAATAATTCAGAAATAAAAAGATCTTGTGCCGTTCATACGAGATATCCTGATCATTTCCACGCCGCAGGATACGCCGCGCTTTGAGCAATTACTGGGGGATGGCAGCCAGTGGGGACTTTCCCTGCAATACGCCGTGCAGCCTTCGCCGGATGGTTTGGCGCAAGCCTTTGTCATCGGAGAATCTTTCCTCGATGGCGCGGCGAGCGCATTGGTGCTGGGTGACAACATTTTTTATGGCCACGATTTCCACACAACGCTGCAAGGCGCATCAGAAAAAACATCCGGCGCGACGGTGTTTGCCTATCATGTGCATGATCCCGAGCGATATGGCGTCGTCGAGTTCGACGCTGAGGGGCGAGCGATCAGTCTGGAAGAAAAGCCTGCGAAACCAAAATCGAACTATGCCGTGACCGGCCTGTATTTTTATGATCATCAGGTCGTCGATATGGCGCGCAATCTCAAACCTTCCGCACGGGGCGAGCTGGAAATCACCGACATCAACCGCATTTACCTCGAAATGAAACAGCTTGATGTTGCGGTCATGGGGCGTGGCTTTGCCTGGCTTGATACCGGCACGCATGAGTCAATGCTTCAGGCATCGCAATATGTGCAGACGATCGAAGCACGTCAGGGCCTCAAGATCGCTTGTCCCGAGGAAATCGCCTATCGCCAGGGTTTTATCAACGCGGATCAAATCGAGCGGCTGGCCGCGCCGTTGTCGAAGAATGGCTACGGCCAGTATCTGCTGGCGTTGCTGAAGGAAACGGTTTTCTGAAATGGAGAAAATTGCCACCGACTTGCCGGACGTATTCCTCATTGCGCCCAAGGTGTTTGGCGATGCGCGCGGGTTTTTTCTGGAAAGCTACAACAAACGCGCGATGGCCGAGATAGGCATTGATGCCGAATTTGTGCAGGATAACCATTCTCGCTCATCACAAGGCGTGCTGCGCGGCCTGCATTACCAGATACGCCAGCCACAGGGCAAGCTGGTGCGCGTGACGGTGGGTGAAGTGTACGACGTTGCAGTCGATCTCCGTCGCGCATCTGCTACCTTCGGAAAGTGGACGGGCATGGTGCTTTCCGCGGAAAACAAACGCATGGCCTGGATTCCGCCCGGATTCGCCCATGGCTTTTATGTGGTTTCCGAATACGCCGAATTTCTCTATAAAACCACCGAATACTACGCACCGGAGCATGACCGTACCCTGCTATGGAATGACCCAGAAATCGGCATTACGTGGCCATTGCTTGGCAATCCGGTATTGTCAGAGAAGGACCACCACGGCAAGCGGCTGAATGAGGCAGAGGTTTACGCATGAGAACCATTTTGCTGACGGGCGCTACCGGCCAGGTAGGCTGGGAATTGCGGCGCTCGCTGTCGACATTGGGCAGGGTAATCCCGGCTGGACGCGACGTGCTGGACATGTCGAAGCCAGAGAGCCTTCCGGCGACGCTTCGCCGCATCAAGCCAGATGTCATCGTCAATCCCGCGGCTTACACGGCGGTCGATCTAGCCGAGTCGGAACGGAAAATCGCCTATGCCGTTAACGCCACCGCGCCACGTGTGCTTTCAGAAGAGGCTGTCAGGCACGGTATTCCGGTCATCCACTTTTCCACTGACTATGTTTTTGACGGCCAGAAGAAAACTCCCTATGTGGAAACCGACGCAACCCATCCGCTGGGTGTTTATGGCGCCAGCAAGCGCGAAGGGGAAATGGCGGTACAGTCGAGTGGGGCCGATCATCTCATCCTGCGTACGAGCTGGGTCTATGGCCGGCATGGAAAAAACTTTCTGCTGACCATGCAACGCCTGGCCAGAGAGCGGGATCTGGTTCGGGTCGTCAACGATCAATTTGGCGCGCCCACCTGGAGCCGCAGCATTGCCGATGCGACCGGCCAGATTTTGTCGATGTGGCTATCACCGGGCACGACAGCCGCCAATCGGCGTGAATTGTCCGGCATCTATCATCTGACTTGCTCAGGGAAAACAAGCTGGCATGGTTTTGCCTCGGCCATATTTGCATCGATGCAAAACACTGGTGAACGCATCGCAAGACTGGAGGCCATTAGCTCTGCCGAATATCCGGTGCCTGCCAGACGGCCGGTCAATTCCGCGCTTTCTTGCAAGAAACTGCATCATGCCTTTGGCATCCACATGCCATCCTGGGATGACGCCCTGAGATTATGCTTGTCGTGAATTTCATGGCATTTGCCAATATCTTGAGCTGGGGCAGCACAACAACATGACACTCTCCTTGCATCCTGTCATCCTTTCCGGCGGCTCCGGCACGCGCCTGTGGCCGCTTTCCCGGGCAGCGCTGCCCAAGCAACTGTTGCCGCTGGCCTCCGAGTGGACGTTGCTGCAGGATACCCTGTCAAGGCTTGATGGTATTGCAGAACTGGCCGCGCCGCTGCTGATTTGCAACGAGGAGCACCGATTCCTGATTGCCGAACAAGTGCGCGAGATCGGCAAGACCCCGTCTGCCATCCTGCTTGAGCCGGTTGGCCGCAATACGGCCCCTGCTGTGGCAGTTGCTGCCCTGCATCTGTTGAGGAATCAAGAGGATGCCCTCATGCTGGTGCTGCCTGCGGATCATTTGATCGGCGATGTGCCGGCGTTTCACCGCGCGGTTGATAAAGCCGTGTTCGCCGCGCAATCTGGCTACCTGGCAACCTTTGGAATCGTCGCGACGGCCGCAGAAACCGGCTATGGCTATATTCGCAAAGGGAACCCGCTTGCGGGCGTGGACGATGTCCATGAAGTCAGGGCCTTTGTCGAGAAACCGGATCTTCAAACCGCGCAATCCTATCTGGAAAGTGGCGAATATTTCTGGAATAGCGGCATGTTCCTGTTCCGGGCAAGTACTTTTATCAGCGAGCTTGAACGGCTGCGCCCTGACATTCTGAGTGCGTGCAAAAACGCAATGTCCCGGTCCTCGCATGATCTCGATTTTTGCCGACTGGACAAGGAAGCATTCTCAGCTTGTCCGTCTGACTCCATTGACTATGCAGTGATGGAACACACACAGAAAGCCGTCGTCGTGCCTGCAAATATCGCGTGGAATGATATCGGCGCCTGGTCCGCATTATGGGAAGTGGGCGAAAAGGATCAGGACAATAATGTCCTGCGTGGCGATGTCATGGCCGTGCAGACCCGCAACAGCCTCATCCGCGCGGAATCCAGACTGGTGGCCGCATTGGGTATCGATGACCTGGTGATCGTTGAGACGCCAGACGCGGTTCTGGTTGCGGCCAGGGACCGGGTGCAGGATGTCAGGAAAATCGTGGATCGGCTCAAGGAAGAAAAGCGGGACACGCATCTTGTGCATAGACGAGTCTATCGCCCTTGGGGGTGGTACGAAGGCATCGATGGCGGCGAGCGTTTTCAGGTCAAACGCATCATGGTCAAGCCCGGCGAGAAACTTTCTTTGCAGATGCATCATCACCGTGCGGAACACTGGATCATCGTGACTGGCACTGCGCGGATTACGCGCGACGAAGAAACCTTTCTGTTGACCGAAAATCAGTCCACCTATATCCCTTTGGGCAGCAAACACCGCCTGGAAAACCCAGGCAAGTTTCCGTTGCACATGGTCGAAGTGCAATCGGGCGGATATTTGGGTGAGGATGACATCGTGCGCTTTGAAGACCTTTACCAACGTACT
>CAZVBY010000163.1:0-3626 GCA_964625895.1 uncultured Thiobacillus sp.
ATTTAATTCTTGAGCGGGTTGACATCTTTACTTACTCCTATCGTATTCGTCTTTCATGCTGCCTCTGCCATATTCGGCGTATCAAGAAATGCCAGCACAATATCTTGCTCAGCGACACCTTCGTTAATCAAATCATCGGTGATGCCGCGTTCGATGCCATCGTATTCAACCACGACTTTTCCATTTTGCAGGGTAACGTAGATTAGGTTGCCACGTACCCGCCGCCCCCTGTCCCAGCCTGCCTGCATCAAAGCGTAACGTTCGTGTGTGTCATCGAACAGCACATCTAAACGAATATTGCCGTGAGAAGGGCGAAATTTAGCATACGTTTCAATCACACGTTTTACCGCCGTCCGGTAGTCTTGCGTATCCATTTTTTTACCTCCACTGTGTTGATGTCGATCACGATCAAATCCATCGGTAGCTCATTCACAACTAATTCGCCGATGGGTTCGCTGAATATTTCGTCGTAGGCAAGGTGCGTAATAGCCAAGTAAACTTTTCTTTTAGGGTCAACTTGTTTGAGCAATAATTGATACAGCACGTATTGCCCAATGGCTTGCTCAAGATTGCTAATCGCGGATTTGCCACGAAAATCCTTGATTTCAACTGCTATTTTTTGGTCACGACGCTGTGCGCCAATGAATTGACCCGTAGCTGGCGCGTTGGATGCACCTAAGTCCACAAACAGAAAACGCTCACCGTAGGATATAACGTAAGGGTCATCGGTCACGTCCCAACCGTCTTTTACTAGCGCATCTCTTACCGTTTGGTGGATAACGTCTCTTTGTGGCATAGCGTTAATACTTCCTAATAGGGAGTGGGGGGTTCTTCTACGTAATTATATGTCATCCCCGCCCTTTCTCCTTGGCGATCATCTCCTCATACAACTTGAACAAATATTCCAGCCGTTCTTCGTCGCTGCTGAAGGGTTTGGCGCGGTAGCATTGCTCGATGGCGATGTCCATGTTGTGGTGGGCTTGGCGCAAGCCTGCGGGCATTTTGTCGGGGTCATAGAGTTGCGCCATTGTCTTTTCGGGATGCTTTTCGCGCTCATCCAAGACCGCGAACACATGCTCCTCCAGCTTCGCTTTCTGCTTGTCCGAAATATCAGGAAACGGAAACGTGTTATAACAAAGCGCCGACGAATACCGATAATCCGTCTTTAAACGCCCAGCCACCGCCCGAACCCAAGTCATGTGCATTCTCGAAGAAACCACCGAAAATATCCAAGTCGGCGGATCATAAATCGCAAATGCCAGATTGCTTATAATAAATTCATTAGAAAGAAAACCAATTGGTATATAATCTCTATTTTCAGATGAAACGCTTGGAATTATTATCAGACTTGAATCTGCTGCTTTCATTTCTCTAAATTGATGTGAGCTATTTGCCATTTTATTAGCGCCTTCATCCTTGCTAGCCAAGCGCATGGCACGCACGCCTTCAATTCTTTTGTGAATGGGCGAAATAGATTCTGCAATATCTAATTTATTATCAGGTATCCATAAGCAATAACGCTCAATGCCCTTGATATATTCATTAGAACCAATAAATGGTCTAATTATTTTTACAGATTCAGGATAATTATTGATTAATTTGTTTTTATCATCAGCATTTAGAATTAGAAAGCCACCATCAACAGCTTTGTTGCCATAATCCATCTTTGAAATATTAGACAAGGGTTTTGATCGTTTAAGTATAAAACGATTCTTACCTTTTATTAAGTATGGACTAATATTTGGAACATCAAAGCTAACACCATCTTGATACAAGATTTTCGGCTTTGTTGATATTTTTCTAAGCCCAATGATCACACAAGTAACACCTGCATTGCCTTTTGCATTATTGATCCAGCGGAATGATTGGTGTGCGAAAAATATTTCAACATCAAGATCGAAAATATTTCCCCATAATAACGCGACTTGTTCGCCTTGTGTAATTGAGTTGGTGGAAACAAATGCTATTTTGATAGTGCTATCACCGATAAATCTTGCGGCTAACAAAAACCAACAAGCGATATAATCAAGATTTTTATAATTCTTGATACCTTGAAATACCGCTGCCATATCCTGTTTTTGGCTTTCTGCTTGCATCGTTGAACCAACATAGGGCGGGTTGCCGAGGATGTAGGTTTCGTGGTCGGTGGTTTTGGGGCAGATGGTTTCCCAGTTGAGGCGGGTGGCGTTGCCGCAGACGATGTTGCCGCCGCTCTGCAAAGGCAGCGTGGGCTTGGCATCGCCGAAGACTTCGCGGAATGCCATGTTCATCTGATGCTCCGTCAACCACAACGAGAGCTTGGCGGTTTCGTGCGCAAAATCGTCCAATTCGATCCCGTAGAATTGCGTCAATCGAATGCCCGACTTCGCCGTTTTCCACTTGGTATTCAACCCCTGCAATTCGCGGAAAATCGCAATCTCCAACCGACACAATTCTTTATACGCAATGATCAGGAAATTCCCCGACCCACACGCCGGATCAAAAATCCGTAAATGGTATAAACGGTCGAGCAATTTAACCAGCTTGCCCTCATTTCCCGCCGCTTTCGCCAATTCATCCGCTAATTCATTCAAAAACAGCGGCTCAATCACCTTCATGATATTCACCACCGAGGTATAGTGCATTCCCATGTGGCTACGCTGCTCATCATGCACCACCGCCTGAATCATCGAGCCGAAAATATCGGGGTTAATCGCCTTCCAATTCAACGCCCCACATTCCAGAATCAACTTACGCGATTTCCCGCTAAACTGCGGCACAGGATACTCTTTCTCAAACAAGCCACCATTCACATACGGAAACGCCTGTAAAAACGCCGGAAATTCCCCGCGTTCCCGCAACGCCAATACCCGAAATAGCTTTTGCAAATACCCCGCTAAATCGCTGCCATCCGCCATCGTATGCGACCCCACCGCATTGGTAAACTGATTGTCGCCAAAAATCCCCGTGTCTTCCGCAAAAAAGCAAAACAACAAGCGCGACAAAAACAGGTTCAAAGCATGACGGTCAAATGCCGGATTGTCTTTCTGAATCAAATCATACAGCCGCCCCATGCGCTCCGCTGCTTTCACATCCGCCGGATTTTCGCTTTGGAATTGCTGTTTCTCCATCCCCGCCCACGGCAAAAAGAAATCAACATTTTTGGGCAAATCCGCCAATGCAATATCCAGCGTATCCTGCGTTTTGGTATCCACCGCCACCAGATGCTGCATATTAGTCACGATTAAAAAGCGCGGCGCATGACGCGTAATCGTCGTGTCTTGCTGGATAGCATCAATCAGCGCGTGTAAATCCAAATGGCGTTCATGGCTGAAATACACCTTCTTCTTCCACAGCACATCAGTGCCACGCTTGGCGAGGTTGTAATCGCCCTTTTGCAAACGCGTGATGGACGCACGCGGCTGCTCATACGCCAGCAACAAGTCATACAGAAAGCTGTCAGGGTCAAGATTTGTCACTAATTTGCGCAGATTTTGTTCCAGCGTGTCGATATTCATGCCATGCATTGCCCGTGGTGAAAGAGCCGACATATTAACCCATTGAACCGCCCAACGTCATTCAACCCGCCGTCAACCAGCGATTCAGAGCATCCTAAAAATCTCGCACCCAGCCCTGTGGTTCATTTA
>CAZVBY010000164.1:0-3593 GCA_964625895.1 uncultured Thiobacillus sp.
TGTGGCGGCCAGCGATCCGGTGCTGGGGCCCTACGGCGTGATTGATCTGCTGTGACAGGGTCCACCGTGATGGACGAACTGAATACCCTGATTCCGCAACCCCTCGTTGTCGAGGCGGGTGGTGAAAAGATTGAAATCACCCCGATCAAGACCGGGCAACTGCCGCCGTTGCTGAAAGCCATCGGGCCGTTCATGAAGGACGGCCTGTCCGGTCTGTACCGCGATGTGGCGGACTGGATCACGTTTGTCGGGCTGCACGGCGACGCGGTGGCCGAGGCGGTGGCGGTGTGCATCAGGAAGCCGCGCGCCTGGGTGGACGAACTGGAGCCGCTGGAGCTGATGACGCTGGCGTTTGCGGTGCTGGAGGTGAACCGGGATTTTTTTACCCGGCAGGTGCTCCCGGCGCTGGAAAAGCTCAATCAAACCCTGTCGAGGATGGACTTGCCTGGACTCGACTTGCCGTCACCCTCGGACTCCGGCCCGGCGAGCTAGCCGAGATGACGCTGGGGCAACTGCGGCTGTACGCGCAGGCGGCAGCGGAAATCGAGAAAGACCGGATGCTGCGGGCGGCGGTGGCAGCGCGTGCGGCGCAGGCGGACGAGAAGGGCTGGAAAAGCTGGTTGAAGGCTACAGGATGAGCCAGGCGGCCACAGCGGTGGCGATGAGGCCGGCCAGCACGATGTTGGCAGCGTCGTCTCCGGCAAATACCCCGAGCAGGGTTGCCGCAAACCAGAACGCAGACAGCGCCAGCCCTGCGATCAGGGCATAGGGCAAGGCCAGGCCGAATGCCATGAGCAGGATGGAAAGCGGCAGCAGGTATTGAGCGCGTGAGGTCATGGGGTGAACGATGGCAGATAAAGACCTTGTAATCAAGATTCGTGCAGTGGATGAGGCCAGCCGTGCGCTGGCTTCGGCGCGCGGCAGCATCGAAAAGCTGCAAGAACCGGCACGCAAGGCCGCCGCCGGAATCGACTCGATCTCGGTGCAACTGGAGCGCACCAAGGCGCAGTTCGTATCGCTGTTTCTGGTTGCGCCGCAGATCGGGCGGCTGGCCGCCGGGTTCACGCGCCTGGCCGAAACCTACAAGCAGATCAACGCGCGGCTGTCGATTGCCGCGCAGTCTTCGGCGGACTTTGCGCAGGCACAGGAGCGCACGCGCCAGATTGCCCTCAAGACGGGCCAGTCGCTGGAATCCATCGCCGGGCTGTACGGCAAGCTGCGGGTGAATGCCGGGCTGGCCGCAAACGACGCGGAGAAACTGACCGCGATCATCGCGCAGGCGACGCAACTCGACGGCGGCGGCGCAGGTGCGCAGGCGGCGATTTTTCAGCTTCAGCAGGGGCTGGCGTCCGGCACGCTGCGCGGCGAAGAGCTGAATTCGGTGCTGGAGCAAACGCCGTCACTGGCCAAGGCCATCGCCGACGGCCTCGGCGTGAGCGTCGGCGAGCTGCGCAAGATTGCCGAACAGGGCGGGCTGACCGCCGACGTGGTGCGCGATGCGCTGTTCAAGATGGAAGCGGACGTGGCAGCGAATTTTGCCAAGCTGCCCGCCACCACCAGCCGCGCGCTTGAGAACATCCGCACGCAGGCGATACAGGTATTCGGCGAGCTGGATGCGTCGCTGGGTGTGACATCAGGGTTCGCCGGGTCCTTGCAAACCATCGCCGAGAACATGCGCGCGGCTATCGGGATTACCGTGGCGGGCACCGCCGCGATTGCCGCCGCCTGGCTGCAATCCATTGCCCTGCGACGCGCCGCCGAAAAGGCCGCGCATGTGGCCCGCCTGCAAGAGATTCTGCAAGTCAAAACAGCCGAGCTTGCCGCCGCCAAAACGCAGGCGGGCGCAGCCGGTGGCGCGGCGGTGGTGCAGGCTGCCGCAAACGTGGTGGCGGCGCGCAATGCCGTGGCAGCGGCGCAGGCTCCGGTGTCGGGGTTGCGCACGGCGCTGGCCGGGCTGGCCGGGGCGTTCCGCCTGTTGCTGGGGCCGGTCGGGCTGGCGATTACCGCCATCGGAGCCGCAACCGGGTTTGTACTGGCCAACAAGGACGCGGTGGTCGATCTGGGCAACGGCCAGGCCACGCTGGGCGAATCGGTGCGCGCGGCGTGGGACCTCATCAAGCAGGCCGTATCCAGCGCATTTGCCGTGGTGCGGAAGGTGTTTGGCGGTATTCTCGAAACCGGGCGTAGCGCGTTCGGCGGTGTGTTCGATGCGGCCAAAGCCGTTGTGAATGGCATCGTCGGATTCTTTGTCGGTCTGGGTAAATCCGTCGCCACGGTGTTTGCCGGGGTGACGCGCCAGATCGTCATCAATTTCACGGGTGTGAAAGACCTGTTTGCCGGGCTGATGAAGGACATCAAGGCGGCGCTGTCCGGCGATTTCTCGTTTTCTGGCTTCCGCGCGGCGGCCAGCCGCGCGCTGGCGCAAACGCGCGACAATTTCAGCCAATCGTTCGGCACCATCAAGCGCGATTTCAACCAGGCGTTCAACAGCGATTACGTGGGCGCGGTGGGCGACGCGGTGGCGCGCGGCGTGAGGTCGGTGGGCAAGCGCGCGGGCGGTGCCTTGCTGGAGCAGGTTAGAAAGAACCGCGACAAGGCAGCGGCGGAACAGGCCGAGGCGTTTTTCAACGAGAAGGCAACGGGCGGAGCAATATCCCCCGCGGCTGCGCAGGCCGCGCCAACCAAGGCGCAGAAAGCAGCGCGCGACAAGGCGCTTCGGGCGGCGGAAGAAATCGCCCGCGCCCGCCTGGCGTTGGAAGAAACATTGGCCGCGCAGGCGCAGCGCCTGCAAGCCGATGGCATCGAGCGCGAGCTGGCCTTCAACAAGCAGCTTTTCGACGATAAAAAACTCAAAGCCGAGGACTATTACGCGCTGCTGACGGCGCGGCAGCAGGCGCTTTCCGACGTGGAGATTGCCGGGCTGGAACGCCAGCGCAATGCGGCGGCGGCGGCGGCGTCCGACCCGAAAACCCAGCCCGCCGATCAACTGCGCGCCATCGCCGAGGTGGCGAAGCTCAATACCGACATCGCCATCGCCCAGCGCAAGCTCGCCGATTTCAAGCGCGACGCCGCCACCGGCCTGGCAGAGGCACAAACCGCGCGCCTCAAGGCCGATTTCGACGGCCTGAACAAGAAAGTGGAAGCCGCGTTCGCGCAATTGCGCGAGCGCGAGCAGGAGTTGTCCGACCGGGTGCGGCTGGGCGTGCACCAATGCGCACAAGCGCATTGCACTTTACGCACCACATTGGAACATTACGTCCACAGCATATTGCATTTTTTGTCTTTCGCTCGGCAAAAACCCTTTCCCAACAAGCGTCTCCAACAAGTTACAAGACTTGGCACAGGCATTGCTTGGTGTTCTTGCATCGGAGTCACGCCTGCCGAATTGCACGGTTAAAACTTCATCACCAGCCAATGATGGCAATTTTTACTTCTTAATTTGGAGCACGTTGATATGGAAAAAGATGCCAAACCCACACAGCCCCCGCGCCGTGACTTCCTCAAGAAAGCGGCTGGCGTTTCCGCCGCCGCCGCACTGATGAACCTGGTGCCGGCAGGTGTGCGAAGCGCAGCCTGGGCTGCCGGGTCGGATG
>CAZVBY010000165.1:0-3524 GCA_964625895.1 uncultured Thiobacillus sp.
CATCCGACCCGGCAGCCCAGGCTGCGCTTCGCACACCTGCCGGCACCAGGTTCATGAGCGCGGCCGCGGCGGAAACGCCGGCTGCCTTCTTGAGAAAGTCCCGACGGGTGTTTTCCGGTTCAAGGATTGTGTGTTCATCATAGTCTGCCATTTCATCGAGCTCCAGTAATAAAAAAGGCGTCCGACCCTGCAGGGTCCAGACGCCGTTGTCCAACAATCAAATTAAGGAGAAATCGAGGCTACGCCATTGCAGCCTGCAATCAGTTGATAGCAACGCCTGTGCCAGAAAGCTAAAACCCGCATGGAGAGCGGGTTTCGGCGCGATCTTGTGTTTGGAAGCAGAGGAAATTGCTTGTGCCGCTGGGTGCTAACAGTGCGGCCGGATATTACAGTGCACCTTGCTGGTGCTTTAGCGTCTGTTTTATCAGGAACTGGAAGATGCCTTGCGCCAATTCAATTTCTGCTGAAACAGGCGCTTACTGCGCGGGGTTGCCAGGCCCGGGCGCCGGCTCGATTGGCTCGTCGTAAATAGACCGACGCGGCACGCTGCCATCGAAGATTTCAAATTCACGGTGCTGCAAATACGAATCGCGCGTGAACAGATATGGATCGAGCGCGGCCTCGTCACGGAAGCGCACAAAGCCTTCCTTCCTCGCGCGCTGGTCCACGCCCTGCAGTATTCCCAAGGGCACGGCCACGGGCGCGGCGGCATAGAAAACCGGGTTGGTGAGCATGGTGACTATCAGGCCGCCGGTGTCACGGACTGAACTTGGACCCAATACCGGATACATCAGGTACTGGTCGTCCTTCACGCCCCAAACCGCCAGCGTCTGGCCGAAATCCTCGTCGTGTTTTTCCAGCCCCATGTAGGTGGCTACATCAAAAAAACCGGCGATGCCCAGGGTCGTGTTGACGATGAAGCGGCCCAGGTCGGAAGTCCCTTGTACGGCCTTGCCTTGCAAAAAGCTGTTGATCGTGGTGTCCAGATAGGTGAGGTTGTCGTAGAAATTGCTGACGCCCGTGCGGATGGGCTGAGGCAGCACGCTTGTATAACCATCGGCGACAGGCTTCAAAATGACACGGTCGAGATCGTCATTGAACGCGTACATCGAACGGTTGAATCCTTCATGGGGATCGCCCGGATCGCGTTCCGCGGATGGTCTAGATGCACAGCCCGTCATGACCGCTATACAAAAGGTAACGAAGACCGTCCGCAGGGCTGATGCGCGAATAACTGGATGTTCGGATATCTGGAAGGACATGATGTTCTTTTTCCCTGCCGGCCTGGTTAATACATTTATAGCCTTTGGTGGCTACCGGGTTTGCATATTGTTAAGGTTGATGGACAGGAAAATGCACTGGCACGGCACTTAACAGGCTGTTGAAGAACTCTCCGGGAGCCGCGTTTGGCACGAGAAATGCCCATCTGCCGTGTTGCGCGCCTCGGTTTCGTATGCCAGATACGACCTTCGTCGCGCGTCTTGCATCTGGGCATTTCTCGTGCAAACCCGGTGGGGCGGTCGTTTCGCGCGGGCTGCATTGTTGCTCGCCTTGCGAATATGCACTGGCTATTCGACGCGGCTCGCTTCGCGCATCCCATCGCGAAACGCCTCGCCGCGACCCCGTGGAGTTTTTCAACGGCCTGCTAATGGATTATCCGGGTTAAAACCAGAATCGCGCCTCGCGCGAGAGAAATTCTTCCACGGGAAGGTAGTGCGAGCCATCGCAAGAGAAATTGAGGCCAACCAGTCCATTCACCACATTGAGCGAGCCGGCGCGAAGGTAGATGTTTTCGTCCACGTCTCGCAGTTCCTTCAGCTTGAGCAATACCGGCCGGATGCGGCCGGGAGCGACACATGCCTCGGGTGTATAGGGCGCGCTGGGGTAAGCGAGGCAAACTTCCGGCGAAAGAATCTCGTCCAGCACATGCACCCGATAGCGCATGGGATCGCTGGCCAGCCACAGGGTGGCGCGGCTGCTGGAGAAGTGCAGCTTGGCGTGGAAGATGCCTCGGTCGCGCATGAGTTCATCGATGATGGCGATGACGTCGTCCATGCTGCGATCCATGGCCGATTCGACCCGGCACTGGCTGAACAGCCCCTGCCGGATGGCGGGATCGCCCTTGATCTGAAGCCAGGTGCGCGGCTGCACGGCGGCTTCGCCAGCCAGGGACAGATCGCCCAGAATGAAATCCGCCGCCAGATACGCCAGGGTATGCGGCCCGCGCTGGATGCAATGGATGGCGGTGATGCAGGGCAGTTCCGAGACGCGCGAAACATAGACCGGCGACAGCAGCATCCGGGCGGCGGAAGCGGCCACCAGGTAGGGACGGTCGGACAGATCCTGCCAACGCTTGCTGATGTCGCGTCCCGTGGGTGAAACGTTGGATGAACGCTGTTGTCCATCGCGGTCGATCACATAGACCAGGCTGGCGGGGGCAAGGCTGGGTAAAGCTTCCAGCAGGATGGCATCCAGCCTGTCCGGGTCGTTGATATGTTTTTCGAGTGACTGGGCGATGCGCGCCAAATGCGAACCCAGCCTTGCCGCCAGCATGGCCCGGCGTTCGCGGATGGCGGGCTGCATCCAGGTCATGCGCTGTCTATATCCGGAAGGTGCTTGAGCCGCATGACCTTGCGGGCGGCATCGGACAGCGGCGTGCCGGAATCCATGGCCAGTTTGCGCAGTGCCTGGTATGCCTGTTCTTCACTCAGCCCATGCCGGATGAGCTGGCGCTTGGCCTGGTCGATGAGTTTCTGGTCCGCCAGTGAGGCTTTTGCCTGGGAGAGTTCCTGGGCCATTTCTGTTTGCACTTCATGCCTGGCAATTGCCGCTTCGAGAATCGGGCGGACACGCTCGCTGGAAAGTCCGGCAACGACATAGGCAGCCACGCCCGCGCGCACGGCCTGACGAAGCTTGTTGGTGTCTTCGTCTTCGGTGAACACGACCACGGGCATGGGGCAGGTGCGGCTATAGAGGCAGATGTGTTCGAGCGTATCGCGGTTGGGGGATTCGGTGTCGATCATGATGACATCCGGTTGCTCGCGCGCGATGGCGCTTTCCATTTTCAGCAGCGAACCGGAGAAATGCACGACCTCGCATGACGCATCCTCAAGGGATTGCGTCACCCACTCAAGACGATGCGTAGCGTCCTTGAGCAACATGACCTTGAGCGCCTTCGTCGAGGCGTTTTTGTTTGTACTCATGCCTGGCAAAAAATACACATAAATTCAAACCTCCATGCTTCTAAAAAAACGGCCCCGAAGGGCCAGTAAAATTTCGGAGGAGACTGCTGAGCGCAACTGCATGAAAGAAGCGCTCAACCAGTAAACAGCAATGGCTGTGCCAGGAGGA
This sequence comes from uncultured Thiobacillus sp., assembly GCA_964625895.1. GTDB lineage: Bacteria > Pseudomonadota > Gammaproteobacteria > Burkholderiales > Thiobacillaceae > UBA6918. Next base: position 3,352 of record CAZVBY010000165.1, read on the forward strand.
GTTTTTCGTAATTTCATGGGGTTAGTGCGGATATGTGGCGGTCAGACTGCGCCGGGGTGGTGCGTGGTGCGCGAACTTGGGGCGAAAAAAGAGAGGGGAGTGGGGTGGCTTTTGGGATTGCTCGCAGCGGAATTGCCTCTTCCGCTGCTCATCCCTCGCTTTGCTCGGGACCA
>CAZVBY010000166.1:0-3497 GCA_964625895.1 uncultured Thiobacillus sp.
CGATTTGATGCATGTGCAACGAGGCGCTGGATAAACTCGCCTGCGCCTCGCAAAAATCATATATCGCCGTTTGCCGCCGCGCGCATCATGTTGTCCATCTTGTCACGAATTTCGACAGCGGCCTGCCGCAGTTCGGGGGTGATGCCCATGGCCTTGCCAGCATAGTCGAGCCAGGTGGCGTCCCAGTCCAGGGTCATGATCCAGATATTCTTGTCGGCGTCTTCCATGATGGTGATGCGGCAAGGCAGAAAAACCGCCATTTCCGGAATGAGCTTGAGCAGCTGGCGGCCAACGGCGATGTCGCAGAAACTCAGCACTTCCACGCGCGGCGCCCCTTCATCGCCGAGCACGGCGCGGAAGTCTTTCCACATCAGGTTCTCGCCGACGAACTTGAAGTTCAACTGGTTCGCACGCAGCATCAGGGACTCCCTGACTTCGTCGAAACTCAGACCCGGCTTGGCTTTGTACTTGACAGCCATGTAGTTCATGGCTTCGCGCGCGTCGAGCTGCATCATGTTGGCCATCATGGGCATGGCCATTTGCAGATAGCGCTTCTTTTCTGCGGGCGTGATGATGCGGCTCATCTGGTAATCGCGGTAGGGTGGCATGGCGCCTTGCTGCTTGATGATGGGGCCATAGGGTGTTTGCACGGGAGCAATCCAGCCACCTGGAGCGTAGGGGTTGGCGGTGGCCGCGGGTTTGACGGGTTCGGCGGCATGGGTGAAGGTGCCCAGCATCGTCAGCAAGGCCAGTGCGAAAACAGGTAACTTCATGTGACTCTCCGGAAATGATGGACGAATGCTAGTAAGGAGAGGTGTCATCCGTCAATCTAAAAAACTGACTAGTCCAAATGATCAAGATGGCGCTTCAGCCGGAGGAATTCCGCCTGTGTGCTGGAGAGCAGTGTTGCCACGCTTACCCAGTCGGTGGAGGCGAATGCCGTTTCCAGCGCGCTGGCGTTGTCGAACAATCGGGTGGCTGCGACCGCGGCAGCAGCGCCGCGCAGACTATGCGCCTCACGCTTTCCAGGTAAGGCATCGCGATTTTTCAGTGCAGCCTCCAGTCTGCTGAGCGCTGCTTCGCAGGTTTCGATGAATACGCGGGCAAGTTCCTGCATCACTTCAGCATCCTGCGCGCGGCCGCCAGCGAGCCGGGTCAGATCAAGCGGCAGGCTGCTGGTGTCTTGCGTGGGGTCTTCTGTCAGCCAGCGGGATAACACGGAAATCAGTGCAGCTTCTTCGTAAGGCTTGGCCAGATAGTCGCTCATGCCGGCATCCTCGCAGGCTTTCTGGAATTCCGCTCCCGATTGGGCGGTCAGGGCGACGATGGGCACACGGGACGCAGGGGCTGGCAATTGCCTGATTTTTCGTGTGGCCGCAAATCCATCCATCTCTGGCATTTGCCAGTCCATCAAAATCAGGTCCCAGTCCTTTGAGGCAGCCAGGTCGACCGCTTCTTGTCCGGTCGAGGCGATGACCGATTGCACCCCCAATGAGGAAAGCTGATAGCTCAATACTTTTTGATTGACGGGATTGTCTTCGGCGATCAGGACGCGACCCTTGAAGCGACATGCATCCGTGGACAGTGTCTGAGGCGCCGGCGCACGCGCTGAAACAATACGTGGCAAGGTGATTCTGAACAGGGTGCCGTGCGACTTGCCCGCTGGCGGGCTTTCCATTGCAATATCGCCGCCCATCAGGCCCACCAGCTGCTGGCAGATGGCAAGGCCCAGCCCGGTGCCGCCAAAATGTCTCGTGGTGGAGGCGTCGGCCTGTGAGAAGGCGCTGAACATGCGTTTCCTTGTGTTCTCGGTGATGCCGATGCCTTCATCTTCAATTTCAATCATGTAGCGGGCCTCACCCAGAGCAGTGGCATATAAGCCGATTTGCCCCTCGGGCGTAAACTTGATGGCGTTGTCCAGCAGATTGAGCAGGATTTGACGCAGGCGGTTCGGATCGCCCAGGATCGCTACCTGGAGCGCCGGGGCAATTTGCAGATCAATGGCCAGACCTTTTTCGAGCATGCGCGGACGGTAGAGGGCAACGGCATTCTCGATCACTTGCGCGGGGATAAACGGAATCTGTTCCAGATTGAGCTTGCCCGCTTCGATCTTGGAAAAATCAAGAATGTCATTGATGACGGAAAGCAGCCCCTGGGCGGATTGCCTGAGTGTTGCCGCGTATTCGCGCTGCGCGCCGGTGAGCGGCTCGCGCATGAGCAGGTCAGCCATGCCCATGATGCCGTGCAGCGGAGTGCGGATTTCGTGACTGACGTTGGCGATGAACTCGCTTTTTGTCTTGGCGGCCGAGAGCGCTTCATCATGGGCCGCTTTTAGCGCAATTTCCGCTTCCTTGCGTTGCGAAATGTCGCGCATGATGGCCTGGATGACTGGGCGGCCGCCCAGTCGCATCGCATGCAGGGCGATTTCGGAGGGAAAGTCGCTACCGTCGGCGCGGCGCCCCGTCCATTCCATGAATGCATGGCCGTCCTGGCGCGCCTTGTCGATATACCGCAAGGCGTAGGCCAGAGCGTCCTCGCTGCCTTGCTGAACAGGCGCGCCCAGTTCGGTGATGGATTTCTTCAGGAATCCTGCCCGGTCGGACAAGCGAAACATTTCCAGCGTGGCGGGATTGCAGTCGATGAATCCCTGATCGTCCAGAATGACGACTGCGTCGGAGTTGGACTCGAACAGTGTCTGGAATTTGAATTTCTCCGTTTCCAGTTGCCGTGTTTGCGCGGACACGCGGCGGGATACCGAAATGGCCACGACAACAGCCAACGCGGCGGCGATGGCGCTCAGGGCAAGAATGAAATTGCGCGTGGATTGGTAGGCCTGGTAGGCTTTTCTGAGTGCATTTTCGTTGGCTTCACGCTGTAATTGCGTCATGTCATCGAGCGCGCCGACCAGGCGATTTTGCAGGGGGATGGCTTGCTCCTGCAGGAGCGTCAACGCGCCGTAATTGTTTTGATCCATGGCCGAACTGACGACCTGGAACATGACTGGCTGGTTCACCCGGGTGATTTCGTCCACCTTGGACATCACATTCTTTTCCTGTGCAGATTCCTGCATGGCAATGAGTTGCGCACGATCTTTGGCGTAACGCTCGCCGAAACCCAGAAATTGCTGGAACAGCGCGTCCTTTTCCCAGGGGTCGATGGAAACGACGATGTCATGCATGACGATGGCACGATCACGCAAGGTGTCGCGCATCCGGGTCGCCAGACGGGTCTTGACGTTGTTGACCGCGACGACCTTTTCCAGTTGGCGGTTGACTTCAGCCATCTGCATGACGGCAAGGGCAATGACGCCAAGCAGCAGAAGCATGGATGCGGCAAAGCCCAGTCCGACATTGAGCAGCAGCTGGCGCTGGGGGTGGGCGATCAAATGCGGTTTGCCGCGTCGGCTGGGCGGCGGTAAGCGACGACGTGGTCGACGGCGAGCTTGATGCCGATGCGCTCGCCGATGGCATGGTCGTGATGGGAAGGCACAAGGGAGA
>CAZVBY010000167.1:0-3456 GCA_964625895.1 uncultured Thiobacillus sp.
ACTGCCAGCCGCAAAAACCGCGCCCGTCGTATTCAAGTCCGATGGCGATTCTCATGGTGCAACATTCATACGGATAGCCCCGCCAATACCAGAATGGCGCAAGAAAAAGCCAGCACGCTCAGATCGCGAGGCTGCACGGGGGGGATATTGAGACGGATTAGCGCCGGGCCGGAGACTTCGGCGGTTGCGGATAGCTCGCGCCGCCAATCCGTCTTTTTGGAGAGACCATCCACCTGCTCCAGGGCCAGCGACAGACGCACTGCAAAGGCACGGCGGTCGAATCCCACCCAGGCAAGCGGCCGTGCCAGAATATAGAGGCCGGCAGCCAGCTCCGCAGGGGAATGACCTGTCAACAGGCGCGCCAGCGCAGCCAGCAACAACACCAGTCTGGACAACCGCACGACGGCAGCTTGCAGACCTTCATGGCTGGGACTGAAAGGTCCTTGCCAGATGAACACGCCAGGCAGACTATAGGCATAAAACAGCGTTAGCGCGAGGAAGAGCCAGCGGGATTTCCAAAGCAGCTGCAAAAAGCGCCTCCTGGCCAGCTCACTCGTCAGCAGCATGCCCGCCACCAACGCGAAGCCGGCCAAGGCGCCAGGCGAAGCCAGTTCCACGGCGATGGCAAAAATCATCCAACTGAAAATGGAAACCGCCGGGTGATAAGCCCGGCGGTGTTTGCTTTGACTAGCCATAACCGAAACTATGGCGGCTCAACAGCGTTTTGGCAATGCCTCAAAGCCCTGTCATCATGCCGCGTGCGTCTTCGCGCTGCCGGTCGCTGCCTTCGTTGAGAACTTCCTGCAATATCTCGCGGGCGCCCTCTTTATCACCCATTTCCAGATAGGCGCGCGCCAGGTCGAGTTTGGTGGCGACTTCATCCATGTCGCCCTCGCCCCCTACGTCGTCGAGATTCAGGTCAAGGCCGCTGAAATCCATCTTGCCATCGGAAGACAGGGCTTCGACTTCGTCCATGCTGAAATCCATGCCCTCTTCTTCGGGAACCGCGATATCCAGCCCGGATAAATCGAAATCCAGACTGTTGTCCATTTCCGCCCTGGCCGTCGGCGCGGGCGTTTCATCTGGCAGGGCAAGATTCAGGTCCATGCCCTCACTGACATTTTCCAATTCCGGAGCGGCCGCCTTGGCAACAGGCGCCGTATCAAAATCGAGAACATTGCCGGCCGTTTCAAACGACAGGGGTTCTTCTTCAACGGCCGCCGGCGCTTCCGGGATATCGGGCATTTGCGAAAGTTCAGGGACCGGCTCGGCTGACGTCTCGTTTGCCATGGCGGCGGTGGCTGTTGTCGCTGCCACTGCACCCGCCGCCAGCGTGGCAGCAGCGGTGAGATTTTCCTGTCTGGCTGGCTTGCCGCCATAAAGGGCGTTTTCCGGATCGATGGCGCGACCCATTTCCGCTGCGCGCTCCCAGGTTTGCGGCTCGCGGTCACCCAGCGCCTGTTTCAGATCCTTGGCCACGGATTCAAACGCGGCAGCATTCTTGCGGGCAGCGTAGATTTCCAGCAGCTTGATGCGGATTTCATGGCGATCGGGGGTTTTGTTGAGCGCTTCCTTGAGGATTTCCTCGGCTTGTGCGTCGCGCCCGTAAGCCATGTAAACCTCGGCTTCGGCAATCGGATCGACGTCATGCGTATCGATGGTGCCCAGGCCGGCCTGGCTGAAATCCGTGAGAAAGGACGTATCGCCGGTATTGACTGCGCCACCGGATGCCGCGCCGATCACCGTGTTGGGGTTTAGCCCCTGGCTTGCCATCAGGCTGTCCTCGAATTGCTGGGTGGTGGCCTTGCGGCGGCGGTTGCCCGCCATCATCCACCACAGCACGCCACCCAATCCCAGCGCGGCCAAACCACCGCCCCAGTAAAGGGGGTTATCCATGATGGCGTCATACCAGTTGACTTGCGGCACTCCGATCGGAGGCTGGGCCTCGATCTTGGGAGCAACCACAGCCTTGGGCGGCGTCGCAACGCCCTCCTGCGGCTTGTCTTTCATTTGCACCAAATCCTGCATGTCCTGGATCTGTTTTTCCAGGCTGGACACGCGGTCGGCCGACTCCTTGAGCGCCTTTTCGCGCGCGGTCTGCTCTTCTTCCTGCGCCTTGATTTTTTCCTGCGCGGCGGCCTCGGCCTGTTTCGCGGCCTCGGCTTCCTTGCCGGGGGCGCTGGTGATGGAGGCAACAGGCGGAGTGATCGCTTTGGAAAGTTTCAGAACATCCTTGGCCGCCTCAGCGGGCTTGGCCTTGTCCTCCACTTTTGGCGTGATCTTGCCAGTGGCCGCCTGGCCATCGGTTTCAGCCTGCGGCTCGGCTGCTGGCGCCTGTGCGACACGCTCGGCCAGTTTGCTGCGATAAGCCTGCCAATCGGCTGCCTGGAGGCGGACTTCGCGGGCCGCGGTTTTGCCATCCACTGCGGCCATGCTTTCCGCAGGTGGAACGTTCAGGGTCTTGCCGGCCTTGAGCCGGTTCATGTTGCGGCCTTCGAACGCTGTCGCGTTTTCCCGATACAGGCTGATTAGCGCCTGGTCGAGACTGACGTCAGCAGGCTTGACCCGGCTGGCAATGGAAGCCAGCGTATCGCCGCGCTTGACACGCACGGAATTGGTCACGGGCGCGGGAGCTGGTTTTCTTGTTGGTTCTTCGGCTGCGGCTGGCTGTGGCTCGGCAGGTTTTCCGGGTTCAGGCTTGACGGCGGGTTTTTCCTCGGGTGCAGGTTTGGCCACCGGCAATGGCTCGGACTTGGCGACGGGCGCAGGGCTGGCTGATGCGCCATTGGCGGGTTTGGCCGCCTGGGCAACCGGCACGCTGACCGGTAACGGCGCAATGATTTGCGGCACGGCGATCCCTGGCGGATCAAGCAGAACCGTGTATTCGCGGATCAGACGTCCTGAAGCCCAGTTCAACTCGATCAGCATGTCGAGGAAAGGGTCGTTGACCGGCCGGTTTGACGTCACCTTGAGCACCGGACGCCCATCGGCCTTTTTGTCCATCTTGAATTGCAAGGTGGACAACACCGGGGCATATTCAATCTGCGCGTCCTTGAATGCTTGACCCGAGGCAAGACTGGCATTGAGGCTGTCCAGTTCTGCCTTGTCCACCGCCAGCAGTTCAATTTCGGCCGATAGCGGTTGACCGAGCGCGGAATTGACCGTCAACCTGCCCAAACCAGCAGAATAAGCCGCAAGCGGCAAAACCAGCATCAAGGCGCTGGCCGCCAGTTGGGTCGAGATACGGTTCAATTTCATCCTTCAGGTCCTCCCAGACACCAAGCGTATTGCGAAACAGTCGAATTCCAGACGTCAGTATTGACGGTATTCCGACAGCAATCTTTAGGCTTTTAGCATGAATCTTGCCGAAAATCCGGATTTTGGGGCTATTGCTCCAGCAGAATCCGCAACATGCGGCGCAGCGGCTCCGCCGCGCCCCACAGCAACTGGTCGCCG
>CAZVBY010000168.1:0-3435 GCA_964625895.1 uncultured Thiobacillus sp.
CACCGGTCATGCCGAAGTGGTGCAGATCACGTTTGATCCGGCGCTAATCCGTTTCGACAATCTGCTGGAAGTCTTCTTTGCCATCCACGATCCCACCACCCTCAATCGGCAGGGAAATGATCGCGGCACGCAGTACCGTTCGGCCATTTTCTTCCATTCGGCTGAACAGAAGGCGGCTGCTGAGGCAGCCATTGCGGTTGAACAGTCAAACTGGCCGGATGCCATCGTCACGGAAGTGGTCGAAGCGGAAACCTTTTATCCCGCCGAGAACTATCATCAGGATTACTACGCCAACAATCCTTATCAACCCTATTGTCAGTTTGTCGTAGCGCCGAAAGTCAGAAAGGCCTTGGAGAAATTTGGCGGGCGAATGCGGCGTTAATCGAAAGTGACAGGGGCGCCATCGTGGCCAAGTCGGTAGGTCTTCCAATCCGGTCCGCAAAGTCCGAATCTGAAAGGCCCATCCCGGCCGGGCGCGACAAAACGCAAATCCTGAAACCACACGCATGGCCCTTGTGGATGATGGTCGATACGGTAAAGCGCGGGCGCGCTGGCAAACCAGCGGAAGAAATCCAGTTCCGGCCGCGCCCAGATGTCACGCGCAAGTGTATCGTCGATTCCCTGCCCGAATTTTGGGACGTCATGCCAGTCCGCCAGTGCCGCGGGCTGGAATGCTGTCAGCGCCCGGCTGAGCCAGTTGGCGTCAGCCCGCGCGGTTTGCGGTGTACTGCGATTCAGCTTCAGATGCGCATAGTGATAGCGGTCGCCTTCCTGGATCAGCACGGTCCAGTTGAACGGTGCGATGGGGCGCGGTTCGGCGTTGATCTGAAATGATTTCCAGCCTTGCGACATCGCGTAGGCATGGCCTGCTTCGACCGCTTCCTGCTTCCAGTAAAACTGCGTGGCGATCCATAGCGCGGCAGCCAGCGAAGCCAGTTGGGCCGGGCGTGGCGACTGTCTTTTCCATAGAACTGCCGCAAAGCCTGCCAGCAGAATGAAGGTCAAAACCGGATCGATGATGAACGTGGTGCCCAGCGAGTACGTCTGGTTGGTCAGGGGCGCGAAAAGTTGCGTGCCATAGCCTGTGATCCAGTCGCCAATGATATGAACCAGCAGCGCGACAGCAGTCAGCCCGTAAAAATCGCGCCAGCCGCCGGAAGATTTGAATACACGCGAGAATATCCAGGAAAGGAGCAGGGCCCACAACGGCAGCAGTACCAGCGAATGGGTTTCTCCACGATGATGCAGCAGATAGAGCTGAGAGGAGATGGGCGCCAGCAGAATGTCCAGATCAGGCGCATTGGCCGCCAGCGCGCCGGCGATGTAGCGCGTTTTCATGGACAAATTTTGCGCCGGGTAGAGCCGCGCGGTGATGAGTCCGGACAGGCTATGGGTCAGATTGTCCATTTCATGTTGATTGCCGTATTGAAATCAGGTTCAACTCGCTTTGTAACTTGTTTGATTTAAAAGAATAAAAATCCTGTCATCTCGCCCGGCTACGATTTTCTGAAACTTGGTTACCTGATCGCAGTCTACTGGAAAGTTTCACTCAATCAATATTCATGCAGCATACTGAAACTTCAAGCGCGGCGGCACAGCGCCTTCTGAGAAAAACCGATACAGACCCGGTTTATGAGGTTGCGTTGGCAAATGGCATCGAACAGCTTCACGCCGCGCAGGCATTGCGTTATGCGGTGTTCAACCTTGAGTTGAACGAAGGTCTGGCCTCGGCGCATGCCACTGGGCTGGATGCGGACAAGTTCGACCTTGTCTGCGATCACCTGATCGTGACCGAGAAACACACGGGCGAGGTTGTCGGTACTTATCGTTTGCAGACAGGCGCGAATGCGGCAAGAAATTTCGGCTATTACAGTGAACAGGAGTTCGATTTCTCGCCATACGAACCCATCCGCAATGAAATGATCGAGCTGGGACGAGCCTGCGTACACAAAGCTCATCGCAATCTGAGCGTATTGTCGATGCTGTGGGGAGGCATTGCGCGGTATGCAAGGGAGCGCGGCGGGCGCTATCTGGTGGGGTGTAGTTCATTGACTTCGCAGGATGCGGCGCAGGGCGCGGCGGTGTATCGCCAGTTCGAAAACCGTTTCCTCGCGCCGGAATACCTGCGTACCATGCCTCTGCCAGAAGTGGCCTGTTCGCTGGACGCAATTTCTGAGCATCCTGCCAATCCCCCCAAGCTGTTGTCGACCTATTTGTCATTAGGTTCCAAAATTGCCGGCCCGCCTGCCATTGACCGGGAATTTGGCACCATCGATTTCCTGACGCTCTTTGATATTCACGACCTGTCGGTACGCAGCCGGCATATGTTAGGGCTTTAAACGTTCGGATTAATGCCGTGCGGCAGAAGCCCTGTGAGATTGACTGCCGCTGAAGAGCTGTACAGCATCCACTGCGTCAAACATGTATTGCTTGTCACAGAATTCACAGTTGATTTCCACCTTGCCCTGTTCGGCAAGGATGTGATCGACTTCGTCCCTGCCCAACATTTTCAGCATGTTGCTCACCTTGTCTCTTGAACAGGTGCAGGCAAAACTCAGTGGTTCCTGTTCAAACTGACGCAGGGTTTCTTCATGGAACAGGCGCATCAGCACATCGCCGGGTGGCAGTGATAGCAACTCTTCGGGTTTAACTGTGTCAGCAAGCATCGTGGCACGGTTCCAGGCGTCAGCGTCCGAACTTTTCTGATCGGGCATGCGTTGCAACAGCATGCCCGCAACACGCTCGCTGCTGGAAGCGAGATAAATCCGGGTGTCGAGTTGCTCCGAGCTTTGCATGTAATGGGCTAGCGCCTCCGCGACGGTCGCGCCTTCCATCGGCACGATCCCCTGGTAGTTTTGCTTGCCCGCCTGACTTTGATCCAGGGTAATGGCGAAATTGCCCTGGCCGAGGAGGTCGGCAAGATTGTCACTATCCGGGATGCTCCCTGTCCACTTGGCTGTGGCGCGTAAAGTTTTTTGGGAAGTCGCTTCCACCACGATCAGCCTCACTGGCCCTTTGCCCTGCAACTGCAATACCAGCGTGCCGTCAAATTTGATATTCGAGGTGAGCAGGGCAGCGGCGGCCAGCAGCTCGCCCAGCACATTCTTCAACGGCGCGGGATAATCCGCGTGGCTTTGCACAGTCTGCCAGACCCCATCGAGCTGGACCACGCCGCCCTTGACCGGCGCGTACTCGAACACGAAACGGGTGAGAGAGTCAGTCATTTCAAGCAGTCTTTAACCACAGAGACACAGAGATGCAGAGTAAACCCGTAAGTTTTTCATGCCGGGAACGGTACATATTTCTTCTGGTGAATTAACTATGTCTACATGAGTCCAGGATTTGAATTTCTCAGTGTCTCTGAGCCTCTGTGGTGAATCGGGTTTCATCCATTCCAGGAATCCTTCAGCGTCACCGTGCGGTTGAACACCGGCG
>CAZVBY010000169.1:0-3418 GCA_964625895.1 uncultured Thiobacillus sp.
TCGTGGTTCTTGGTTTCCTTGGGAATGCCGATCAGCATGATTTGTCCTAATTAATGACTGACAGGCCTAGTTTATTCAAGAAGGGCTATTTCAAGCCATACTTCTCCAGCAACCGGTAGATATTGCGCTCGCTGACTCCCAGGATGGCGGCAATGCGACCGCGATGCCCGGCGTACTTGTTGACCAGCGCCTCGAGATAGCGCCTTTCCATTTCTTCCAGGCTGGGATCGTGGTCGAAATGGAAATCCACCTGGGGTGCGCGCTCGGCTGGCGCATGGAGTGAGAAATGTTCTGGACGGATTTCCTCGCTGGCGCCGGAAAGTATGACGGCGCGCTCGATCATGTTGCGCAGTTCGCGCACGTTCCCGGGGTAGTTGTAGGACATCAGCAGGGTCATGGCGGCAGAGGTGATCCGTTTGTTGTATCGCCTGGAAAACTTGTGGTGCGCCAGAATGTGATTGACCAGTTGCGGAATATCGGAAAGACGCTCGCGCAGCGGCGGTACCTTGATCGTGAATGCCGATAGCCGATAGAACAGGTCGGATCGGAAACTGCCCTCCGCGCTCATTCTTTCCAGATCGCGATTGGTGGCGGCAACAATGCGCACATTGGCCTGCAAATCCTTGACGCCGCCCACACGCCGGTATTTCCCGGTTTCCAGCACGCGCAGCAGTTTTGCCTGGATGGCCGGCCCGATTTCGCCAATCTCGTCCAGAAACAGGGTGCCGCCGCTCGCGGCTTCGATGAGGCCAGGTTTCTGGCGCTCGGCGCCGGTAAACGCACCTTTCTCGTGACCAAATAATTCCGACTCGAAAAGATTTTCCTGCAAAGTGCAGCAATCCACTGCGACGAAATTGCCTTCGGCGCGCGGGCTGCGGGTATGGATGGCATGTGCGACCAGTTCCTTGCCCGCGCCGCTTTCTCCCGTGATCAGGACCGTGGCGTCGGCCGAGGCCACTGCCTCGATCAAGTGAGACACTTCCGCGATCGGCGGACTGTTCCCCACCATCATGGCCGCGGGGTCCGGACGCAGGCGTGATTTGCAGTACTGGTGGTCGCGCTGCATGGTGCTCATTTCAAGCACGCGATCGATTTTCAGCTCCAGTTCGTCGGGATTGACCGGTTTGGTCAGGTATTCCATCGCGCCTGCCTTCATGGCGGCAACGGCTTCCTGCACGGTGCCAAAGGCCGTGAGGACAATGACCGGATGTTCGCTGGCGATGGAGGGCAGGATGTCCATGGTGTTGGCATCTGGCAGGCGCACATCGGTGATGATGAGGCTGGGCTCGGATCGCGAGAGATGCGAGCGCGCTTCGTTCCAGCCAAACACGCCATCGGCCGCATAACCCATGCGTTTGATTTCACCGACCAGCAGCTTGTTGAGCAGTCGATCGTCTTCGATGATCAGTATCAGCGGCTTGGCGGTCATTTTTGCAATTGGCAGGCAGCGTCCGGCAATTCGACGGTAAACGTGCTGCCCTTTCCGGTCTGGCTCTCGAAACGGATGTCACCACCGTAATTCAGGACGATGGATCTGCAAATCGAGAGTCCCAGTCCGGTGCCTTTCTGTCCATCGGCGCGATGGCTGTAGAAAGGCTCAAAGATATGCGCGACATCGGCTTGGCCGATGCCGACCCCCGTATCGGTAAAGACGATATTCACTTTGTCGCCCTGTTCTTCCGTTCTGACCTCAAGCGTGCCGCCATCGGGCATGGCGTGAAGCGCATTCTGCGCCAAGTTTAGCACCACCATTCGCAGTTCACTGTCCGAGGCTAGCACTCGGGGATTTGTCGTTGCGTAGCCGGTCTGGATGCGGACTTTTGCAGCCTCCGCTTCCCAGGACAACAGCGACAGGGTTTCTTTCACCACCGGGTTGACCTCGACCAGTTGGGCATTGCCTGGCGATGCGATGCCAAGTTTCAGCAACCGTTCGGTAATCTCGATGCAGCGGTCGATTTCGCCATCAACCAGTTCCAGGTAGCTGAGCATTTCTCCGCTGCTTTCCGTGGTTTTGTCGATTGCCCGCAACATGGCATGCAAGGCGATGCGCACTGAAGCCAGAGGATTATGGATTTCATGCGCCACGCCCGTGGCCAGTTGCGCCATCTCAGCGAGTTTCTGTTCTTGCGAGAATTTGACGATGCGCGCCAGATCGCGGCAGGACTCGACGATAAACAGTTTTTTCTTTCCGCCGATACGCAACCGCATTGGCGCGGCCATGACTTCAACCTGATTGGTACTGCCATCCTCGCGCTTGAACGCCATCAGGGTCTTGCACGGCCTGCCGCTATGGCGGATTTCATGGACGGGGCACAGCGCCAGCGAGGGCGGGCAGGGCTGGGACAGACCGTGGCTGGAGGCGTGGCAAGTCAGGCCCTTGCACGACTGACCCGCATCGCGGCCGATGATGGAACGGTAAGCCTGATTGTCCAGCGCAATCAGGAAAGTGTCCGGATCAATCACGCGGATGCCATCCGGAATGGCATCCACCAGCGCTTGCAGGAAAGCCTCCTGTTCACGGGTCTGATTGAGCAGGGTTTGAAGGCTGTCAGCCATTTGATTGAACGAGGAACTCAATTGAGCCAGCTCATCATCCCCCTCGATGCTGACACGCGTGTCAAGCAGGCCATTGGCCAGATCGGTGCTGCCCGAGGCCAGGCGGCTCACCGGCTTCAATATCAGATGGCGAATGAACCAGCTGCCGCCGGCTAGCGTCAGAAGCAAAAGTAGCGCACCCATGCCGGCCAACGCCAAGGCCGCCTGTGCCGCGCGCTGACGTATCGGCGCGGCATCGTAGTCAACCACCAGCACGCCATTGATGGGATGCGCGGCAGGGTCGCCATGACAGAGCGCGCATTGCGGTTTGTTGGCAACGGCATTGATGCTGCGCATGACCTCGCGGCCCTGGGCGTCCCGGGTAAAGTCGGTAAACAGTTCCTGGGCAATCGGCCGTTCCGGACAGTTCAGACAGACGCCATGTGTTTTAAGCGGGAAGTGTGTTTTCAGAAACGCGGGATCCGACGCGAAGCGGATTTCCTCATTGGGCGCGAGAATCATCGCGCTGCGGATGCCCGGCTGTTTGCCCAGCCGATCGACAATGTCGATCAGACCAGGCAGGTCGCGCTTGAGCATGGCGTTTTCCAGCGAGGCTTGCAGGAGCAGGTTGACTTCGGTTGCCGCCTGGCTGCGTTCCTCGGTTAATTGGTGCCGATACAGTATCCAGCTCAAGCCAAGCAATATCACTGACAGCGTGGTGAATCCCACGGTTGTCCCCAAGAGAAATTTTCGTCGCAGCCCAGCCATGTGCCTCAAGCTCATATACAGGAAATCGTTAAGGAAGCACTGATTTATTCAGTGCTTCCTTAACAAGCCGCAACGCGGCTTGCCGCGCATTGACGCAAGTCATTGAAAGCGCAAA
>CAZVBY010000170.1:0-3275 GCA_964625895.1 uncultured Thiobacillus sp.
AAATGACGCGGGTTTTATCGCGCAGCTCCGGCGCGAGTTCTTCCAGGCCTTTTTCTTGCAAGACCACCAATCTTGTAGCCAGTTGCAGAGATTGCTGCGCGTCCGTGTCGGTGCGGATGTCTCGATACAAGTCGGTGCCAGTGAGTACGACGATTAAAGGAGATTGTGGCTGCCAGGCCGCAAATGCCTGAATGCTCAAGCCGCTGCGGCGGGCGTGCAGGGCGATCATCAGGTCAACCGGTTCTCCGTTCCAGTGGGTGGCAAGGTCAACCTTGTGCCCGGCAGCACGCAGAAAATCGGCCCATCTTGCAGCGGTGCGCCAGTTGCCGCTTTGGGTTTCGGCGCCATAAGGCGTGATGAGTGAAATATGCATTTTGGAATCGTGCCATAAACCCGGAAAATGCTGGAATGCACGATGTCATCACCTCCCGCGACAACCCCATCTTCAAACGGCTGAAGAAGCTGGCCGAGTTTTCGCGCGAGCGCCGCGAGGCGCGCATGACGCTGCTGGATGGCGAGCATCTGATCGAGTCTTACCTCGATGCGGGCGGACAGCCGCATACCTTGCTGCACTCGGCTTCCTGCGCCGATGAGATTTGGCAGTCGCTGGCGGCACGCTGTGAGGGAGCGAAAGTAGTGGCCATTGCCGACAGCCTGTTTGCCGAGCTGTCGCCAGTTGAATCACCCAAGGGCGTGCTGGCCGAAGCGGCCTGGATCGAGGCCAAGGCACCCAAGGTGGCCACGCCGCTCATACTGTTGCTGGAAGACATTCAGGACCCAGGCAATCTTGGCAGTCTGCTGCGAAGCGCGGCGGCAGCCGGCGCCACGCTGGCGGTGCTGTCCAAGGGCTGTCATGACGCCTGGTCGCCAAAGGCATTGCGCGGCGGGCAGGGCGCGCAGTTTGTGCTGCCCATGCTGCTGCGCGCCGATCTGGTTGAGTGGATTCAGTTGGCGGACATGCCGGTCTGGGCGCTGGCGCTGGGCGGCGAGAAAAGCCTGTTCGAGCTTGATCTGAAATCGCCTGCCGGCATTCTGGTTGGCAATGAAGGGGCGGGCCTGTCTGAGGATGTGTTGGCGGTGGCCACAGGCAAGGTGGCGGTTCCCATGCCGGGCAGGGTGGAGTCGCTCAATGTCGCGGCGGCGGCGGCGGTTGCGCTGTTCGAGGCGGTGAGGCAGAGAACGCGCTAGCAGCGTATCCCCGTGCCTTGAATCCCCCCGCTCTTTGGGCGACCCCCTTTGACAAGAGGGTGGGAAATCCCCCGGCTCGCAAGCTCGCCACCCCCTTTATCAAGGGGGTGTTTTTTGCCCCCCTTGATAAAGGGGGTGGGGGGATTTCTCGATCAGAACATTAGCCGCCATGCACGATCAATGCCGCAATCTCCTCCACGGATTTCCGTGTGGACTCGATGACTGGCACGCCGCTGGCGGCCAGCATGGTTTCCGCGGCCTTGATTTCGCTGCGGCAGTTTTCCAGACTGGCGTAGCGGCTGCCGGGCAGGCGCTCATTGCGGATTTGCGCCAGCCTTTCTGGGCTGAGCGTCAGACCGCGCAGCTTGGCTTTGTGCGCAAGCAGCACTTCGGGCAGGGTGTGCGAACCCAGGTCATCCGGCGTCAGAGGGTAGTTGGCGGCCTTCTTACCATATTGCAGGGCGAGGTAAAGCGAGACCGGGGTCTTGCCCGCGCGCGACACACCCACCAGGATCAGATCGGCCTCGCCCAATTTTTCCGGATTGAGTCCGTCGTCCACGGACAACGCAAAATTCACCGCATCCATGCGCGTGTCGTAACTGTTGCTCATGCCATGCGTCTGCCCCGCCATGGCGGCGGGCGGCACGCCAAGGAAGGCGGCCAACGGCCCGCTGAAAGCGTCGAACACGTCGAATACCGGCGCTTCGCCATGGCGCAGGACTGCGCGCACATCGGGATCGGTTATTGTGGAAATGATCAGGGCGGGGGTGGCATCACGTACACGTTTCATGACGCCCTGAACCTTTTCCCGGGTATCAATGAACGGGACGGTTAGCGTTTTATATTCCAGCCCTCTAAACTGTGAAAGCAGGCTTTTGCCCACTGCTTCGGCGGTAACGCCCGTGTGATCCGATACGAAAAATACAGTCAGATTTTCCATAGATGAATGCCATGCCTGAATCCAACTATATCGCGCCGCTGGAAACCTTGTCGATGCCGGACGTGCCCCGCGTGGGCGGCAAGAATGCCTCGCTGGGCGAAATGATCGGCGCGCTGTCCGGCCTGGGTGTGAAAGTCCCGGGTGGCTTTGCCACGACAGCGAAAGCGTTCTGGGACACGCTGGACCACAATGGTCTGCGCGAGAAGATTAATACACGGCTGAACGGGCTGGATATCAATGACGTTGCCGCGCTGCAAAAAGCAGGGCAGGACATACGCGACTGGGTCGAAGCTGCCGCGCTGCCTGCCGCGCTGGAGCAGGGCATTCGGGCAGCCTACAAAGCGATGGGCGATCAGGTTTCGGTTGCCGTGCGTTCGTCGGCCACGGCGGAAGACCTGCCGGACGCTTCCTTTGCCGGGCAGCAGGAAACCTATCTCAACGTGCGCGGCGCCGATGATGTGGTGTTGCATGTGAGGAAAGTGTTTGCCTCGCTGTACAACGACCGCGCCATTGCCTACCGGGTGCATCACGGCTTTGAACACAGCCAGGTGGCGCTGTCCGCCGGCATCCAGCGTATGGTGCGTTCCGACCTGGCGGCCTCCGGTGTCATCTTCACGCTGGATACCGAATCCGGTTTCCACGATGTGGTGTTCGTCACTTCCAGCTTCGGGCTGGGCGAGATGGTGGTGCAGGGCGCGGTGAACCCGGATGAGTATTACGTGCACAAGCCGACCCGTGCGCTCATTTCCAGAACGCTGGGCAGCAAGGCCGTCAAGCTGATCTATGGCGCAGGCGGCACGCAGCAGGTGGAGACGCCTGCGGCGGAACGCGCGAAATTTTCCATTGCCGATGCCGAGGTCAGGGCGCTGGCGGATATGGCGATGACCATCGAGCAGCATTACAGGCGTCCGATGGACATCGAATGGGCCAAGGATGGCGAGACCGGCGAACTGTTCATCGTGCAGGCGCGTCCTGAAACCGTGAAGGCGCGTGCAACCGGGGTGCATGAGAAATACGTGCTCAAGGAAAACGGCGAGGTGCGCATCACCGGCCGCGCCATCGGCCAGAAAATCGGCGCGGGCCGCGTCTGCGTGGTCGCAAGCCCGAAGGAGATGGAACGCGTGCAGGCAGGCGACGTGCTGGTGGC
>CAZVBY010000171.1:0-3235 GCA_964625895.1 uncultured Thiobacillus sp.
GCAATGGCGAGCGCACAAAAAATGGCAAGATGAAAAACGCCTGGCTGGATCGCGTGAGCACAGCGTGGGAAGGCGCAAATCTGCCGCACGCCCTGCCCGCTACGCAAACCGCGCCGGCCAGCATTGAACGCCTCGCGCCTGCGGTTTTGTCTGCCCCCGCCATCGGCACCCGCGCAGCGCCCCCCGCCATCGGCAACGCACAAAGCGCGGCGGGCGAGTTTTTCCATGCCTGCCTGGAGCAACATGCCCCGCCCGGCAATGCGCGCAATCTGGCCGCGCTGGCGGCACGGCTGGGGTTGGACCCGTCGACACAATCCCGCATCGCATCGCGCGCAAAAGACCTGATCGCGCAGCCCGCCCTGCAACGTTTCTTTGACACGGCGCACTACCTGCGCGCGCGCAACGAAATGGAATTGCTGCTGCCCAACGGCGAAAGCCGGCGCATCGACCGGCTGGTGGAACTGGAATCGGAAATCTGGGTACTCGACTACAAAACCGGCGAATCCGACCTGACATCCTCCGATACCGGTTTGACCATGCGTTATAGCAGCCAGCTGGAAGAATATCGGCACATCATCCATGCCCTCTACCCGCACAAGACCGTGCGTGCGGCGCTGCTGGTGGCCGACGGACGCCTGGTCACGCTGTAAAATTTTTTTACGCATGAATCTTTACCCCGCGCCTGCGTTCCAACTTATTCCGCAACCTTTCCGGAGATTTCAATGAAAACCCTGTACGCACTGCTGCTAGCCCTGCCGCTGACCGGCTGCATCTCCTTCAATACCAGCGAATCGAAAGTCCCCGATTACGCCGGATTCTGCGAAAGCAAGGAAGCCCAGTGCCGCGAAATCTGTGGTACGGAAGGCGTTCAAACGTTCTCCTGCAAGGCCGCGCCGCGCGAAGGCATGGATTTCAAATGCGAGTGCAAAAAACCGGCCGGCAGAAACATTTAACCTAAAAATCGCAGTTGACCGCTCTTCGCTGTAACGAATCCCGCATGGATGTTGGATTTCCTGCCTTCGATCGCCGCCACCCTTTGAGTGAATGCGTCCAACTGCGGTTTCTAGGTTTAAGCGGACAAACTGTTTTCGCGCCCGGGTCGCCAACCGGGTCTATTCTTGCCAAGTCGCGCAGGGTTTACAAAATCTGACCTTGGCAGTGCGTTGTGGTGGGCTATAAAAACAATTATGAGAATCGCCGACCTGATTACCCGGTGGGGCAGCCACCTGCATCCGCAACTTGCCGGCAAGGCCTATCGCATGCAACTGTCGCTGCGCGATGCTGCACGCATTGAAGCCTTGCAGGTCATGTATCCGGGCTGCTCGGAAGAAGAAATCGTCAGCGACCTGGTGCACGCTGCGTTGGACGAGCTCGAGGTCACCATGCCCTATGTGCCCGGCAAGCGCGTGATCGCCGAAGACGATTATGGTGACCCAATCTACGAAGACCTCGGCCCGACCCCGCGTTTTTACATCCTCAGCCACGAATTCCTGCGCAAACTGGCCGGACCGTCGGCCAAATAAGGCGCCGCACGGATTTACGCTTTCCCGCACCAGTCATTCGGTCCCTTTACTTGTCGGCAGAATTTACAATCTGCCCGCCTCAGGGTTAGCCCACATCGCCGGATTCCCCCTGTTTTCAAGGCCATCACCGCTCTGGCACAGGCGTTGCTTTATATCGGTTAAAACCATAAGTAAATAGCCCGGAGAAAAACCATGTACCTTGGACCTGCTTTTATTTTTGCGGCATTTGCCAGTTTGTTTTTTGTGCCGGGGTTTCTTGACATCCCGCTTGCACAAATGACCTTCCGCCAGATTCTTTCCCAATCGTTGTTTCTGGGATTCGGACTGATTGCTGTGGCGGCGCTGGCACGCTCCATTGAGTTCGACCCCGTGTGGCCGTGGAAACCCAGTTTCCGCCGGGTGATGGGCAAACTGGGTTTTCTGCCGCGCGCAGAGTAAGCGCCAGCCAGTAAAATAACGGCTTTCGAAAATCGAAAGCCGTCATGCCCGTCAACCTCGCCGCCCCCGATCCCGCCTCACTGCTGACCGTCCCCGGCGTTCGCCTTGGCATTGCCTCCGCCGGCATCAAGAAACCCGGCCGCCGAGACATCACCCTGATCGAACTTGCGCCCGGCACAAAGGTGGCGGGCGTGTTCACGCAAAACCGCTTTTGCGCCGCGCCGGTCACGCTTTGCCGTGAACGGCTGGCTGCTGGCAGCGACATCCGCGCACTCATCATCAACACCGGCAACGCCAACGCCGGCACCGGCGAAGAAGGCCTGGCCCGCGCGCAGCAAACTTGCGAAGCGGTGGCAAGCGTGATGGGATTGAAGCCAGAAAACGTGCTGCCGTTTTCCACCGGCGTGATTCTGGAACCACTGCCCATCGCCAAGATCATCCCGGCACTGCCCAATGCCAAGGCAGACCTCGCGCCAACTCACTGGTCCGAAGCCGCGCACGCCATCATGACAACGGACATCGTCGCCAAAGCGGCAAGCGCGCAAGCGGTCATCAATGGAAAAACCATCACCGTCACCGGCATGGCAAAGGGTTCGGGCATGATCCACCCCAACATGGCGACCATGCTGGGCTATGTCGCCACCGATGCAGCCGTTTCGCAATCGCTGTTGAACCGTCTGACAAAAGAAGTCGCCGACGTGTCGTTCAACTGCGTGACGGTGGACGGCGACACCTCGACCAACGATTCCTTCATTTTGATGGCGACAGGTCTTGCCGGAAACAGCGAAATCACCGATGCCGCTTCCGCTGATTACACCACCCTGAAAAACGCGCTGGCGGAAGTTTCGGTCAAGCTGGCTCAAGCAATGGCGCGCGACGGGGAAGGCGCCACCAAGTTCATGACGGTGCTGATCGAGAAAGGCCGCGATCATGCCGAATGCAAACAGATTGCCTATGCCATCGCGCGCTCGCCGCTGATCAAGACCGCCTTCTTCGCCAGCGACCCCAACCTCGGCCGCATCCTCGCGGCCATCGGCTATGCGGGCATCATGGATCTGGATGTCAACGCCATTCAGGTTTATCTGGGCAGCGTGCTGGTGGCGGAGCAGGGCGGTCGCGCCGCCAGCTACACCGAGGCGCAGGGCGCGGCGGTGATGAAGGAGGCCGAAATCACCATCCGCGTGGTACTCAATCGCGGCAGTGCAAACGCCACCGTGTGGACCTGCGACTTCTCTTACGACTACGTCAAAATCAATGCCGAATATCGAACCTAA
>CAZVBY010000172.1:0-3204 GCA_964625895.1 uncultured Thiobacillus sp.
CTGAACGCCGACGAAGTGCGCATCCTGACCCATGCCATCGAACGCCGGGTAAAGGCCGAACTTGCTGAAAGAAACAACGCTTTTCACCTGCCCGACGACGATACTTGGGAAAAGCGCCCCGAATCCTGAAATGCCCGCCGGGCGATGTCGGCCGAAAAAGCACTTCGCATCCATGTCAATACAGCACATGGTTTTGGATAAAGGGGTGGCTCGATATGACGGTAATGAATTGGAGGCTCCTTGTCGCCATCGCAAGTTTTGTCCTGAGTCACTGCGTGAATTCCAGATTCAGCCTATCTTAAAAGAGAATCAGGCAATAACGAGAGGGGGCAGGTTCGATGTTCTCAATATCAAGGCTTCTGCTATGGGTGGTCATGTTGTCCATGAGTGCAGTCGCTAGTGCTACGCAAACAGAAAATACCAATGACTATTTGCTCATGCGCCGGGTCAGTATCATCGACCCATCGGCCTTCGGGCATCCGGTGGAAGCCGCCAGCATCCTACTGCCCAAGGGCTGGAAAGTGGAATCCGGCGTGGTGTGGACGCACGACATCGGCTGCCCGCGCAATGGCATCAAGCTTGGCCTTAAAGCGCAAAGCCCGGATGGCAGGCTGGGGTTTGAAGTCTTTCCCGATTATTTCTGGCTGTGGGTAGACGACCCGCAAATGCGCGCCCACACCAATCCGCTGGCGGCAATGGGCATCAAGGGCTGTGATGTGTTGCCGCCCTACGATGCCGCAGGCTACCTGCAGAACCTGTTCCTGCCCGCCATGCGCCCCGGCGCTACCCTGGTTGGCATTGGCCAGGTGCCCGAACTGATCCAGGCCATGCAAGTTGAACATGCAGCCATGACGGGCGGCCAGCCCAGCCCCATCCACATCGACTTTGATGCCGCCCTGGCCGGCATCGAAACCCCCGGCGCCAACCCGCCTTCGGAAGAATGGGTGCTCGCCAGCGTCATCCGCACCGTCGCCTATCTGCCGGTTATGGACATGATGGGCGGCTTTGGCAACCAGATGTCTGGCAACTACAGCGTGGCTGCGCTCGCCCAGTTTGCCGCCCGCGCCCCCAAGGGCGAACTGGAAAAACATGAGCAGCTGTTCGAAGCCATCTACCGCTCGTTTCGCCTGAACCCGGTATGGGAATCCGCCGTGGCGCGGCACTTCCAGATCATCGACCAGATCAACCTTAAAGGCGTGCAGGACCGGCAGCGCATCATGCGGCAATCGCAACAGGAAATCAGCGCCATGATGGAACAGGGATACAACGCCCGGCAGGCCATGATCGACCGCGGTACAGAAAGACGGATACAGGCCCTGCGCGGCGTGGAGACCTACATCGACCCCGCCACCAACAGCCGCGTTGAACTGACAACAGGCTACCAAAACGCCTGGACCAACGGACTGGGCGACTACGTGCTGAGCGACTCGCCCGGCTTCAACCCCGCGCGCGAACTGCAAGGCAACTGGACTGAATTGAAACCGGCTGGGCAATAAAAACATATGCCGTCACTGCGAGGTGCAACGCGACGAAGCAATCCAGAGTGTTTTTAACCCCCCTTTATTAAGGGGGTGGATTGTCTAAACCGGGCAGACTTGGCCTTCGCTGCTGCCGCTGGCCCAGAAATCGGCGCCCTTGTTCAGGTAGTCGTCCCACGGCATATAGTGCGAGCCATCGCATGAAAACGTCAGGCCAACCATGCCGTTGAAAATGTTGAGCGAGCCTGCCCGTAAATAAAACATATCGTCCATGAAGCGCAGGTCGCGCAGACTGTCCAGGATGGGGCGGACTTTGTCCTTTGGCACCACGGCGTCGGCGGGGTAGGGCCGGTGCGGGTAGATGAGGCAGGTGTCGGGGTCGGTCAGCGCGTCGATGTCGAGCAATCTGTATCGATAGGGGTCGTCGGTCAGCCAGATGGTGGCGCGGCTGCTGGAGAAGTGCAGCTTGCCGTGGAATACGCCGTGGTCGACCATGAGTTCTTCCATCACGCCCAGCACAATGTCGATGTGGGTGTCCATCAGGCTGTTGCAGCGGGTCTGGTGGAAGACGGTGCCGCGAATCGCAGGGTCGCCTTTTATTTGCCGCCAGTGAGTGGGTTCGTCGTAGAGCTTGCCGGTCAAGGGCAAATTGCGCAGGTCGAAATCTGCGCCGACAAAGCCCAGCACGCGGCCGTTGGCGTCGCGCACGTTCTGGATGGCGGTGAGCGATGGACGCCGCACGCGCAGGCTGATGTAGGCCTGCGAGAGCAGGAAACCGGCGCTGGGCACGCGCTCGTTCATGTAGGGGCGGTCGGAGCGGTCTCGGCCGAAGTCCTTTTCGATGAGGCCGTCGCGGCTGATGTTGTCGCTGATCTGGATGGCGTTGGTGTCCAGCGCGTACAGGTACTTGCACATGGGCAGGCTGGCCAGCGCACCGGTCAGCGCGACATCCAGTTTGTGGCGGTCGCCCCACGCATCGCTGCATTCCCGGGCAATGCGCGCCAGCGGCTCGCGCAGTATGTCTTTCAGAGAATCGCGCTGGCGGGCAATGCTGTCGGCAAGGGTGTTGAGCGGCGGTTGCATGGCCCAAGTATAACAACGGAGGGTTGCTGGCAGGTTGTCGCTTGCAAACGCACAACTTCGTCATTGCGAGGCGTGTAGCGCAGTGGCGATCCATTGAAAATCCCCCGGCGCTTCGCGCCACCCCCTTTATCAAGGGGGGGTAACAATGAAGGCCCCCTTGATAAGGGGGGATGGGGGGATTTCGGTTTCAGGCGGGCATAAAAAAACCCCGGCTTGCCGGGGTTTTTCCTGGAGCAGTTTTCGTTCAGGCGGGCTGGATATTGGCAGCCTGTTTGCCTTTGGGGCCAGTTGTCACTTCGAAGGATACGCGCTGGTTTTCCTTCAGAGTCTTGAAGCCGCTGGTCTTGATTTCGGAGAAATGCGCGAAGAGATCTTCGCCGCCGCCATCAGGCGTAATGAAACCAAAGCCCTTGGCGTCGTTGAACCACTTTACAGTACCTTGTTGCATCTAAGTTTTCCTTAAAAAAATGAATTTGGGCACATGCCCGCGATCTATCGAAATCAAGGAAAAACTCGTCAACCAGGTGCCGCATTTACTACTTGAATCCCACAGACTGAAGCCACACTACACGCATTTTGGCAAATCTCCTAGCATTTTTTCAATTTAATCAAGCCGCTAGGGGTTTTTTACATCTCGCAGCGC
>CAZVBY010000173.1:0-3161 GCA_964625895.1 uncultured Thiobacillus sp.
TTGTAAAGGTTTTCCAAGATGTTGGCGATGCGGTTGGCGGAAATCTTAGCCTTGCCAGGCGCATCGAGATTCAGCGGGAAACGCTCGGTCAATTTCAGCGCGAGCTCGTCACCAAAAACTGCGGCACGCTGGCCGAATAGGGTCGCGAACATGAGGGAGACTTTTACGATGTGCCGAAAATAGTCACGCCGCTGACGAATTGCGTCAGCGGCGTGGGTTTCTTGCCGATTAACCCTGGCAGGAACCAGGTGCGTACTGGCTGGGGGTCATGGTACAAGACCAACGCGTTACGTTGTTGTTGGCCGTGATCGGCGTTAGTGCGACCGAGATGGCCGTGCCGATCGCGGCGGCATTGCCCTCCACGCGGATAACGCCTGCGGTGACCTGCCCGCCGCTCACAAACTGGGTGGCCTGGATGACTAGGCCGGTGATGCTCGCCAGCGAGACCCCGTTCTGCACCATCTCAGCGACGGCGGTGCGTTGCGAGGAGGCTGCCACCAGCAGTTCGGAGGCCCGGGCCTTGATCCGGTAATCGTTGTAAGCGGGGACAGCGATGGCGGCGAGAATGCCGATGATCGCCACAACGATCAGCAACTCGATCAAGGTAAAACCCTTCTGTAGTGACTTTGTCATAAAGGAGACTCCTTTTGCAGGTGAATGAATAGTGCGCGGCAGGCCGCGTCCCTTAGAAGCAAATTACGTGCCGGCTGTCGATCGCTGCGCACTAAGCCATTCGGTCAGAGCAATTCTGGCCTGGCTCAATACCGTATCCCAGTCTCCCGGGCGGGGTTGGCGGAACATGCGGGTGGACGGGTACCAGCGCATGCGCGGAGCGGTGACCCCATAGCGCCACTCGGGAACGTGAGGGGTCAGCACCCAGCAGTGTTTGCCCAGAGCACCAGCATAGTGAACGGTCGTATTGCAGACACTGATCACCAGGTCCAGCGAGGAGACCAGCGCCGCGAACTCATCGAGATCGGCGATTGCTTCCGGAAAGTTGACGATCTCCACCCTTGATTTTTCAGCGAATCTAGCGAGTTCCCCCGTCACGTCGCCGTATTGCAGGTTGACGAAATGCACGCGCCGTTCCGAAAGGATAGGAAGCAGTTGATCTAGCGAGAGGGTGCGGATGAACTGGCGCGTTCTCTGCACGCCTCCCCGCCAACTGATGCCTACCCGCGGTCGCCCGTTGCCAATCCGTTCACGCCAATGGGCCACCCGTTCGGAGTCGGCAACGAGATAGCCGGGATGCTCGGGAAAGTCTTCCTTGTGCTGGCGAAAGAAGAAAGGCAGGTCGGCGATCGGCGTGTAGTAGTCCGGCGTCTCGCCAACGGGGAGCCAGTCGAATTGAATCTGATCGCTGGAGAAAACACGTATCCCCGGAAACGACCGGGCAATAGTCTTTACGACCCTTTCATGGGATTCGAGCAGGATATTGGCCGGTCCCAGCCGCTGCAGGTCCGGCAGGCAGGAAGCGAACATCACCTGGTCGCCTAGCCCCTGTTCGGCGAGGACCAGGATGGTCTTTCCGGCGAGGGACTCTCCCTGCCAGCGCGGGTAGGGTAGCAGTCTCTGGTGTTCGCCGTCGGCGACGGCGCGCAGGCGGTAGCCAGCCCAGCCCTCTGGGTAGTCCTCGTGCAGCAGGCTGATCATCCCACCCAGGAATTCGAGGTGTTTGGCGGCGGGTGGGTACTGCTGGGCGAGGGCGAGCCAGTGGCTGGCCGCTTCGAATTGACCCAGGTAGGAGTGGCAGATTGCACGGCTGGTATAAAGGATCGGCGCGGCATCCGGCCAGGCCGCCTCGATGCGGTCGCAGGTTTCCAGTGCATCCTCGTAGCGGCAGGCATTCACTTGGGCAAACGAGAGCTGGATCAGGCTGTCCTGGGTTTCCGTGATCTCGACGGCATGCTCGATAGGCTCGATGGCCTCGTCAACCTTGCCGGCGTCGCGCAGCACCTGGCTCAGGCCCAGCAGTGCCTCGACATGGTCCGGCTCGATGCGCAGCACCTTTCTGAAGTAGGCATGGGCGTGGTTGAGCTGACCCAGCCGGTGGGCGATCTGGGCCTGTAACAGCATGAGCGTGGTGTCTGCGGGTTGATGGGCTTGGGCGATGTGCAGGACATCCATGGCGTCCTCCAGGCGCAGGGCCCTGATGTAGCGCCTGACCAGCGAGGCAGCGATGTCGGGATCGGCGGGGGATTCGGACTGCGCCCGCTCGAGCTCTGGGATCTCCCGGTCCAGCATGGTCGACGGCTGGTCGGACTCACCGGGATCCGGGTTTGGACCGGCACTTGCCGCAGCCTCGGTATGGTCGACTGGCTGGGCGGTGGCCAGGTTCTGCTTGGCGGGCGCATAGTCCGGATTGAGTGCCAAGGCCCGCCGCCAGAAGTAAAGCGCTTCGCCATGTCCGCCCAGTGCATGAAGGGCGATGCCGAGGTTGTTCAGCGCGGGCACGTTTTCCGGCTCCAGCAGGGTGGCGTGCCGCAACACATCGCGGGCCTGCCCGAATCCTTTCAGCGCGATGTAGCAGAGGCCGAGCTGAGCCAGAAAGCGCGTCGTGTTCGGCTGCAGGTTGCGGGAATACTGGGCTTGCGCGAGGGCATCCTCCATGCGGCCCGCGTCGTAGTAGATCAGTGAGAGGCCATAGTGCGCCTCGGCGAGCCCCTGCTTGCGGTGTAGTGCATCCAGGAAGAGGCGCTCCGCAGTCTCGCGGTGTTTCAGGTGATATTGGATTTCCCCCATGAGCGCCAACAACTCTGGAGCAGGATTATTTGTGTCGAGATGCGGCTCGATGAGCGCGCGCGCTTCCTCGACGCGCTTTTCCCTGATGAGGCGCAGGGCCCGGTCGGGAAGGGGTTCTTCCACGGGTTCGGGTTCGCGGCTGAACAGGGATTTGAGGGTGTTCCAGAGCATTGTGGTTCCTATCCCGGGCAAATAAGGCGGCGGGCATACGACCTGCGGCGAGGTAGGATGGTAATGCCTGCTCCAACGTAATCGTCAACCCGGGTGGTTATTCGTGGTGTGCGGCTTTCGCAGGGTTGTGCGGATAGGTTATGTTCTAAATCATGAAACGAAGTCCATTGCGTCTTTTCGAGAGCTTCCTGGCCTTCAACCCATGTCATTACACACAACTTCAACACACGCCCGTAACATGCTGACTT
>CAZVBY010000174.1:0-3072 GCA_964625895.1 uncultured Thiobacillus sp.
ACATGCGGGTGATGGGCAAACCAGGCAATGGCAAAACCGATGCAGTAACCGCCCAGCACATTCACCGCCAGCGTGCCCAGCGGCAGGGCCTCAAAACGCGGGTTGAGCCAGACGCTCATGCCCCAGCGCAGCCAGGCACCCAGCATGGCGCCAACGCCGACAGCCAGAAATCCACTCATGGCATGCAAAGTAAAAAACGCATCGGCTTATTTTATCCTGCCACCAGTCTCTTTGACCTTGACAAGCGGCGCATCAAAATCAGTCGTCTTTCAGTGATGATGAACTGTCCTGGCCGGCCGAATGCGATTCGTAGTGCCTGCAGAAAATGCTCTCCAGATCGTCGATGACGTCCTTGGCCGGCACCCCCTGCATGACATGCCGTGTCATCTGCGCCGATGTTTCGTGGAAGAGCTTGTTGCGATCCAGCATGGGGTAGCTGGCCATCAGGCGCTGAATGGCTTTGACAACGGATTCCTGGTCCGGACGCACAATCGGTTGCGGCGCTTGTGGTACCGTGTTTTTACTCTCGACACGCTCGCGGTCAGCCAGGAATTCCGCGTACTCCAGCAATGCCGCCTGCCGGGTAGCTGACAACCCGCGGAACAGGCGCAGCAGTTTCTTGCTATCCAAACTCATTTCGCGCTTTTCGCGCCTGCTGCCTTTTTCATCGGCGACACCGGATCGCACAGACTAAAGCGCTCTTCGACAAAATCAATGAACGCATCGAGCAGTTTGCTGCGGAACTTGTCGGGCGCGTAGACCAGGGAAAGCGGCCTGCGCAGCGGCGGATCAAGCGGAATCGCCACCAGTTCGCCCAGGCGGATTTCCTTGCTGACCGTGGCGGCTGACAAAATCGCCACGCCCAGTCCGGCCTGAACCGCGCCCTTGATGGCCTCCGGGCTGCCCAACTCCATTTCCACGTGCAAGTCATCCGGGTTAATGCCGTGCTCACGCAGATAGGCATCGATCACCTCGCGCGTGCCCGATCCCATCTCGCGCGATACGTATGGCTGCACGGCGAGTTCCTTTGCCGAAATCCTGCTTTTGGCCGCCAGTTTGTCCTCGGGTGAGCAAATCATCACCAGCTCATCATCACAGCAGGCATGAACCTTTAACGTGGGATGATGCGGCACGGTTTCGATCAGGCCGACGTCCAGATTGTGCTCGGCAACCTTGTTTTCAATGGTTTCCGAATTCGCCACCATCAGACGCGCCTGCACTTCGGGATAGCGTTCCTTGAATTTCCCGAGAATGCGTGGCAATTGATATTCCGCAATGGTCGTGGATGCGCCGATCATCAGCGGACCCGTCACCTGCCCGGTCTGTTCCGCCACGCGCGCCTCCATTTCGCTGGAAAGCGCAAGAATCCGCTCTGCATAGCCCATCACCAGCAGCCCCGCTGGCGTCAGCGAAATGCGCCCGTGGCTGCGCTCGAACAAACGCGTGTTGAAATGCTCCTCCAGCTGCTTGACCTGAAAAGTGACCGCGGGCTGGGTCATGTACAGCATCTCGGCAGCTTTGGTAAAGCTGAGTTGTTTGGCAACGGTGTAGAATACTTGCAGTCTGCGGTCGGCCATGATTGCAGCTCCGGAGGGCCCCTTTACAGGATGTTGTTGTCTTAAAAAAGTTTTTTATTTAAACATAAACATGACTGTTTCGCCAGAAAAAACCATTGAATAAAGTCTTCTACACCGTTCTAGTCGCGCAATTTCTTTCCGCGCTCGCAGACAATGCCTTGCTGTTCGCCGCCATTGGCCTGCTCATGTTTTACGGAATGCCCGACTGGCATCAACCTCTGCTGCAAAGCGTCTTTGTCATCGCCTACATCGTGCTGGCGCCCTTTGTCGGCCCGTTTGCCGACGCGCTGCCCAAGGGCCGCGTGCTGTTCATCGGCAATGCCATCAAATTCACCGGCAGCGCCGCCATGCTCATGGGACTGCCGCCGCTGGCCGCCTATTCGATCGTCGGCATCGGCGCGGCCACCTACTCACCCGCCAAATACGGCATCCTCACTGAAATCCTGCCGCCGGAAAAACTCGTTGCCGCCAATGGCTGGATGGAAGGCGCCACAGTCGCCGCCATCGTGCTGGGCGCCATCATCGGTGGCGTGCTGATCAACCCGGACGTGGCCGCTTCCGGCATCGCCCATTTCAACATGCAGCAAAACATCGCGCCGCCGATGTTTGCCATCGCCGCCATCACCGTGCTCTATCTGCTGGCCGCTGTCGTCAATCTGTTCATCCCGCGTCTGCCGATCGATCATCGTTTGCTCAGCAAAAAACCGGGCTTCGTTCTGCATGACTTCTGGCACAGCTTTCTGCTGCTGTGGAAAGACCCGCTCGGCCAGGTTTCACTGGCCGTCACCACTTTATTCTGGGGCGTGGGCGCCACGCTGCGACTCATGGTCATCGCCTGGGCCGCGCTCAACCTTACGTTTGAACTCGACAAGGCCACCCAACTTACCGGCCTGGTCGCGCTCGGCATTGCCATCGGCTCCGCCCTGGCTGGCTGGCTGGTGCCGCTGAAAAAATCCGTCAAGGTCTTGCCCGCCGGCATCGCCCTGGGTTTCATGCCCATCCTGCTCACCGGCGTATACGACTTCTGGCTGTCTGCCGTCATACTTACCCTGCTCGGCGTGCTGGCCGGTTACTTTGTCGTGCCACTCAACGCGCTGTTGCAGCATCGCGGCCATTTGCTCATGGGCGCGGGGCACTCCATCGCCCAGCAGAACTTCAACGAAAACATCTCCATCCTGTTGCTAACCGGCGCCTACGCCCTGATGATCCGCGCCGACTGGCACATCCACACCATCATGATCGTCTTCGGCATCTTCATCAGCGGCATCATGACCCTGATCTGGCGGCGGCACCATAACGACGTGGTGCATTAATGACTCCACATGCCTTCTTCCCTCATGCTGTTCAGCTACACACCTGAAATACCAGACGATAAAATTCTAAAAGGTTATGGGCGCTGAATCTGGAGCGCACAAATCTAAAAACTCAGTGATAGCGCGTTTGCGCGACGTGCCAGATTTGCAGGACTTCCACTGCCTCGCTGCTGATGCGGTAG
>CAZVBY010000175.1:0-3040 GCA_964625895.1 uncultured Thiobacillus sp.
AACAATTCGGCGGCATGACCTTCTTCGAAAAGTGGGAGGCGCTGGAAGCCGAGATCGTTCGGAACGAGCCGCCAACCGTGTTCGAGTCGTTCAAACTCGACCGCAGCTACGCCTACGGCGTCGGGCTGCGCATCGTCCTGGATGCGACGATCATCGACCGGGCCGCCATCGAGTTGGCCATCGACCGTTTCCGGGATGCGGGAGAAACCGACTGGCGAGCGGCCGAGCCAGTGCCGCGAGAGCGCCTGCCGGAAATCAGCGAGCGCGAAGCATTCGCGGCGCTGAAACCATCCCCCGCCCAGGACGAAAATATTCACTTGACGGAATAGTCTTCATGGGGAATAATTAATGGGCAAGTGGGAGGTGGAATACACCGACGAACTTGGCGAGTGGTGGGGCGCATTGTCGGAGGCCGAACAGGAGTCGATAGACGCCTCGGTACGCCTGCTCGAAGAAAAGGGGCCGAATCTCGGCTTCCCCCACACCTCGGGCATCGAAGGCTCAAGGCACGCGCACATGCGCGAGCTGAGAGTGCAGCACGAAGGGCGACCGTACCGCGTCCTCTATGCATTCGATCCTCGCCGCTGCGCCATTCTGCTGATCGGCGGCGACAAGACGGGCAACGACCGCTGGTACGTCGCGCACGTGCCGATAGCCGACAAGCTGTACGACGCGCACCTTGCAACGCTGAGAAAGGAAGGGCTGATCGATGGCTAAGAAATTCACCGAATTGCGCTCCAGGATGTCGCCGGAAGCGCAAGCCCGCGCGGCTGCTCGTGCGGAAGCCATGCTGCTCGAAATGCAGCTTCAGGAATTGCGCAAGGCCCGCCACGTGACCCAGGTCGAGGTCGCTCGCGCCATGAACGTCGAGCAGGCCGCCGTCTCCAAACTCGAACGCCGCGAAGACATGTATGTGAGCACGCTGCGCGAGTACGTCAAGGCGCTCGGCGGGGAGCTGAAGCTCGTCGCGTCTTTCCCCGATGCCGAGATTCAAGTCCATCCGTTCGAGTTGGCGCATTGATCGTCGGCAAGACCGGACTGGCGTCATGAATGACGCAAGCCCGTTTCTCCCCGGGCTGCCGGCGCACCATTACGGTGTCCACGTCGAAAACGAAATGGATGCCCGCCGGTTGCTTTACCTGGTCGAACAAATCGGGGGCGCCAAGGTGGAAGGCAGCGCCGCACGGTACAGCGAGAAGTACCCCGGTTCCCGCATCTTCGTGTCTGTTCTCCTGAAACGGTATGGGGTCAGGGTGCCGGCGCGCATCTTCAAGCCGGTCAACGTGCCGCTGTATCGGGTTTATGTCCTGGTGCACGCCGAAAGCCAGAAGCTCAAGATTGGCGTTTCGGGCGACTGGACACGCCGCGCTTTCGCATTCTCGCGCGACAACAGCCTGGACGGCTTCGATCTGGATCGAAGCGTCGGCATCGGCTTCGGCGGCGACAAGTTAACCGCACTGGCCGCCGAGACGCTGGCCAAGAACTTATTCCATGAGGCCAATAGGGAGCCGCCCAGCTGCGTCCCGTATGGGGCGGGCGGTCATGGGGAATGGTTTGAGGCCGCGATATACGAGGATGCGTTGGCTGCAATCTCGGCCCACGACACGCTTGGCGTGCGCGACTGGCTGACATTGCGCATGGCCTTGGCCTGCGATCTTCGCGGCGAGGGTGCACGCGACAGGCGCGACCAATGAAGAATTTTTCTGAACCGGGAGGTGGTTGTGTGAAACAGATTGCCCTATTCCTTTTTTCCGCTGCCCTTTCTGCCGCTGCAATTGCCGATGACAGCGTTCGCGACGGACAGCCATGCCTGAACGGCATTTGCGTCGGAGACGACATTTCGGCGCTGTCGAAAATCAAGTGGGACATCGTAACAAGCATGATCGGCAACAAGCCGGTCAAATCGTTCAAGATACGTGACGCCAACTTGAAAGAACTGATGCAGAACTTTGCGCCGGACGCCGCCTCAGCCGTCAAGGAGGCAGCTCCCTACTTGCTGCAGAAAGGGTTTGACAGCGAAGCCATCCCCAAACTATCCAGGATCAAAGGCTTTTGCCAGCCCATCGATCTTGACCTGACGGGGCATTTCAAGTCCGACAGCGGTTTCCCCACTCGCGTAATCGTCAATGTGGAACCTGGAGGCACGGCGGCCGAACAGTCCTTGCGGGTGAAGTTCATCATCCGCCGCTACCCCCAGGAGTTCACCACCGCGCAGATTCGAGAATTGGCCGAACAATTGAAGGCGCGTTACGCCGGCGTCAAAGCATCGACCTTCGCGGACTCGAACGTTCCCACCTGGAAATTCGACGAGTTCAACCGCGAGCTTTGGCTCATGGCGCCGGTCGGCAATCGGGTTCAGAAACGCGATCTCCTCAAGCAGTATCCTGGCTGCGGCAAATCACTGAAGATCGATTGAGGAGACTTCAATGCTGAACAACATCGACATCGCCCCACCCATCGCCTTCGCCGCCACCAACTGCCGGTTCGTCGCCAAGGTGCCGAACGGAATCGAGGAGTACTGGTCGGCCGACATCAAGGCGGTACGCCGGGGCGTCCTGCATCAGGTGTTTACCGAAGTCCTGTTCGTCGAGAAACCGGGCGAGCTGGTTTTCCTCGCGGGCATCGAATCCCCGGATGGCGTTGACCGCCACATCCGGCCGGATGTGGCCGAGACGCAGGCCGAGTTCATCCACTTCTTGCGCGAGGAAAACGAGCGCGACAGCGCGGCGCTGGGCATCCTTGCCGGCGTTTTTCAGGGACGCGAGTACGCGACCGTTGGCAGGGCCACGGCAGCCTATCTGGCCGCAAGATCGCTGTCTCATCCCTTTGGCGTCGGCTTCATGGATGACAATGGCGAGTACCAGCGCATGCAGATCGAACCTGGCGACGATTCGGGGTTCGACGGTAACGCCTATCCACCCTTCGACCAGCTCGGAGAAAAAGCATGACCATGCCGGCTTCCGCGTTTGCTCTGCGCAGCAGTGATCCACGGGCGTGATGGTCGCCGGTCTCGGTACAACCACGGTACAGACACCATGTT
>CAZVBY010000176.1:0-2991 GCA_964625895.1 uncultured Thiobacillus sp.
TGCGCTGGAAGGTCGAAAACGAGGGCTTCAACACCCTCAAAAATGGAGGCTACGTCTTTGCGTTTAGCCATAAGCTGGCGGGGTTTGCCGATAATGTGCTGTTCCCCGGTTTGCAAATACCGCTGGATGTAATGATCATGTTGTACGTGGTGATCCCCAGCCATCAGTATATTGATGTTTTGCCCCAGCAATTCTTCCGGGGTGTAACCCAAAATCGGCAATACTGATTGATTGGTTTCGATGATGATACCATTGGCATTGATCACCACAATCGCGTCCAATACTGAATCCACAATGGTACGGGTTTTGATTTCGCTGGCTTTGAGGTTTTCTGCTAAGCGTTCGCGCTCTTCAATCCCCAATACCAGTTTGTGATTGGCTAAACGTGCTGCTGCTTCCGAGGATTGCGTGGCTTTTAGTGAGCCGCGCAGCCCGCGCAACGCCAATATCAACACCAGTAACATCGCCATTCCCAAGCCCAACAGCATGAGAAATGATTCCATCATGGCTTGTTTGGTGGCATTTTCAAAACCACTCAAGGGGCGGTTGACTTCCAACACCCCGCGTACATCGCCCACTTTCCAATCATTTTTTGGGGTATTTGGGTAAGTGTTATGGCAACCCACACAGCTTTCGGTCAAACGATCCGCACGGGCGTAGCGCAACCGTTGCTTCCCTGATTCGCCTTCAAAGCGCCACACCGCTTTTTCTGGATTTTTGCGTAACTCAGTCAGTGCCCAACGCTCAAAATCATCCCGTGGCCCGCCGTCTTTGCGCCAAGGAAACGGCTTGTCGCTGTAAAACCGCACCTCATATTCGCTGGCTTTTCCGTCGGAAAGGTATTTGGCGAAATCCAGCATCATCGTTGCGGGTAAGGGTAGGGCGTTTTTGCGATGCAGGTAATCGTGGGTAATCTCCAAGCCATTTTCTTTGGCACGTGGCACAAAATGTTCCGAATAAAACGTGCGGAAACGTGATACCGAACCCGCGAACTGGCTGGCTTCGTACACTGCAATCTCTTGATGGATTGACTGATTTTTCTGGTAGCTATACCAAAACACTATGCCTGAACCAATCAACAGCAGAATGGAGAGTATGTACACAATGTAACGGCTGATAAAACCGTCACCCCGTGGGGTAGCGTTTATTTGAGTTGTCATTGGCTTGTTTTATTAATTTTATCTATGGATGCATCTTAACAAGAATCCTGCATTTATCCAGTAAAATCATTCGTGCATTCGTGACACGTACTTGCAAACACGGCAAGAAGCGCGAAAATACCAATTTCACCCTTGGAGTTACCATGCCCATCGTTAGCAGCCTGCACATTTACCCGGTCAAATCGCTGCAAGGCATTGACTTACGTGACACGATTTTGACCAATCAAGGGCTGGCGTTTGATCGTCAGTGGATGTTGGTGGATGCGACGGGGACGTTTGTGACCCAGCGGCAAATCCCGTCACTGGCAAGCATTGGGGTGCGTTTGAGCGCTGAGTATTTGGTGCTGGAACGTGCCGGGTTGTTGCCGCTGTCGATTCCATTAGCACCGATTCCGGCAAAACGTTGTGAAGTAAAGGTGTGGCGGGATACTTGTGTTGCTTGTGATGAAGGTGACATAGCGGCGCACTGGTTGACGCAAGCGGTGGGGCAGTGGCAGGGCAGTGACTTGCGGTTGGTGCGTTTTGCCCCAGAAGGCGTGCGCCCGGTTGATCCCGCGTACATGGATGGTGATAGTGCGGATACAGCGTTTTCCGATGGCTACCCGTTTCTGATTGTGTCCGAGGCTTCGCTGGCAGCGCTGAATGTGCAATTGCTTGCCAATGGTGTGGAGGCAGTGCCGATGGCGCGGTTTCGCCCCAATATCGTCCTGAGTGGCATGGAAGCGTTCGGGGAAAATGATTGCAAGACGCTGAGCGCTGCTGATGCCAGCTACCGTTTCGCCATCCGCAAGCCTTGCCAGCGCTGCAAAACTATCACGGTTGACCAACGCACAGGGGTGATTGTTGACCTGAAAGAACCGTTGCGCACCTTGCTGACGATGAACCCTTACCCGCATTTGACGGGGGCGTATTTTGGGCAAAATGCGACGTTGACGACGGGAAATGGCGTGGTGATCAACGTTGGTGATCAGATCGAGCGGCAGCCATCATGAGTATTCATTTCTCCAGAATTTTGGGTATCGGTTTGTTGGGGCTGATGGCAGCGGTTGCCTTGTTGCCAGAAGCCCACCGGATTCCGGTCAGCGGCGCAACCGCGAAGGATTGGAACCCGAAATCGTTTTGGTATTACCCGTGGGGGCGTTCCGGCACACACAAGGGCATTGATATTTTCGCCAAGGAGGGCACACCCGTGGTGGCGGCGACGCAAGGTTTGGTGGTGCATACCGGTGTGGATAGTCTGGGTGGCAATGTCGTGTTGGTGTTGGGCGGCAAGTGGCGGTTTCATTATTACGCGCATTTGCACAGCATTGATACGCAGGCGTTGCGGTGGGTGAGGGCGGGAGAGCCGATTGGCACGGTGGGTACGTCGGGTAATGCCAAGGGCAAGCCGCCGCATTTGCATTACGCGATTCGCACGCCGTATCCGCAGCCGTGGTTGTATGAGGCGGGCGTGCCGCAGGCTTGGAATAAGTTGTTTTTTGTTGATCCGAATAGTTTTTTGTTACGGCAGTGATTTTTGCAGATAATTTTTTCATATAACTGATTTAAATAGTATTTTTTATGTGAAACTCGTATTTAAAGTCTAGTATTTCTCGTACTAAGGCTTTGCGAAACTCGTATTAAGGTCTAGTATTTCTCGTATCAAGGCTACGGGAAACTCGTATGTATCAACGTAATAGCACACCCTTGCTGCTGGAATTGCTGGCAGAATTCAGGATTCTTTACCTGACCGGGCCACGGCAGGCGGGCAAAACCACCGTTGCCAAAGCGATTGCCGCCGGGTGCTGATTCTGAATAATGTCAGAATTTAGAGTAAACTGATTGATTTCAC
>CAZVBY010000177.1:0-2980 GCA_964625895.1 uncultured Thiobacillus sp.
CGACGACATCAAGCCGACGAGATTGAGTTGTGGGTGGTAAAATGAGAATTGCTGGGAAGAATACCGAGCGGCGATGATGGAGCGAGTAATCCGTGAAGCCAATACGCTGGAGGATTTCCGCCAGTTGTGGGTGGAAAAGAAACGCCGTCGGGAACTGATCGACCATTTGCTGGGGGAAAACTATTCGCCCAGCAGCTTGCGTGAGCAGTTGCCAGAAGTGGGGGACTGTGACGACTTTGATATGTTTGCCCACTATGCCTACCACACCACTTTGCTGCCTCGACAAGTGCGGGCGGATTTGTATTTGCATCGCCAACAGGCATGGTTCAACAGCGTAAACCCCAAAGCAGCAGCGGTATTGCGTGGGCTGGGACATCAGTTCAGCGCAGGCGGTACGGAAGCACTGGAATCGGATTACCTATGGCAAGTCCCCGAAATCCGGCTGGCGGGCGGCATTAACGCCTTGCAGTCAGCGGGCAACCCTGCGGCATTATTTCTGGATGCTAAACGACGCCTGTTCGGTGGGTGAATATCACACTGTTGCGTTTATTGCGTTTGTGCTAGGCTTCAAGCTTAAATGGAGGAATAGACAATGATGGGCAATTTACTCAGACTTCCTACACAGGAAGATGCACAACAGGCAAAAACAACCAGCAGGGTACTGGCAAAATATGCCGACAAAGACCGGCTGCAATTAAAAATTTGTGATGTGGGTCAGGAAAAAACGGAAGACTTGATTGTGCCAGGTTACGCACTGCATCTTTTGCTCAACATTCTGGCAGAAATGGCGAAAGGCAATGCCATCACCGTTGTACCTGTCCATGCGGAACTCACCACACAAGAAGCCGCCAGCATCTTGAACGTGAGCCGCCCTTATCTGATCAACTTATTGGAACAAAACATTATCCCGTTTCGTAAAGTTGGCAGTCATCGGCGGGTACTGGCGGAAGATGTCTTCAAATACAAAGACCAAGTAGACAAAGACCGCCTTGAAGCCCTGAGCCAATTGGTTAGCCAGTCACAGGAACTGGACATGGGATACAACTGATGACCAACAAGTTTTCAGTGATCTACGATGCTTGTGTGTTGTATCCAGCCCCCTTGCGGGATTTGTTGATGTATCTGGCGTTGACCGATTTGTTCAAAGCGCGTTGGACGGACAGGATTCACGAAGAATGGATACATGCGCTGGTTAGTAAACAAGGACGTGATCGTAAGGTACTGGAAAAAATCCGCGACTTGATGAATGCCCATGTTCGGGATGCAAAAGTAACAGGCTATGAATACCTGATTGATACCTTGACATTGCCAGACCCGAATGACCGCCACGTACTGGCGGCTGCGATTAAAAGTAATGCCAATGCGATTGTCACCCTGAATTTGAAAGATTTCCCCACGGCTTATCTGGCAGAATTCGATATTGAAGTTATCCACCCCGATGACTTCATCACTTACCAACTTGATCTTGCGCCAACAACTGTGTGCAGGGTACTGAAATTACAGCGTGAAAGTCTGAAAAATCCACCGAAGACCACAGAAGAATTCCTTGCCACATTGCAGAAACAGCAACTTCCGCAAACCGTCCATACGTTGAGGGAATATGCAGATTTCATCTGAACCCGTTGTAATACCCACCGATAGAGACCCCAACAACAGATGACCTTCCGTAAAGTTTTACTCAGCGACGTGGCAATCATCAATCCACGTAGGCAACCAATTGAACGTGACGATGAACAGGAAACATCTTTTGTCCCAATGGAGGCGGTAGATGATGTAACTGGCTGTGTTCTGCAACAGATTACACGTCCATTCATGGAAGTAAAAAAGGGTTACACCACTTTCATGGAAGGTGATGTTATCTTCGCCAAAATCTCACCGTGTATGCAAAATGGCAAACATGCCGTTGTTCATGGCTTAGTTGACGGCATTGGGTTTGGCTCAACTGAATTTCACGTTATACGTCCCAGTGAAAATATCATCGCAGAGTGGATTCACCATTTTCTGCGTTCCAAAACCGTTCATGATGCAGCCGAAAAGACTTTCACTGGTTCAGTTGGTCAACAACGTGTCCCTTCTGCATTTCTGGAAACGCTGGAAATTCCACTACCACCAATTGATGAGCAGCGACGGATTGCTGCGGCATTGAAGGCGCAACTGGCGGAAGTGGAGAAGGCACGGACAGAACTGGAAGCGCAACGTAATGATGTTAAAACGCTCAAGTCAGCTATTTTTCAGCAGGTTTTCTCGGCAATCGCCCAGACTAACCGTAAACGTATCGGCGATATTGCCAACACGACCAGCGGCACAACGCCATCCCGTAGCAACAAAGCGTATTGGGAACCCGCGATACATCCGTGGGTGAAAACGGGCGAGGTGGCATTTGCACCCATCACTCAAACAGAGGAAGCCGTTTCTGCCCAAGCCCTGAAAGAGTGTTCACTATCGCTACTACCCGTAGGCACTGTATTGGTTGCCATGTATGGACAAGGTAAAACTCGCGGACAATCCGCCGTCCTGCAAGTACCCGCAACAACCAATCAGGCATGTTTCGCCATCCTGCCTAACGAACAGTTTGAACCACAATACCTGCAATACTGGCTGCAATATTCCCACCCTGACATGCGGGCATTATCGGATTCACGCGGTGGCAATCAATCCAACCTCAACGGCTCAATGCTGAACGATTTTGAGATGCCACTAATCCCGCTTGAGCAACAACGGCAAGTGGTCAAGACGCTTGAACAGGCACTTGCGGAAGTGTCACGTCTTGAGGAAGGCATTCAGGCGCAACAAGCGGAAGTAGCATTGCTGCCAGCGCGGTTGCTGACTCAGGCGTTTGGGGAAAACGAAATCATTGGAACAAAGCCCTGACCAGAACTACTATTACCTGATAAACCCTGCCTGAAGAGGTGCATCATGCAAATTTCTATCAGTGAACTGAAAGTGAATACTTCCAGCAAGCAAGTCGTGGCGCATCTGA
>CAZVBY010000178.1:0-2961 GCA_964625895.1 uncultured Thiobacillus sp.
CAGCTTACCTCAGAAGAACGCTACGTCATCTACCATCTGAAACTGTTCAAGCTCAGTCTGCGCGAGATTGCTCGCCGACTTGGCCGACACCTATCTGTTCACCTGTCAGCGCTACATCGAACTCAACCCCGTGCGCGCCGCCATGGTGGACGACCCTGCCCACTACCGCTGGACCGGCTATCGCCACACGCCCTTGGGCAGGGCAATCCC
This sequence comes from uncultured Thiobacillus sp., assembly GCA_964625895.1. Classification (GTDB taxonomy): domain Bacteria; phylum Pseudomonadota; class Gammaproteobacteria; order Burkholderiales; family Thiobacillaceae; genus UBA6918. Next base: position 211 of record CAZVBY010000178.1, read on the forward strand.
GTTCTTACCCCGCATCCGCTCTACCTGGCCCTGGGTAAGGATGACAAGGAACGACAAGCTGCCTACCGGGCCTTGTTCCGTGCGCAACTGGACAAGGCCACGATCGACAACATCCGTCTGGCCTTGAACCAGAACCAGTCCTTGGGCAACAGCCGGTTCCTGGACAGGATCGAGGCCATGACCGGTCAGCGGCGGGAGGCGAAACCCCGAGGCAGGCCAATGATGAGGCGGGATGAAGGGGGATCAAACGAAAGCGGGCAGGGGGAGTTGGGGCTGTGAAGGGCGTATAAAAAAAGAAAAGCGGCGCTCAACGAAGCGCCGCGAAATAAGCCCGGAAATAGACCGGAGGAGAGCCGGGGGCATCCGAGCCCCCAAACCGGGCCAGAACTTTTCAGTTCTGGTTATCTAGCGGACTATCCTGCCAAAACTTTAACCCGGATTATCCAGATTTAATCCTCCGCAGGACAATCTTAGCCTTGGTTATAGTTTTCCCGGTCTTTCCAATGGCCCTTTGAAGCATTCCATGCAGATTCTAAAGGTACAATCGTGCAGTCGTGCTGTCAGTTAGGCTTTGCGCGTTGTTTGCAAGCGGGAAATTCTCGGCACACGCTAAAACTTCTCAAGATTCTGACGTTAGCGCTTTATTGGCGGGAAACCGATATTTCCCCCGGACCATTATGGAGGCTGAAATGAAATCACCGATTCTGGCTGCTTTGCTGGCAGCGACACTGCTGGCGGGTTGCGAGTCGCCTGGGGTAGAGGGCAGCGGCAAAACTGCCGTCAAGTTTGGACAGGAAAAGATCACCGAAATGGAAATCGAGCGCGCGTTGGCCAGTGTCAAGGCTCAGGGCGTCAACAAGGAAAAGCTCGGGGAGACGGCGCTGGAAGCGCTGATCACACAGCGTCTGTTGGCAATGGAGGCCAGGAAAGCTGGTCTGGACAAGAACCCCGAAGTTGCGCTGGATATGGCCGCTGCGCAAAGGCAGGTGTTGGCGAAAGCGTATGCCGAGAATCTGCCTGGTATGCGTGAGGAACCGACCGCGCAGCAGATTACGGATTTCTATCAGCAGAATCCAAATCTTTTCTCCAACCGGCGCATTTATCGTTTGCAGGAAATCCAGATCGAGGCGCCGCAGGAAAAGTTTGCGGCGATTCAGGAGCAGTTGGCAAAGAGCCGGAACCTGTCCGAGTTTGTCGAATGGCTCAAGGCGCAGGGTTTGCGGGGCAATATAGCCGATGGCGTGAAACCTTCCGAACAAATGACGGAAACCATGCGTGACAAACTCGCCGCCATGCAGCCTGGCGGGGTGGTCGTGGTGCCCGCCACCAATGGCCTCGCAGTGCTATCGGTTGCCGGCGTGCAACCACAGGGCATGACACAGGAACAAGCCACGCCGGCCATCAAGAAGTTGCTGATGGACAAGCGGCAAAAGGAAGTGCTGGAGAAGGAAGTCAAGAAGTTGCGTGAAGCGGTCAAGCTTGAGTACGCCGAAGGCTATGGTCCCGCCGTCGAAAAGGCTGTGGAGAAGAAATAAGCCATGATTCTGGTAACCGGCGGGGCAGGTTTTATCGGCGCCAATTTCGTGCTCGAGTGGCTGGCCCGCATGGGTGAGCCGGTTATCAATCTGGACAAGCTGACTTATGCCGGCAATCTGGACAACCTGAAATCAGTCGAGCGGGATCAGCGCCACCTCTTTATTCAGGGCGATATCGGCGACCGCACGCAAATCGATCGACTCCTGGTGGAACATCAGCCGCGCGCGGTCGTCAATTTTGCCGCAGAGAGTCATGTGGATCGTTCGATACACGGCCCGGCGGATTTTGTACAGACCAACGTGGTTGGCACGTTTAACCTGCTGGAATCGGTGCGTGGCTATTGGAATGGCCTTGAAAGTGATGCAAAGGCGGGCTTCCGTTTTTTGCATGTGTCAACGGATGAAGTTTACGGATCGTTAGGCAAAGATGACCCTGCCTTCACGGAAATGACGCCGTATGCGCCGAACAGTCCGTACTCCGCATCGAAGGCGGCTTCCGATCATCTGGTGCGCGCCTACCACCATACCTACGGGCTGCCGGTGCTGACCACCAACTGCTCGAACAACTACGGACCATACCAGTTCCCGGAAAAACTGATTCCGCTGGTGATCCACAATGCCATCTCCGGTAAGCCGCTGCCAATCTACGGTGATGGCAGCAATGTGCGTGACTGGCTGTATGTGACCGACCATTGTCTTGGCATCATGACGGTGCTGGAGAAGGGCAGGTTGGGTGAGACCTACAATATTGGCGGCAACAACGAAAAAACCAATCTGGAGGTCGTGAAAACAATTTGCGGCATTCTGGATACATTGCATCCCCATTCACCCGTCACACCACACGAGACACTCATTACCTTCGTCAAGGATCGACCTGGCCATGATGCGCGATACGCCATCAATGCCGAAAAAATGCGCGCTGAGCTGGGTTGGTCCCCGCAAGAAAGTTTCGAGACGGGCATTCGCAAGACCGTGATGTGGTATCTGGAGCGCCGGGACTGGGTGGAAAAAGTGATTTCCGGCGAATATCGGAACTGGGTGCAGGCCAATTACGCGACGCGATAAGACACAGGATAAAAATGACAAACAGGAAAGGCATCATCCTCGCAGGCGGTTCCGGCACGCGTCTTTACCCCGTCACGCAGGCCGTGTCCAAGCAACTGCTGCCAATTTATGACAAACCGATGATCTACTATCCCCTATCCACGCTGATGCT
>CAZVBY010000179.1:0-2952 GCA_964625895.1 uncultured Thiobacillus sp.
CCAGATAGTCCGATCCCTTGACGGTATCGAACATGTGCCAGTGCCAGTTGTCTTCCGACACGTTGCCCAGCGCAGCGGTAATGCCGCCCTGGGCGGATACGGTATGCGAGCGGGTGGGAAACACCTTGGAGACGACCGCGACCTTGAAGCCGGAATCAGCAAGCTGCAATGCAGCACGAAGTCCGGCTCCGCCACCCCCAATAATAATTGCGTCAAACGTGCGTTTATCCAGCGTGTCGTCGATACGTTTATCCATTGCCACCCCATAAAATCGCCGTTATCCACACCACACACATGGCCAGAATAAGCAGCACCAGCACATTGGCAGTCAAACGCAAGGCAACCGGCTTCACGTAATCCATCAACACATCGCGCAAGCCAATCCACGCATGCAGGCAGAGGCTGGCCACCACCAGCCATACCAGCAATTTGATGAAGGTCTGTTGAAAAGCCGAATGCCAGGCCGCGTAATTGAATGGATAGGCAAACCAGAAACCGAGCAGCAGCCCTGCTCCTGCAAGCAGAAGTATTACCGCCGAAATCCGTTGAGTCAGCCACCAGCCGGTTCCGCTGTGCGAACCGGCAACGGTCTTCCTCACAGGAATAATCTCCAGGCAGCAAGCAACGTCACAAGGGTGGTGGCAATCATCACCCCATGGGCGGATTGCCTGGCCCTGTTTTTCTCCACGCCCCAATGGATATCCAGGGCCAGGTGGCGCAAACCGGCGAAGACATGATGGGCCAGCGATGCGATCACCGCCAGCAACACCAAACGGCCGACCGGCCCATCGACGATGGCTATGGCCTCATCAAAGCCTGCCTGATGGCGGAGCGAACGTTCAAACAGGTAAAGCGCAAATGGCAGCGCCAGAAACAATATGACACCGCTCACGCGATGCAGGATGGACACCCATCCCGTGACTGGCAAATGCAGACGGAATAAATTAAGATACACAGGTCTGTTATACATTATTGTACTGACGAGATTTTGTTAGTCAGTTTAGCCTGTCGCAGCCTGTTGTGAACAAGGAGTTGAACATGAAAATCCAAGCCCTCATCGGCGCAATTCTCCTGGCCCTGGTTTCATTCCCGCTTCATGCCAGCAAGGAGCTGGCGGAAAAAAACGGCTGCATGGGTTGTCACCTCATGGACAAGCAAACCGTGGGCCCGTCGGTCAAGCAGATTGCCCAGCGCTATGCCGCCCGGCAGGACGCCTCGGCCATGTTGTACGAGAAGGTCAGGAATGGCGGCGGCGGACCGTGGCACGGGATTTGGACAAGCGTGCCGATGCCCCCGCATGGTGACAATGTCCGGCCCGACACGATGAAACAGCTCGTGGACTGGATGCTGCTGCAAAAGTAGCCGCTAAATGACGCAAGTCATTGAAAGCATTATTGATTCTGCACGTATTAACTTGAATATTCGGCGACAGATAAAACGCTCTTGAACGCTTCTGATCCAGCGAATGTGCCGAATCAATAAAAATTCAAGCCTCGCCTGTTATTGAGCCGGCATTCAAGTAGTTGAATGCCGGCTCAATAACTCAGCACGCATCCAGCAGTTCTTCCCGGATGCGCGCTTCATCCAGCGTGTATCCCAGAAAACCGGCAATCCTGCGCGCGTCTTCAATGGCATTGGCCAGGCAGTTGGTTGCGCCCGGCGATGGGGTGATATTGAACAGCAGGCCTTCTTCGCTATGAATGGCCGCCAGGCCGAAGGAAAGCTGGCGCGCCTGGCGGTCGATCACCTGCGGGCGCAGGCCGCCAATGCCGCGCGCATAGCGCAAATCCGAAGCACGCAGTCCAGGCAGGATTTTCCGCGCCTCACGCGCGAACAGCGCACCGCGCAACAGCGGAATTTCATACAACAGGTTGCGCGCCATATAACGGCGCATTTCCGCCACGCCCAGAATGCCGGCCAATGTGCCCAGCGTGCCGGTATCCAGGCGCAGCGTGCGGAGAAACCGGGGCACGCTGGCCCAGCGCCTGCGCTCCAGAAACGGAACCGCCAGCGCGGTGGGGCCCAGCCGCATCAATCCCGCATGTTCGATATCGGGGTCGGCATGGATCGCGGCGAACGGCAGTTTCTCGCTTTGCACCGTATAAACCTTGCCGCGCACCCGGCATGGCGCATGAAAGAAACTGCCCGCCACTGGCAGGATCGAATACTGCCGGCCAAGACCCATGCGCTGCGCGAAACCCAGGCTGTGCGCACCGGCGCACACCGCCACATAGCCCGCATGAAGCTCGCCGCCGGATGTGCGCAGCAGATAGCTTTCCGCCTTGCGCTGGATTTCCTGCACGCGGCAGGACATGCGCACCGACAGTCCGCCATCCTGCGCTTGCGCGCGGTGCAACAAGAACCGGGTCAGGCGGCCGTAATCCGCCGCGCAAAAGGAATCCGGCGCGGCCATCGCGGCCAGCTCTTCGCGCCGGCCGCGCGCCACCTCCGGTTCGGCCTTGGCGACGCCCGCGTTGTCCAGCAGCTTCAAATAGGGATACAAGGTTTGAAACCGCGCATGGCGCTCGCGCAACAAAGCGCATTCCGCCTCACCCACGCCCAGCACCATTTTCGGCATGCGGTGCAGTATTCCTTCGGCCCTCTCTCCGACCACGCAGCGCACCAGCATGTCCGCCGCGCGCTTCACCCCGGCGGCCTTTTCCAGCGTGTAATTGGTTTCGATATCGCCGCAGTGCAGGGTCTGGCTGTTCTGGCTGGCGGCCGAATTGATCGCCGCGGGATGGTTTTCCTTTTCCAGCAGGACGATGGACGCGACCCCGCTGTAGCGCGCCAGCACGTAAGCCAGCGCAGCGCCGGAGACGCCGCCGCCGATGATGGCAACCTCGTAGGCGTGAGCCGATGGAAGCGATGCAGAATGGGCCATGATTGGAATGAGGCCGGGTTTAATTAAAACCGCGGCTCATTCCAACATAGCCCAGATGGGATTAGTTG
>CAZVBY010000180.1:0-2916 GCA_964625895.1 uncultured Thiobacillus sp.
TCGACGACGTGCTGAACGTCTCCGGTCACCGCATGGGCACCATGGAGATCGAATCGGCGCTGGTCGCCAACCCCCTGGTGGCGGAAGCCGCCGTGGTGGGCCGACCCGACGACCTGACCGGCGAGGCGATCTGCGCCTTCGTCGTGCTCAAGGGTGCCCGCCCGTCGGGTGAGGATGCCAAGAAGATCGCCAACGAACTGCGCAACTGGGTCGGCAAGGAGATCGGTCCGATCGCCAAGCCGAAGGACATCCGTTTCGGCGACAACCTGCCGAAGACGCGCTCCGGCAAGATCATGCGCCGCCTGCTGCGCTCCCTCGCCAAGGGCGAGGAAGTCACGCAGGATACGTCCACCCTCGAAAACCCCGCGATTCTGGATCAGCTCAAACAGGGTATCTGAGCCGGAATCCGCAGAACCGGAGGAGAAACAGAAGGGCGGCCGCCACAAGCGGCCGTTTTTCATTGGGCCGCCTGCCAGTTCTTCAGGAAGGTGACGATTTCCGTGGCTGGCAACGGCTTGCTATAGAGGAAACCCTGCAGCACGTCGCAGCCCAGCTTCTCGAGCAGCTGGCGCTGCCCCTCGCTTTCGACGCCCTCGGCCACGAGTTCCAGATCGAGGTGGTGCCCGAGCGCGATGGTCGCCGAGCAGATCGCATGATCGTCACGGCTGACCTCGATTTCCTGCACGAAGCTGCGATCGATCTTGAGCCGCTGCACGGGCAGATTCTTCAGATAGGCCAGGGAGGAGTAACCGGTGCCGAAGTCGTCGATCGACAGCACGATGCCCGTGTCGGAGAGCTGGTTGAGGATGGCGATGGTCGCCGCCGGGTTCTGCATCGCGGCCGATTCGGTGATCTCGAGTTCGAGGTCGGTGGGCATGAGGTCGTAGCAGTCCAGCGCGCCGTGTATCACCGCCGGCAGGTCGGCATGGCGCAGCTGCTGGGCCGAAAGATTCACGGCGACGCGGATGTCGGCAATGCCGGCATCACGGAGGATGCGCAGCTGGCGGCAGGATTCCCAGAATACCCAGTCGCCGAGCGGCTGGATCAGGCCGGTATCCTCGGCGATCGGGATGAACTGGGCCGGCGGCATGCTGCCCCATTCGGGGTGAAACCAGCGCACCAGCGCTTCGAGACCGACGATGCGGTTGGTGTCGATGTGCAGTTGCGGCTGAAAATACAGGTGGAACTGCCCGGCAGTGCCCAGGCGGGTCGTTTCGATGGCGAGACGCAAGCCATTCTCGATCTTCATGCGTTCGAGGGCCGCGATGTTCATGCCCTCGGAGAAGAACTGGAAGTTGTTGCGGCCCTGGGCCTTGGCGTGGTACATCGCCGCATCGGCATTCTTCAGCAGGGTGGCGGCGTCCGTGCCGTCGGCCGGGAAGAGGGCGATGCCGATGCTGGGCGTGGCATACAGCTTATGCGGCCCGACCCGATAGCTGTCGGCCAGGTTGTGCTTGAGTTTGCTGGCCACGCCGGCGACGGAGAGGGCGTTTTCGATATCCGGCAGCACGATGATGAATTCGTCGCCGCCGATGCGCGCGACGATATCGCTGGCACGGACCGATTCGCGCAGGCGTTCGGCCACGCCCTTCAGCAGCTGGTCACCGATGGCGTGGCCGAGCGAATCATTGACGTTCTTGAAGCGGTCGAGATCGATCACCAGCACCGCCACCTGGCGATTGTCGCGCTGCGCGTTATGCAGCGCCTGGGGCAGCAGGGATTCGAAGGCGCTGCGGTTGTAGAGCTTGGTCAGCGTGTCGAAATGCGCCATGCGGGCAAGCTCGGCGGTGGTTTCGGCATACTCGTTCAGGTCGGAAAACTGGGCGACGTAGTTCAGGATCGCGCCCGCGGCGTCGCGAATGACCGATACCGTCAGCCATTGCGGATAGAGGGAGCCATCCTTGGCACGGTCCCACATCTCCCCCTGCCAGATGTCGTCGCGCAGCAGGGCTGCCCAGAAGGCATCGTATGCGGCGCGGGTTGTTTTTCCCGAATTCAGGAAGTTCGGAGTGCTCCCGCGCGCCTCTTCCGGGGTATAGCCGGACCGTCGCGTGAAGGCCGGGTTGACCTCGACGATTCGATTGTCGGCATCGGTGATGATGATGGCGTCGCTGCTTCGCGCCATGATGGCCTCGAGCGTACGCAGGCGCCGCTTGATCGCTTCGCTGTCGTCTGGGGGGAACGCCGGCATGGGTCGGGAAGAGGCTTTTAACGAAACTTGAGGGTTCGATCGCGCGAAGCAGCGGCGATTTTATCCTCATTCTTCCGCTTGAGCCGGAGGCTGGAGCGGCGCAGGATACGCAGCCATGTCGTCTGGCTTTTCGCGTCGAGGAACTTCATGATCATCCAATCCGTTGAGCTGGTGGCGCTGCCCGGTGCGCCCGACTATCAGGAAAAAGTCTATCGGGCCCATATGGATACGGGCGAGGACATCGACCTTTTCCAGCAGCATTGGGATGTTCCGCTGCCCCCCGAGTCGCTGATCGGCCTGACCCCCGAGGAAGCCCGCCGCAAGCGGGCGGAGAAGATGCTGGCGTCTGCCGGCCTGCATTGACCATGGTCGTCACCAACGATCAGCGCAGCACGGCGATCGTCATTCGCAACGATGGCCGCAGGGTGACGCTGGTGCCGATGAAAAGCGGCAAGCTGGGCGCCCGGACGATCAGCTTCGACGAGTTTCGCCGGGATTGGCGCGAAACCGGCTATGCCCTGTCGCTGGCCCTGACGACCTTCCTCACGCACGTGATGAAGTGGGGGGCAACGGAGGAAACCCGCCGCGGCCTGCAGAGACTTGCCGCGCGCGATCGATTCGTGGTCGCCAGCCTGTTCTGAAGAGCCGGAATGCGTCGGCTCAGGCGGCCGACTTGAGGATGGGCTTCAGACCCTTCTGCTCACCGAACAATTCCGCCGCTTTGC
>CAZVBY010000181.1:0-2913 GCA_964625895.1 uncultured Thiobacillus sp.
TTCAAGCAAGTTCAGGCCGACTGGGCGTAGGGTTGTTCTGACAGCGCTTGCGAATTAAGCGCCTCGATGACCTGATCATTTAAATGCGCCAGCGCTTCCATTTGCGCGCTTGCGGATTCTGCGCTGGTTTGCAGTTCCTCAATGCGGTGATCGAGCGTTTCGGTGGCTTCGTGTATGCGCTTGACGCTTTCCAGCCGGCGCTTCAGTTGCATGTGGTGCTCGCGCACTTGTGTATCCATCGGCGCCATCAGCGCTTTCATCCAGGCTTCCGTTTCGCGGTTGGCGATTTCATAGGTCTTGACGACTTCGCTTGCCAGGGTTTCGAAAAACCGCGCGGTCAGGACATGCTGTTCCTTGGTGAGCATCTGGAAAACGGTATTGAAGCGTTCGTCGAATTTGCGTTCCAGACGCTGGATTTCCTTGTGAAACTTGAGCAGGCTGTGGACAGGCGGGCTGATTGCGGCCAGTCCGTGTTCCTCGCTGAACTTGCGGTACATTGCGGTCATCATGGTCTGGATTTCATCGACCTGGCCGCCGGCCCTGGACAGGTTGGCGCGGATTTCGGCAAAAAACTGCTGCATGGACGCGCGCAGCCCTTTGGTGAAATAGCTTTTCTCCATGGATAGCCGAGTCGTGCGCACCAGGTCGCGCAGGGTTTCCACGCCCAGCGTTGCGCGCAACTGCCGGGCCTGTTGGCTGAAGACATTGCGCAGGGCCTGGAATTGCGCCAGGCCCTTGTCGAAATTGAGTTTGTCCTGGTTGGCCTTGACCATCATGTGGGTGATGACATCCTTGTTTTTACCGCGCAGGGTTTCCAGTTCCTCGATCTGGTCCTGAATGTTGGACAGGCGCGCTTCCAGCAGTTCGGTGGTTTTGACCACGATATCTTCAACCGAGGCGGCGGTGGACTCCCGCACCAGCTCCTGTTTGCAAGGGATCAGTTCGCTGGTCATGGCGGTTTCCAGCTGCGGCATGCGACTGCGTTCAAGCAGTTCAGGCCGGTTGTGGACCTTGGCAACCAGGGCCTTCTGGGCAGAAACGGGGTAGACGTGTTCGGCGGGCAATTCCAGCCGTGAGGCGGTCTCGCGCACCTGCTTGTCGATTTCCGCCTCAACCTGCGCCGGCGTTTTCAGTTCATCCCACAGTCCGTCGATCTTGTTCAGCACCACCAGGCGGCCGCGGCTGTTGCCTTGCAGGGGGGAGATGAAATTGCGCCAGATGTCGATGTCGCTTTTGGTGACGCCGGTGTCAGCAGCCAGCACGAACAGTACGGCATGGGCGTTGGGCAGCAGATTCAGGGTCAGTTCGGGTTCGGTGCCGATGGCGTTCAGTCCCGGTGTGTCGAGGATGACCAGGCCCTCTTTGAGCAAGGGATGCGGAAAATTGATCAGCGCATGGCGCCAGCGTGGAATCTGCACCAGGCCATCGCGTTGCAGGTTGCGCGCGGTTTCGTCGTCCTCGGGGTCGATCAGTCCGTAGGCCGCGGCGGTGTCGCCCGGCACGCGGATGGTTTCGGAGAGTTTTTGCAGCGCGGTGGACATTTGCTCGGCCGACTCGATGTCGAGCGGGAACTCGGCCCATTCTTGCGGATGGCGCTTGAGGTCGGAAACGGTTTCCGGCCTGGCCTTGGTATCGATCGGCAGCAGCCGGATGAAGGGCGGGCTGCCTTCCTCGAAAAACAGCTCGGTCGGGCACATGGTGGTGCGTCCGGCGGAAGAAGGTAGTACGCGCTGGCTGTAGTCAGAAAAGAAGATGGCGTTGATCAATTCGGACTTGCCGCGCGAGAACTCGGCGACAAAAGCCACATTGAGACGGTCTTCATGCAGCCGGTCGAGCAGTTGTTTGAGCCGCAATTCGGTTTCGGCATCCCCCAGTTCCTGGGTGGCCAGCCAGTCGCGCAGCGTCAGGATGCGCTGGGAAACCTGATTGCGCCAGGCGCTGTAATGTTCGAATTCGGTTGCCAGTGTGGTCGACATGAGCGATCGCCCTTTTCAGGGCGCCAGAACGGAAATCACGGGGGAATAACGGATAAATTGTAAACAATTTGATGACCGCTGGTCGGTTTGACGCAGGGCGTAGGCTATTTCTGGCATTGCGCGCAATAAAACGTGGCGCGTTGTCCCAACACCTGTTTGCGGATGGGGTGTTCGCAGACTTTGCAGGGCAGGCCCTCGCGGTCGTAGACCATGGTGTGGAGCTGGAAATAGCCCAACTCCCCGTCAGTGGAGACGTAATCCCTGAGCGAACTGCCGCCTGCCGCGACGGCGTTTTGCAGGGTGGACCGGATGGCGGCTGCCAGCCGGGCGCAATTGGCCCGGGATAGTCGGCCAGCGGCGCGGCTAGGCCGGATGCCTGCATGAAACAGCGATTCGGAGGCGTAGATGTTGCCCACGCCGACCACGATATGGCTATCCATGATGAGGTTCTTGATGGCGATCTTGCGGCCACGTCCGGCTGCATGGAGAACCTGGCCGTCAAAATCGTCGCCAAGCGGTTCAGGCCCCAGCCCTGACAGCAGGGGATGGGAATCTGGATCATCCGTCAGCAGCACGGCGCCAAAACGCCGCGGATCGCGCAGGCGCAATATTTGGCCACCATTAAACAGCCAGTCGATATGATCATGCGCGGCGGCCGGCTCTTGCGGCGCGGCAAAGCGCAAACTGCCCGACATGCCCAGGTGCACGAGTTGAAACAAGCCGTCAAAATCGAAAATCAGGTATTTGCCACGGCGGGCGATACCCAGCAGTCTTTGGCCTTGCAATCGCTGGCCGATATCGTCGGGAACCAGCCAGCGCAGACGCGGGTTGCGGACAATGATGCGGTCAAGCCGCTGCCCTTCCAGATTGGGTAACAGTCCGCGCCGGGTGGTTTCAACTTCGGGGAGTTCGGGCATTGGTGGCGAATTCTGCTAAA
>CAZVBY010000182.1:0-2866 GCA_964625895.1 uncultured Thiobacillus sp.
CCATTCTCACCCGCGCTTCGGCGGGGCGTGCCCTCGCCCGAGTCGGTAATCTGCTTCATTTCATCCATTCCCCTCTCCCTTAACCCGGATTCGGGCTTCCAGTTCTAATAATAGACTTTTATATCCTTTTTCAATATCCGACAAATCCGGCTTGAGAATCGCGGGCACCTGGGCAATTTCAATGAGCTCGGCCACCACCCTGCCCGTTGGGTCATGGTGCGTCACGATCCACACGCCGGGGTATGCCGTTTCAAGCAGGTGTGATGTTCCGCCCGCCTCCATGACAATTTCCACCTCGCCGCGCCCGAGTTGCGCTTCCAGCCACGCACGATCGGCACGCGTGAGCGGCAGGCCGCGAATGTCGATGCTGTTTTCCTCGCCCTGCGCAACCATTCTGCCCAGCAGCTCGGCGATTTCGACCAGCACGGCCTCAGCCTGGCCGCTCAGCATTTCATCCGCGCTGGCGATGTGAATGGAAATGCTTTCAAGCGTGGACATGCCAGTCCTCCAGCAGGGCTTCGATGCGGCGGCAGGCCTCGGGGATGGCCGTCTGCACAGCAGGTGTCGGCGCATCGCCCCAATCCACCTTTTCTGGCTGGATGGCGACCAGCGCACGTTTTGCCGGCCAGCGTTCGGTGAGTTTGGCAATGGTCATCAAGTCAGTGAGGCCAACCTCATGCACGCTGGATTTCCTTTGCCCGCTCAGAAAGCGATCCATCTCCTCGCCTTCAAACAGACGCAATGTGCCGGGCGGAGATTTCAACTGCGCGGCATCCACCACGATCAGCGCATCCGCTTCTTCGATGGGAACAGCCAGGGTGAACGACAGCGTGCCGCCGTCGATGAGATCGATGCCTTCTGCGGGAAGCCCGCGTCCGGACAACGCGCCTAGTACATGAATGCCCACCCCCTCGTCACTGAGCAAGGTGTTGCCGACTCCCAGAATGATTGTTTTCATATTGTTAAGTCTATGGTTCATGAAAGAAAAATCAACCCAGTAAAAAACTCAAGCATCTGTTTTGAAAATAATTTTTTTGTCACAAACAGGACATTGATGTATAAAAACAATGCGCTATGAATAAATGAACATCTCGGAAACACACACCCATGTGCCTCGCCATTCCCATGCAGATCGAAGCCATCGACGGCTACACCGCACGCTGTCTGGCCAAGGGCATTTATCGCGACGTCAGCCTGTTCATGATGCAGGACGAGATGCCGCAGGTTGGCGATTTCGTCATGGTGCATGTCGGCTATGCCATCCAGAAAATGACCGAGGCCGAAGCGCGATCAGCATGGGAGTTGTACGACCAGATACTGGAAGAAACCGGCGGCATCGGGTGCGCCAATGCATGAGCTGTCCGTGGCGCAGGCACTGGTGGAACAGATCACAAACATCGTTCACCAACAACAGGCCAGCCATGCCAGTCTGGCCCGCGTGCGCATCGGCCTGTTAAGCGGCGTGGAGCCAGAATTGCTCAACGCCGCCTTTCCGCTGGCGGCGGCGGGCAGCGTGGCGGAATCCGCCAGCCTGCAACTGGTACGCGCGCCCATCCGCGTGCGCTGCCAGACCTGCGGCGCGGAAAGCGAAGCCGCGATGAACCGGCTGATTTGCGGAGTCTGTGGTGACTGGCATACGCAAATCCTCTCCGGCGATGAACTGATACTGGAAAGCGTGGAGCTGGAAATGGCTGGGGCAATACAAAATGTTTGATAGCCTGTCCAATGCCTCTGGCGTCTTCACGAGCGGCTTATCCGCAAGGCGCCGCACAGCGAGGCTTGAGACAGTACGAATAGGTACGGCGAAAGCCGAGCGAGCACGCAACACAGCGGATGAGCCGCGCAGTAGACGAAAGAGGCATTGGAATGTGTGATACCTGCGGCTGCAACCTCACCCCCGGTAACAAGAAATTCGCCTACAAACCCGTCGGCCCCGGCGCGACGACGGTTTCGGTTCTACAAAACCTGCTGAAAAAGAATGACGATCAGGCCGAACACAACCGAGCCCATTTCGACGCGCGCGGCATTCTCGCCGTCAACCTCATGTCCTCGCCCGGCTCGGGCAAGACCGCGCTGCTGGAAGCCACCATTGCCGCGCTGAAAGACGAGTTCGGCATTGCCGTGATCGAGGGCGATCTGGAAACCGAAAACGATGCCGAACGCATCCGCGCCCAGGGCGTGCCTGCGCACCAGATCGTCACCGGCACCGCCTGCCATCTGGACGCGCATCTGGTGCACGATGCGCTGCATCACATGAGTCTGGACGGTATCGACATTCTGTTTATTGAGAACGTTGGCAATCTGGTGTGTCCGGCTTCTTTTGACTTAGGCCAGCACGCCAATGTCACGCTGCTTTCCGTCACCGAGGGCGACGACAAACCCGCCAAATACCCGGTCATGTTCCGCGCCGCCGATGCGGTACTCATCACCAAAACCGACCTGCTGCCTTTCCTCGACGACTTCGATCCGGCACGCGCAGAAACGCATGTGCGCAACCTCGCCAATCCGGCAGAAGTGATCCGGCTGTCCGCCCGCAAGCAGCAAAACCTCGACGCATGGTTTGGCTGGCTACGCGAACAGCTTGCCGCGCAACGCGCGCGGCTGGCTGTTGGCCAGTCGCGCCGCCCCAACATCCAGGCAGACGGCCAGCGCTTGCACGCTGGTGTCTAGCCACTTGCTTTCCATCCCCTCGCCCAGCGGGAGAGGGTGCCCGAAGGGTGGGTGAGGGAGAAATGTCCAGCGTACCAACAGCATTTGCAATGCAAACACTCTCCCTCACCCCTGCCCCTCTCCCGCTGGGCGAGGGGTTTCCATAGGCATTGATGTAAAGTACCCATCGAACACAAGAACTTAACGAGACATGGCC
>CAZVBY010000183.1:0-2834 GCA_964625895.1 uncultured Thiobacillus sp.
CATGCTGGACATACAACTGCTGCGCAATGATCTGGAAGGTGTTGCGGCAAGACTCAAGGCCCGCAAATTCGATCTGGACACGGCCACCATCGCGTCGCTGGAAGCAGAGCGCAAATCGCTGCAAACCCGCACGCAGGACTTGCAGGCCAGGCGCAACAGTTTGTCCAAGAGCATTGGCGCGGCCAAAGCCAAGGGCGAAGATATCGCGCCGATCATGGCTGAAGTGGCCGGTCTGGGCGACGGGCTGAAAGCCAATGAAGATGCCTTGGCCAAGTTGCAGGAGAAGTTCAACGCGCTGCTGATGGGCATTCCCAATGTGCCGCATGAATCGGTACCGTCAGGTTCGGATGAAAGCGGCAATCAGGAAATTCTGCGCTGGGGAGAGCCGCGCAAATTCGACTTCGCGGTGAAGGATCACGTAGACATCGGTGCCGGCCTGGGGCTGGATTTCGAATCCGCCGCCAAACTTTCCGGCTCGCGTTTTGCGGTGTTGAAGGGCGGCATCGCCCGCCTGCATCGCGCGCTTGCCCAGTTCATGCTGGATGTGCACACGCGCGAGCATGGCTACACCGAAGTCTATGTGCCTTACATGGTCAATGCCGATTCCATGCGCGGCACGGGACAACTGCCCAAGTTCGAGGAAGATTTGTTCGCAACCTTAAAAAACGCTGACGAAAAGCTCTATCTCATCCCCACCGCCGAAGTGCCGGTGACCAATCTGGTGCGGGATGAAATTGTGCCTGGTGAAAATCTGCCGTTGAAATTCGTCGCGCACACGCCGTGCTTCCGTTCCGAAGCGGGTTCGTATGGCCGCGACACGCGCGGCATGATCCGCCAGCACCAGTTCGACAAGGTGGAAGTGGTGCAGATGGTGAAGCCCGAGGATTCCTATCGCGTGCTGGAGGAACTGACAGGCCACGCAGAGGCCATTCTGCAGAAGCTTGGCCTGCCTTATAGAAAAATGCTTTTGTGCACCGGCGACATGGGCTTCTCCTCAGCCAAGACCTACGATCTGGAAGTGTGGCTGCCGGCGCAGAACACCTACCGCGAGATTTCCTCCTGCTCCAACTTCGAGGCCTTCCAGGCGCGGCGGATGCAGGCGCGCTTCCGCAACGAGAAGAACAAACCCGAACTGCTGCACACACTGAACGGTTCGGGACTGGCGGTTGGAAGAACGCTGGTGGCGATTCTGGAAAATTATCAGAATGCCGACGGCAGCGTAAGCATTCCGGAAGTTCTGATTCCCTGGATGGGCGGACGGGAAAAATTGATGCCTAATTGAGCGCTAGTTTTCCCTCTGAATCAACGCGGCCGAATAGCAGGGGTTGATAGTCCGACTCCAGGCGGGCGAGGATGTCGTAGTAGTTGCGGATGCTTTCCACAAAAATAACCGCCTCGCCGCCGCGCGCGTAGCCAAATTTCGTGACGCCTCGATAACCGCCGCGCGAGAGCAGCGGCAACGTCTGCTTCACGTCTGCCCAACTGTCAGGATTCATGCCTTTTGCCTGGGCGATACGCCGCGCGTCTTCCAGGTGTCCCAGTCCCTGATTGTAGGCTGCCAGCGCCAGCCAGGTCTTGTCCGGCTCCGCGATTCGTTGTGGCAGGCTGTCCTTGAGCAGATTCAAATATTTTGCGCCTGCCAGGATGCTTTGCCGTGCATCCAGCCGGTCAGTCACGCCCATTCGGTCAGCGGTATCATTGGTCAGCATCATCAGGCCGCGAACACCCGTATATGAAGTCGCATAGGGATCCCATTTCGACTCCTGATAACCGATTGCCGCCAGCAAACGCCAGTCATTGCCAGTTGCCTCCTCGGCTTGCTGAAAGAGCTTGCGATAGCGTGGCAAAATGGACAGGCGCTTGTCCAGGATGCCTTCAATATAAGGCGCATCAAGACGGCGGACATGACCGTAATAACGCTCGTAAACCTGTTTCAAAAAACCGTTACGGCGCGAAGCAATCAGGAATTGATTGAGCTTGACAGCAAGCTTCTTGCCCGAACGTAATGGCAAGGCCCAGGTTACCGGCTGGTGTTCCGCCAGACTGTAAGCGATCTGCAAAGCAGGAAAATGGTTGCGAGCGAGGTCGAAATCCTGCTCGTTGACGACGATGGCATCGAATTCGCCTTCGTTGAGCCGGGTGAACAATTCCTCTGGAAAAACGTCCTGCAACGTGACCCATTTCAACTTGGGATACTTCCGGTGGGCCGATTCAAGCAGGGGAAGGTGGCCGCTGTCCGCCATCGCACCGAGGTTGAGCTTGCCTAAGTCGGCCAGCTTGCGGATGGGCGGAGCAGAGGATCGCGTAACCACCACGACACGTGTTTCGAATAGCGGCGGCGTGTGTGGCAGGCGCTGCGCATCGATGGCGGCCGCGATCAGGCCAGCGGCGGCCAGATGCGCCTTTTTCGCCCGCAGTGGCTCAAACAGGCCTGTGTAACTATCGCTTTCCTGCCATTTAACCGTCCAGCCCTGTTGCTTCGCAAAGGCCTCAATCACGTCGTAAATGTAACCTGCCCGATTGCCTTCGGCATCCAGGTAATAAGTCGCCGGTCCATAGCGCGTGGTTACCACCAGTTCCTTGGAGGTATCCGGGTCGGGCAAGGGGGCAACAGAGGGCGTCCTGCCACAGGCTGCCAGGAGCAACATCCCTATGCACCCTAATGTCAGGGCACGGATCATCCGGGAAGTCTATCGCAAGGATGAAAAATTGGGTTGGGCGGTCGGCCAAGAGCATGTAAAATCCGCGCTGCTTCAGAGTCAGCCTTTGGCCTGTAACCTGCGGAGAGGTGGCAGAGTGGTTGAATGCACCGGATTCGAAATCCGGCATACAGG
>CAZVBY010000184.1:0-2823 GCA_964625895.1 uncultured Thiobacillus sp.
AGCCCCCTCCAAAAAGGGGGCTTTGTCATTTCAACCACCCCCAATCCGAATCCCCTAGTCCAACCCCAGCATCAATGGACAGTGCGGCATTTACACTCATGGCAATCTTTGAATAAGGCGTAATTGCGGTAGTATCGATTTATGTCTAGACAGGAAATTTCATCCAGGTTGTTTCATTTGCTCAGACATATGTCGGACGGGAATTTCCACTCTGGCGAGGAAATGTCACGTCTTTTCTCCGTGTCCCGATCGACGATTTTCAATTTGCTGGCCGAGGCAGAGATGTATGGCGTTTCTGTTCAGGCGGTGAGGGGGCGAGGATACCGCCTGGGACAAGCCATTTCGTGGCTCGATCCCCACAGCTTGCAGAGGTTATTGGCAGGCCAGGGACATGACTTTTCCCTGATTCATCGCGAAACGGTTGATTCCACCAATACGCAATTGATGGTCGAGGCTTTGTCGGGTGCAAGGCATCGAACTGTTTTATATGCAGACTACCAGACGGCGGGCCGCGGACGGCGAGGGCGTTCCTGGGAGGTCAGTTTGGGCGGAGGGTTGACGTTTTCTGTTTTATGGCGCTTCGAACAGAGTATCAGCCAGTTATCCGGCCTGAGCCTTGTGGCGGGCATTGCGATTGCCAGGGCATTGAGCCAGATCAGCCCGGTTCCAGTCAGGCTGAAATGGCCCAATGATGTGTTGGCCGGGTATCGCAAGCTGGCGGGTATCCTGGTCGAGGCGCAAGGTGAGTTGGCAGGCTCTTCCTTTGCTGTGATCGGTATAGGTATCAACGAGAGATTACCTGCGCAACATCGACAGGAAATCGACCAGGCCATTATTGATTTCAATGACTTGGGGGTCAAACCCGACCGCACGCAATTGGTTTTTTCAATTCTTCGGGAGCTATCCATGCTCATGGATGTTTTTGAGCGTCAGGGTCTGACGGTGGCGTTGAGTGAATGGCCGGCCTGGCATGCGCACGAGGGTCGACAAGTCATGATTCGAACGCCTGATGGCGGCACCCATGAAGGCAAGGTGGCAGGGCTGGATGCCTCGGGGGGATTATTGCTGCAATTACCTGATGGTACGCATCGCCAATTCTCAGTCGGAGAAGTCAGCTTGCGGCCTCGGCAGGAGTCTTGATGCAAAATATTCTGCTGTTGGATATTGGCAATACGCGCATCAAATGGGCAATTGCCAGTCATCTGGACTGGCTTGCCGAAGGCGTCTGTGAACATGCTGGCATTGAAGACCTGTTCAATGCGTGGGATGCATCGACGACGCCACAAGCCGTGCTTGGGTGCAATGTCGCAGGCGACGAGATTGCCGGCCGGATTTCTGGCTATTGGAAGAAGCGGGGACTGCCTGTAGGTTGGATGCAAGCTAGCCCGGCTTGCTGCGGCGTGCGAAACGGGTATGCCTATCCGCAACAACTTGGCGCTGACAGATGGGCTGCGCTAATTGGCGCATGGTGCTTGCAGCGCCAGGCTTGTTTGGTCGTGTCGTGTGGCACGGCGATGACGATTGACTTGCTGGATGGGGAAGGTTGTTTTCTAGGTGGGCAGATTTTGCCGGGCAAACGCTTGATGTTCGAGAGTCTTGGTTCAGCGGCGCATGGCTTGAGCGCGGAAGAAGGGCAGGCTGTGGTTAACCCTTCGAATACCGCCGATGCGATGACGACGGGTATCCAGGATGCCATGGCTGGCGCGGTGGAGCGAGCTTATCGAAGACTGGAATCGGCATGTGGCAGGGCGCCAGCCTGTGTGCTAACGGGCGGCGATGCGGAGTGGCTTGTTGGCCAGATGGCGGTGGGTTGCATCGTTGAGCCGAAATTGACCTTGATCGGGTTGCGAAAGATCGCAGAGGAACGAGAAGAATGAGATGGATCGCGGGTTTTCTGGTGTTGCTCAATGTCGCCATTGGCGGCTACTTTCTATGGGGGCATGACCAGAGCGGCTTGAAAGATAGCCCGCATCTTCCCATCAATGCAGACCGTATTTTGCTGCAAAGTACGCATCTTGCCGTGGATCAGCCAAGGGTTCCAGATCAGAAACAACAAGTGACATCAGTGGAGCGTTTCTGTGTCGAATGGCGCGGCCTGACAGAAACAGACTTGACCCGTGCCCGCGAATCTGTCAAGGAACTCGCCACGCAACGGGTGCTGTCGGTAGAAGAGCAACCTGTAAAACGGATGTATTGGGTCATTTTTCCGCCACTCACCAGTGCTGCGGCCGGGCAGGCAAAGTTACGCGAACTGGAAGCGCTGAACATCCGTGAAGCGTTCATCATCAAGGAAGGGCCTTGGAAAGACGGCATCTCGCTCGGCCTCTATGCGGCAGAAGAAACCGCTCGCCGGCGCATGCGCGAGGTCGAGGCCAGGGGGATATCCGGCCTGCGGCTGGAAGGCAAAGCCAAGGAAGGTACAAATTATTACTTCCTGGTGCGTAGTGAAGACGCCAGCACGCTTAAAGACCTGGATGCGATCCGCCAGACCTATCCGGCCACCACGATCGCGCGGGTTGAGTGTGGCCACTAGCAGGCTGTTGAAAAACTCTCCGGGAGCCGCGTTTGGCACGAGAAATGCCCATCTGCCGCGTTGCGCTCCTCGCTTCGTATGCCCGATACGACCTTCGTCGCGCGTCTTGCATCTGGGCATTTCTCGTGCAAACCCAGCCGGGGCGGGCGTTTCGCGCGGTCTGCTTTGTCGCTCGCCTTGCGAATATGCAACGGCTATTCGACGCGGCTCGCTTCGCGCATCCCATCGCGTAGCGCCTCGCCGCGACCCCGTGGAGTTTTTCAACAGCCTGCTAGGTAAACTCTGCGTAA
>CAZVBY010000185.1:0-2795 GCA_964625895.1 uncultured Thiobacillus sp.
ATGCCTTTAACTCATTGATCCGTGAATCAAAGGGCTAGGCTCTGAATCGCTGCGATTTTCAATCTTAAGGACAATGCCGGTATCAGGAATGCTGAGACGTTGTAAATGAGCTTGCAAATCTGCCACATCCTGCGGGGTACGCACGAACGACAACGCCACCATGTCCACTTTACCTGCCATCGCTTCCAAATCGGTAATGTCTTTATCCGTCAATGCCAGTGTGTGGAACACGGTATCGGGGAAGTTGATGCCCTTTTCTGAGCGTAGTTTCGCACCACCGGGCGGAGTATGGGTAATTCTCAACCCAAGCGTATCACCATCACTGGTTTCTACCGTGCCACCAATTTTGCCGTCATCCAACCACACTTGCTGACCTGTTTGTACCGCATCAAACGCATCCGCCAGCGTGCAATGGATGCGGGCAGGCTGTATTTGCACCCCATCTGCATCATGCTCGGCAGGCATCCCCGGTGCAGCATCGCGAGTCAGCAACAATTGATCCCCTATGTGCAGAACAAGGGGGGGAACCACTTCATGCACATTAACCAGTGTACCTCTGCCGAGTTTTACGCCATGACGCTCAAACTGCAATGACGTGTTTTCCTGCAAATAAATGGTGTCCTCCGTCGTCACCAAACGAGCGTGCTGGTGTTTGGCGACAATACGCAATTCGCGGCTGGCTTCACGGGCATCAGTAAGCAGAATGCCATCACCCGGTTGTGTTTCCGCCAGTACCTTGCCACTAACTTCCAGTGTAGGTAAATTCGCTGCCACTGCATCCTCACCTTCAGGAATCAACCAGAAACGCCCCGGCATGTATACATGACCGAACACGTCACGCACCGGCTTCAGCTTCATCACACGCCCAACGGAGCGGATAGTACCAGTACGCAGTTTGGGGCCTGCTAAATCGAGCTGGATTTTGCAGGTCTTACCTGTGCTGGCTTCTGCCAAACGCAAGTTACCAATCATTTGCTGCCAAGTATCAGCATTGTCATGGGCGCAGTTGATGCGCATCACGTTCATCCCTGCTTCCAATAAGCGGCTAAGAAACTCATGACTATCTGCCGCTTCAGTCGGCATAGTTACCATAATGCGGACATCGCGGTGTGCTAGGCTGTTACCAAACAAGGCATTACTGGCGCGTTCCAAACGTGCGGTGCTATCCGCGACATTCACTGGGGCAAACGGTGCAGGCGTCGGCGTTTGCCCTTGCAGGCATTCTAACGCCGCAATCACGCTATTCAGGGTCGCCAGCGTATGCGACTCCAAAATCCCTAAGGAACTCAAGCCACGCTCAATTAAACCAAGCTGGACTGCTCGCAACTCATGACGGCGCAACGCTAGGTAGTGTAATAAATTATGTGCGGATGCCCGATGCATGGGGTTAACCGATTCAGCATCAGAATGCTGCACGGCAAACGCTACCGCCTGTTCACGTAAATCGCGCAACTGCGTTAACAAAATTTGGTCATCCATTATGCTCACTCCGAATCCTTGGGTTTAAGCGATGCTACGCTGCGGTTATTGCAGCTTAATGACAATGCCGGGACAAGCGCTGTCATCATTTCTTAATATATCTGCCATAAAAGTTTCACTGAAACGCTCTACGATTCGCGCAAATCCATCCCGGATTCTTTTAAGGAGCTTTTGAATGAAACAACTCACTCTGGCAGTTGCACTGGGTCTGGCGACTGCTGCTGGCGTTGCGCAAGCACGCGACAATATCGAAATCGTTGGTTCTTCCACCGTATTTCCTTTTACTACAGCAGTAGCTGAACAGTTTGCTAAAAAAAGCGGCGGCGGAGCCCCTAAAGTCGAATCCACCGGTACTGGTGGTGGTATGAAACTGTTCTGTGCTGGTAAAGGCGCAAGCACACCTGATGTCACTAATGCTTCCCGTCGCATGAAAAAGAGCGAAATGGAAACCTGCATCAAAAATGGCGTGAACGACGTTGTAGAAATTAAAATCGGTTATGATGGTTTAGCTATCGCACAATCTAAAACAGGCGAACCTATCCAACTGTCTGCCCGTGAATTGTACCTTGCTGTTGCCAAAGAAATTCCAATGGAAGACGGCACATTCGTGCCTAACACGTACAACACTTGGAAAGACATCAACCCTAACCTGCCAGCCAATCAAATCGAAGTTATCGGACCACCACCAACGTCTGGTACTCGTGACTCTTTCGTAGAATTGGGTATCGAAAAAGGTTGTGTGCTATTCAAAGGCATCCCTGAACTGAAAAAGAAAGATGAGAAAGCATTTAAAGAAAAGTGCCATACCTTGCGTGAAGACGGTCGCTTTGTTGAAGCTGGTGAAAACGACAACCTAATCGTGCAAAAACTGCAAGCTAACCCTAAAGCCGTTGGCGTATTTGGTTACAGCTTCCTCGAAGAAAACTTGGATAGCCTGAAAGCCGTTGCAATTGCTGGCGTTGAACCAAGCGCAGAAACGGTTATGAGCGGAAAATACCCAATGGCACGTTCTATGTTCATCTACGCCAAGAAAAACCACGTGGGTCAAATCAACGGTCTTCAAGAATTCTTGACCGAGTATACCAGCGATGCAGCGATGGGTGCAGACGGCTATTTGGCTGCCAAAGGCTTGATTCCACTGCCTGCTAACGAGTTGAAAGCTTCGCAAGATGCAGCAGCCAACCTGAAAACAGTTTCTGTAAACTCTCTCAAATAAAGTAATCTATAACAAAGATTTACTAAACAATTAAGGGAGCATGGATGCTAATGCCAGTCAGTTAAGCTGATTGGCATTTTTGTTTTTAACGTTTGGGTAC
>CAZVBY010000186.1:0-2745 GCA_964625895.1 uncultured Thiobacillus sp.
CGGTCAGGCTGTCGGCGCGAGGGCCGAGTTGCAGGGATTGCGCGAGAATGTTCTTTACTTCTTGCAGAGTGGACATGTCAAATTCACTAAGGTCGCGGGAGGTTGGAAGATTTGAATCGAAAGAATTCAGGTGCATCGGGGCTGAATTATGCGAGGGATAATATTGAAAGTCCAAAAAACGAAAAATGCGAAATTGACTTGAGCGATTACCGAAGTCCTCCATCCCGGCAAAATGTAAAATTATTGCGGCGCCACACGTCTATGCCATCCATCGAATTTCTCCCTCTTGCGGTCAACCCGTCGGATTATCCGGTCTCGCGGTTTTCCATGTTGCCGACCGTCCGCCGGGGAGGCGGTTTGCGCGGCCGTGCGGAAAAGGTGAAAAGCGCCTTTCTGGGCGACGCTGAATTCTTTGTCTATGGCCGTTATGCACTGGTCGAAGCGTTGAAACGGGCGGGCGCGGGGCCGGGGCGCGCGGTCCTGCTGCCCGCGTATCATTGCCGCACAATCGTTGAATCGGTTTTGCATGTCGGCGCCGAAGCCCGCTTCTATCCGATGACAACGGATTTGCGGCCAGATTTTGCCAACATGGGTGCACTGGTGTCAGACGGCAAGGCAAGCACTTTTTTGATGACCCATTATTTTGGTTTTGCCAATGCGCTGGCAGAAGCAAAGGCTTACTGCGAATCGGCTGGTATCGCTTTCATCGAAGACTGTGCCCATGCCTTTTATGGAGAACAGGGCGGCAGCGTGCTGGGCACGGTCGGGGATTACGCCATTGCCAGCGCCTGGAAATTTCTTCCGGTATGGGATGGCGCAATGCTGCGCGACAACACGATGCCTTCCAGAAAAAGCGGGTTAAAACCACAACCGTTTTCAGAAGAAATCCGGGCAATGCGGGCGTTAGTAAATGCCTGGTTGGAGGGCAGGCGCCGCAAGCCGGTCTTGCCTGCGCTTTCCCCGCAACAGTTGGTCGAAGGCGCGGCTGAAATTCATGGCGGACAATCGCGCATGCCGAAAGAGGACCCGAGCGGTTTTCGCGCAAGGCTGGTTGGCGCCGCTGGTTGCAGCGTGTCGCGCTGGGCGGTTTTGAACAGCCCGCATGACGACGTAGCGGAGAAGCGACGACAGAACTATCAGCACTGGCTTAATGGCATACAGCGTTTCCCGGGCGTGCGTCCGTTGTTTTCATCGCTGCCGGACGGTGTTGCCCCGTATGCCTTTCCGCTGTTGACCGATGCGGAAGGACTGGTTTTTCATGCGCTCAAGCTGGCGGGGATTCCCATTTGGCGCTGGGAAGACGTGGCCAGGACGACATGCCCGGTGGCTCAGGATTACCGGTTGCGCTTGTTGCAACTGCCCTGCCATCAGGATTTGCGCGCGGAGGAAGTGGACTGGATGCTGGAAATATTAGGTGGCGTACTGTCTGCCATGTTTGAATCCGGTGATTTAAGTAGAAAGAAGAAACTGGCATGAATTGGCAATTCCATTCAGCAGAAGAATTGGCGCAGCGAAGCACGGGCTGGGATCACCTGAATGAACGGTGCGGAGGCTCCCCGCTGCTCACCAGCCGCTTTCTAGCCGCGGCTTTGCGTGCCTTTGGCTCCGGTCGGGAAAAACTGGCTTGCCTGGGCGACCCGGCAGATCCCCAGGGCATGGCGGTGCTGGTCGAGCGCAGGGGCGGCGTGTGGGAGACCTTCCAGCCGTCACAGGCACCCATCGGTTTCTGGCTGATCCGTCCGGGACTCGATCTGCAAAACGTGTTGGGCTCGCTGATCAAGGCGCTGCCAGGTTTTCCGCTGATGGCGGGCGTTTCGCAGCAAGACCCCCACCTGCTCGCGCGGCCGGACGACACCGCCAACTTGCGGACGCTCGATTACATTGAAACCGCCCGGATGGTGATTGCGGGCGATTTTGATTCCTATTGGGAACAGCGCGGCAAGAATTTGCGGCAGAACATGCGCAAGGCCCGCAACAAGCTGGAAAAGGCCGGGCTGGAATTACGCCTGGAATGCATCACCGATCCTGAGAAGGTGGAGGAAGCCATCGAACATTACAGCCGTATGGAAAGCGCGAGCTGGAAAGCCAGGGAAGGAACAGCGGTTGGCCTCGACAATGCGCAAGGCCGTTTTTATGTGGATCTGCTGGAGAACCAATGCCGCGACGGCGCGGGCAGGATTTACCAGTTGATGTTCAACGATCGTATTGTTGCGATGGACCTTTGCGTTCATGCCGGTGAAGTAATGGTCATCCTTAAGACCACTTACGACGATGCAATGTCGGAGTATTCCCCCGCCATGCTGATGCATCAGGAACTATTCAAATCCCTGTACGACGCCGGCTCGTTCAAGCGCATCGAGTTCTATGGCAAGGTCATGGACTGGCACCTTCGATTTACTGAAGACAAACGCACCATGTATCACCTCAACTATTACCGCTGGGGCTGGCTGAAACGGCTTCTCTCCAGAAATGCGGTTACCGGGAATCCGGCTGCGGACAATGCGAGCCCGGTCGAGTCAGCCCGCAGCTAGACAGATTGAACGCAGCCATGCTGATACATGAATTAGTGTTCAATACGGCTGACCGCCTGGGTGAACGCCAGGCGCTGGCCGATGGCAAGCAATCTCTGAACTACGCGCAGTTATCGCATGCTTTTCGACGCGCGGCAGGACTGTTCCTGGAGCTTGACCTGCAACGCGCCGAGCGTGTCGCGGTGTGGCTCGACAAACGTGTCGATACCGTTGT
>CAZVBY010000187.1:0-2702 GCA_964625895.1 uncultured Thiobacillus sp.
AATCTGCTCGCAACTTGCCTCGCCACCATCCCGCGACCTGGTGAAATATCCGGGTAAAGCTGGCCAATCACGAGGCGTAAAAAAACCCCGCCGAATTAAGCGGGGTTTTTAATTTTTGCCTGACTGGGTCAGGCAGCTTGAATATTTGAAGCCTGCTTGCCCTTGGGTCCTTGGGTAACCTCAAACGAGACTTTCTGGCCTTCTTTCAGCGTCTTGAAGCCATTCATGTTGATGGCGGAAAAATGTGCGAATACATCTTCACCGCCGTCGTCGGGAGTGATAAAGCCGAAACCCTTGGAATCGCTGAACCACTTGACGGTACCTGTTGCCATATAAATCATCCTCCATTTGGCGTCTTGCAGCCGCTAACTGCGTGCGGCTAACCGCTTGTTGTTTGATTGCAATGCCAGTAAAGCCTTGAATCTCCAACCACCCAAGCTCCCAGAAATCCGGAACTTTCCGGATTTCTACGCCGATTCTCTGGCTTTGACAAGGGTTTACATCTTTTCCAACCAAATGGGGTAAAGTGCTGTCTCTCACCCACCACAGAGAGGAGCACACTAAAATGAGTAGAGTACTGGTTTCATTGATGGCTATTGCCGCGCTGTCTGCCATGCCGGCGATGGCGGAAACGGCCCAGCAAAATCGCATGAAGGAGTGCAACGTCCAGGCCAAAGGCAAGACCGGCGACGCGCGCAAGACATTCATGAGCAGTTGCCTGAAAGGCGAATCGCCTGCCGTGGCCGCGTCCGGCAAGGAGCTGACACCCCAACAGCAGCGCATGCGTGATTGCAACGCAGAAGCCAAGGGTAAGACCGGCGACGCGCGCAAGACATTCATGAGCACCTGTCTGAAAGGCAAGAACTAACCTGACTGACAAGGATGTTGAACCCCGCGAACAAAAGGCGCTCCGGCGTCTTTTGTTTTTTACAGGACCTACAATGCCAAAATGAAGCTGCATTGGGATTTTTTCTGCACGGTCATCGACAACTTCGGCGATATCGGTATCGTCTGGCGGATTTCTCGCCAGTTGGCAGATGAATATGGGCAGGCAGTCCGGATCTGGATCGATGACCTGGACAGCTTTCAGCGTATTTGTCCGCGCATCGAACCAGGCATGGCTTGCCAGCAGCTTGACGGTATCGAAATCCGTCGCTGGGATGATGACATGGCGGATGTGGCGCCGGCTGAAGTGGTGGTCGAAGCATTCGCCTGTCATGTACCCGCGCATTTTCTTGAAGCAATGGCCAACAGGCAAACCAGGCTGGTTTGGGTCAATCTGGAATATTTCAGCGCGGAAGTTTGGGTGAAAGAGTGTCATGGCCTTCCTTCTCCGCACCCCCGTTACCCGCTAACCCAGTATTTCTTCGTGCCCGGCCTTGGCCATGGTACGGGGGGCGTGCCCGGCAGTGAAAGGGAGCGTGCCAGACTGGCCGCTTTTCGCGGGGATACGCGACAGCGCAATCGCTTCTGGGCATCGCTGGGCGTCGATCCGGACTCCCGGTTGAATATTTCCCTGTTCGCCTACGATAACCCTGCAATCGAAGGATTGATCAAAGCCTTGGAGCAGGGGCCGGATTTGACGAGGCTGCTGGTGCCGGAAGGAAAGGCGGTTGCCCGGGTGGCGCCAGCGCTGGGCATGAAAAAAATGCGTGTCGGCAACCGGATTGAATCGGGCAATCTCGTTGTACAGGTGTTGCCATTCATGGAGCAGGGCGATTACGACCGTTTGATCTGGGCTTGCGACCTCAATTTCGTGCGGGGCGAAGATTCTTTCATCCAGGCGCTTTGGGCGGGCAGTCCGCTGGTCTGGCAGGCTTATGTGCAGGAGGATGGCGCACATTGGCAAAAAATTGACGCGTTTCTTGAACACTACACGAAGGACATGCCGCTGACGCTTGAAACCTTGTTCCGCGAGACATGGAGAGTGTGGAATGCGGGCGAAAAGCAGACCGACATTTGGCTCGAATGGTTGCGAAAACGGGAAGCTTGTCGAGCCCATGCTGTTTCATGGGTGAAAAAAATGCAGGCTTGGCCAAATCTTGTCGACGAGCTGATGAAATTTGTCGTCAATAAGTTATAATTTTGCGTTTTTTTAACCATTCACTGATTCAGGATGCAACCATGAAAATCGCTCAGGAACTTAGGGCTGGCAATGTTGTGATGGTCGGCAGCGACCCCATGGTGGTGCAGAAGGCCGAATACAATAAATCTGGCCGCAACGCCGCCGTGGTCAAGATGAAATTGAAGAACCTGCTGACAGGCACAGGCACCGAAACCGTTTACAAGGCCGACGAAAAATTCGATGTGGTCGTGCTCGACCGCAAGGAGTGCACGTATTCCTACTTTGCCGATCCAGCCTATGTGTTTATGGACACCGAGTACAACCAGTACGAAGTGGACAAGGAAAACATGGAAGACGCGCTCAAGTATCTGGAAGACGGCATGGCGGTGGAAGTGGTGTTTTACAACGATCGTGCCATTTCCGTCGAACTGCCGACCACGCTGGTGCGCGAGGTTGAGTACACGGAACCTGCCGTGCGTGGCGACACCTCCGGCAAGGTGATGAAGCCCGCACGCCTCAAAGGCACTGGCTACGAAATCCCGGTGCCTGCATTCGTCGAAATCGGCGACAAGATCGAAATTGATACCCGTACCGACGAGTTCAAGAAGCGGGTGTAAGGCACATTTGTCTTTGAAAA
>CAZVBY010000188.1:0-2694 GCA_964625895.1 uncultured Thiobacillus sp.
ATACTGGATCTGGACGTTGGCAACAAAACCGAACTGGTACACAACGGCAAGGCCAAATACAAGAACTGTGCCGCAGCCTGACGATCAAACCTGATATCGAAGTAAAACCGCCCGTACAGGGCGGTTTTTTCTTGGCGGCGTTACACCCCGGCAGCGATTTTCACGGATTCTGCTATGTGCTCGGCCCATTTGCGGGCCTGGGATTCCGAGGCCGACTCCACCATGACCCGGATCAGGGGCTCGGTGCCCGAGGGGCGCAAGACGATACGGCCATCGTCGCCCATGTCGGCCTTGGCCTTTTCCTCGGCCTCCTTGACGGGTGAGGCCACTGCCAGGTCGATACGCCTGGCGACCGGCACATTGATCAACACTTGGGGATACAAGATCAGATCGCGCGTGAATTCGGCCAGTGAGGCACCGCTGTCTTTCAGCGCATGCATGACTTGCAGCGCGGAAATGATGCCATCCCCTGTTTTGTGCTTGTCCAGACAAAGAATGTGGCCGGAAGTTTCTCCGCCAAGCTGCCAGCCTTTTTCCTGCAACAGTTCCAGAACATAACGATCGCCCACCTTGGCACGGCCAAACGGCAGACCGAGGCGCGAAAGCGCATGTTCCATGCCCAGGTTGGTCATCAATGTGCCAGCCACGCCGCCTTTCATATAGCCGGTTTCCACACGATGACGGGCAATGACATAAACCAGTTGGTCGCCATCAAAAATGCGCCCGTCCCGATCTGCCATCATCAGGCGGTCACCATCACCATCGAGCGCGATGCCAAAATCGGCGCGGTGCTTGCGCACGGCGGCGGAAAGTGTCGCCGTATGGGTAGCCCCACACTCGAGATTAATGTTCAGGCCATTGGGCTCGGCGCCAATTGTCACCACTTCGGCACCCAGTTCATGGAAAACATGCGGTGCGACATGATAGGTCGCGCCATTGGCGCAATCGACCACGATGCGCAGGCCACGCAAGTCCTTGTCGAAAGGAAAACTGCTTTTGCAGAATTCGATGTAGCGGGCCTGGGCATCTTCAATCCGCCTGGCTCGTCCAAGTTCTTTCGATGGTGACGTAATCAGCTCGCTTTCGAGTTGGGCCTCAATGGCCTCCTCGGTTGCATCCGGCAATTTCTGACCAGTACCCGAGAAAAACTTGATGCCATTATCCTCGTAAGGATTGTGCGAGGCAGAAATGACAACACCAGCCTGCAAGCGCAAAGCGCGGGTGAGATAGGCAATGGCCGGCGTCGGCAATGGACCGGTCAGGTTCACATGCACGCCTGCGGCTGTCAGACCCGCCGTCAACGCGGACTCGAGCATGTAACAGGAAATACGGGTGTCCTTGCCAATCAGCACAGTCGGATGCTGGCCGGGCTGCAATACGGAACGATCGGAAGCCAGCACCTTGCCGGCCGCATATCCCAGGCGCATGACGAAATCCGGTGTAATGGGTGGCTTGCCCACCCTTCCGCGCACGCCATCCGTGCCAAAATATTTACGTCCCACTAGTTGTTTCTCCCTCTATTGCCTGCCACACCGCAAGCGCGTCCTCCATTGCCACCACATCGTGCACACGCAAAATGGAGGCGCCACGTTGCACTGCCGCCAGATGTGCGGCAATACCGGCATATTCACGCTGTTCAACCGGCCTGCCGGTCAATGCGCCCAGCATGGACTTGCGTGACATACCCACAAGCACCGGCACACCAAGGTCTGTGAATTTTTTCAAGCCTTTCAACAATGCCAGATTATGTTCCAGCGTCTTGCCAAAGCCAAAACCTGGATCAATGATTATGCGACTTTTATTGATTCCAGCCTGAATGCAAACATTCATTCGTTCAGCCAGAAAATCGCTGACTTCTACAACCACATCCTTGTAAACCGGATCAGCCTGCATGGTGCGCGGCTCTCCCTGCATATGCATGAGGCACACCGCCACATTCGAATCAGCCACTGTCTCGATCGCGCCAGACTCGCGCAAGGCCATGACATCGTTGATCATGGATGCGCCAGCTTGAATGGCTTCTCGCATGACTCGTGGCTTGCGGGTGTCCACGGAAACTGCCACGACTTGCTTTACCAACGCTTCCAAAACCGGCATTACCCGTTTCAGCTCTTCATCCTCTGACACGGTTTCCGCGCCGGGACGGGTCGATTCACCACCGATATCAATGATATCGGCCCCCAATTCAACAAGATTAAGGGCATGCCTTACCGCTTGCTGGACATTTTCAAGTCTGCCGCCATCAGAAAACGAATCGGGTGTGACATTGACAATACCCATGATAAGCGGGCGATCGAGGTGAAAACTGAACGCCCCGGCCTGGAGGATTTGGGGTTGAGTCATTGCAGAGAAACGGCCCCTTGCGGGGCCGTTATGTTGATCACGCTTCCTGCGCAGGCTCGGTTGTGGGCGCGGGGGCGCTGGGTTTGTTGTCGCTGGGCGATGAGGGCTGGGCACCGGGCGGCTTGGGCGGGCGCGGCGTGCGGCCGGCCATGATGTCGTCGATCTGCTCGGCATCGATGGTTTCCCATTCCAGCAGCGCCTTGGTCATGGCTTCCATCTTGTCGCGATTGTCCTCGATGATCTTGCGAGCACGGGCATACTGTTCATCCACAATGCGACGAATTTCAGCATCCACCTTCTGCATGGTGGCCTCTGACACACTCTTATGCGTGGTGACAGAACGACCGAGGA
>CAZVBY010000189.1:0-2683 GCA_964625895.1 uncultured Thiobacillus sp.
GACACCGGCCTCGCCTGCCTGGTCATGCTGGCGCGTTTTCACCAGATCGCCGCCGATCCCGGGCAGCTTGCGCACCAGTTCAAGGTTTCAGGCGGGCCATTCGACAAGGCCGATATCCTGCTGGCTGCCAAACATTTGGGTTTGCAGGCCAAGGTGGTTAAAACTTCCATCGAACGCCTCGACCGCACGCCCTTGCCGGCCATGGCCGTGGACAAGGATGGCGGCTATTTCATCCTGGCGAAGCATGAAGATGGCAAGGCGCTGATCCACGATCCCCGGGCCGAACGGCCGCAGGTCATTTCCAGTGACGAACTTGCTGAACGCTGGTCGGGCGAGTTGATTTTGTTTACTTCGCGCGCGTCGATGATCGGCGAGATGGCGAAGTTCGATTTCTCCTGGTTCATCCCCGCCGTCGTCAAATATCGCAAACTCCTCTCCGAAGTGTTGCTGGTGTCCTTCGTGCTGAACCTGTTCGCCCTGGCCACGCCCTTGTTCTTCCAGGTGGTGATGGACAAGGTGCTGGTGCACCGCGGACTGACCACGCTGGACGTGATCGCCTTCGGCCTGCTGGTGGTGATGATCTTCGAGGTATTGCTTTCTGGACTGAGGAGCTATGTCTTTGCCCACACCACCAGCCGCATCGACGTGGAACTGGGCGCGCGGCTGTTCCGGCATTTGCTCAATCTGCCGCTCGGCTATTTCCAGGCCCGCCGGGTGGGCGATTCGGTGGCGCGGGTACGCGAACTGGAGAACATCCGCGCCTTTCTCACCGGCAACGCCATTACCGTGGTGCTGGACGTGCTGTTCTCGGTGGTGTTCATCGGCGTCATGCTGTTCTACAGCGGCTGGCTGACGCTGGTGGTGGTGGCCTCGCTGCCGCTGTATTTCCTGGTCTCGCTCCTGATCACGCCGCTGTTGCGTGCGCGGCTGCACGAGAAGTTCAACCGCGGCGCCGAGAACCAGGCCTTTCTGGTCGAGGCGGTCTCCGGCATCGATACCTTGAAGAGCATGGCGGTGGAGCCGCAGATGCAGCGGCGCTGGGATAATCAACTGGCCGCCTATGTGTCCGCCAGTTTTCGCACGACGACGCTTTCCACCCTGGCGCATGAAAGCGTGAGCCTCATCGGCAAGCTCGTCACGGTCGTTACCCTGTGGCTCGGCGCGCGGCTGGTGATCGAAGGACAATTGACCGTTGGCCAGTTGATCGCCTTCAACATGCTGGCTTCGCGCGTGGCCCAGCCCATCATGCGGCTGGCGCAGTTGTGGACGGATTTCCAGCAGACCGGCATCTCGGTGCAGCGTCTGGGCGACATTCTCAATGCGCCGACCGAACTGGCCACTGCCAAAAGCAGCTTGCCGCCGGTGGCGGGGCACATCCGTTTCGATCAGGTGAGTTTCCGCTATCGACCCGACACGCCGGAGGTGCTCAAGGACATCAACCTGGAGATTCAGCCGGGCGAAGTCATCGGCATCGTCGGCCGCTCGGGCTCGGGCAAGAGCACACTGACCAAACTGATCCAGCGCCTGTATGTGCCGGAACGCGGCCGGGTGCTGGTCGATGGCCTGGACCTGGCGCTGGCCGACGCGGGCAGCCTCAGAAGACAAATCGGCGTGGTCTTGCAGGAGAACGTGCTGTTCAACCGGACAATACGAGAAAACATCGCCCTGGCCGATCCCGGTGCGCCGATCGAACAAGTGATTGCGGCGGCGAAACTCGCCGGCGCGCATGAATTCATCCTGGAGCTGCCCGAAGCCTACGATACTGTGGTGGGCGAGCATGGCGCTACCCTCTCGGGTGGGCAGCGCCAGCGCATCGCCATTGCCCGCGCCCTGATCACCCAGCCGCGCATCCTGATCTTCGACGAGGCCACCAGCGCGCTGGATTACGAATCCGAACGCATCATCCAGCAGAACATGCAGGCCATCTGCCAGGGCCGCACCGTCATCATCATCGCCCACAGATTATCTGCCGTGCGAAACGCCAGCCGCATCATCGTGCTGGATCGCGGCCAGATCGTCGAGGCCGGGACGCACGCCGAATTGCTGCAACACGAAGCCGGGCATTATTCGCGGCTGTACCGGTTGCAGCAGGCTTGAGGGTCAGGCAGGCGTGTGGGTCTTGAGCCAGTCCTTGAGCGCCGCGTCCAGCCGGGTTTGCCAGCCTTCGCCCGTGGCGCGGAAACTCGCCACGACTTCGGGCGATAGCCGGATGGTGATGCGTTCCTTGACCGGCGCTTTTTGCGGGCCGCGCTTGCGCGATGACAGGATGGTTTGCAGGGATGCCGGCAGTTCGGAGAAGCGTTTGGCGCGCTTGAAATCCTCTTCCGTCCACTCCGGATTTTCTTCGTCAATCAATTCAGGATTCGGTTTGTGCTGCATAATCTCGCACCTCACGTTGGTTGGCCTTGCGGAAACTAATGACGCGAATTCCGCCAGGAATTTCAACAAATACCAGCGCATGCAACCGGCCCCCAAGAAATCCCAAGGCACGAAAACGAATTTCTCCGTAATCGCGCCGGTTGTCCACGATGTATATCGCGCCATCGAAATCAAACGCCGATGCCTGTTCAAACGACAGGCCGCGTTCCCGGATGTTCCGCAGGTTTTTGTCCGGGTCGAATTCGATGTGCATTGCTTATTGTATGTACGAAATAATCGAGGAGCAAGCCTGATTTGAAGCTGC
>CAZVBY010000190.1:0-2659 GCA_964625895.1 uncultured Thiobacillus sp.
TGTACCGGCGTAACGCCGAACGCGGTTCATCCCCGCGAGCGCGGGGAACACCGCGTTAACGCCGGCTTCGCGGATAACCGCTTCGGTTCATCCCCGCGAGCGCGGGGAACACGACTATTCGGTAGCGCGGACACCACCGCCCTGCGGTTCATCCCCGCGAGCGCGGGGAACACGGCGGCGGACAGGGACAGGGGCTGGCCCCTGGCGGTTCATCCCCGCGAGCGCGGGGAACACGTTGCCAGCCAGGTCCACCGCCAGCCCACGGGCGGTTCATCCCCGCGAGCGCGGGGAACACCTGAGCATCGGCCAGTTGACCGCCCTGGCTGCCGGTTCATCCCCGCGAGCGCGGGGAACACCAGGCTGCCGGACCAGGCGATGCCGATGAGGCCGGTTCATCCCCGCGAGCGCGGGGAACACATGATCGTCACCGGGTAACCCCAACCGCCCGGCGGTTCATCCCCGCGAGCGCGGGGAACACCTGGACCAGGCGCAGCAGCGGCACGCTACAAACGGTTCATCCCCGCGAGCGCGGGGAACACACCCTGGCCCTGCTGGTGGCGCGCCAGCAGGCCGGTTCATCCCCGCGAGCGCGGGGAACACGGGCGCTTGCCGATCTGGCCGCGGATGGCCTCCGGTTCATCCCCGCGAGCGCGGGGAACACAACATGCACGTGCAGGCTAATGATGCCGGCAGCGGTTCATCCCCGCGAGCGCGGGGAACACGGCTCGCCGCAGTACAGGCACGCGCCGATCGCCGGTTCATCCCCGCGAGCGCGGGGAACACAGGCTCCCGGCGAGCTGGAACAGCGCCACCGGCGGTTCATCCCCGCGAGCGCGGGGAACACGGGCGGAGCAGCGCGGCGATGCCGGTGACGGCCGGTTCATCCCCGCGAGCGCGGGGAACACACTTAATACAACTGCCTGTTGTTAAAGAACATTCAGGCACGGTGAAATTCTACCGCGCTTGCCCGTTATCTTCGGAGTCCGGAATTGGAGGTAAAAACGAGACCAGTTTTGTCCCATCGAGCTCCACAGGCACACGGCGGTTCGCTCCGAGTGTGATGAAGTCGAAGCCAGCTTCATTGTTGGTCCGCCAAGTCATCACCGCATTGCCCTCGCCAACACCGGCCTCCACATCACGCCAAATATGCTCCCTGACCTTCGCGGAGTAGTTGCCTACATAGACGCCAGCGCGAATCTCCAGCAGCCATACGGCCAGGCGCCCGCGCAAGCGAGGGGGCACGTTTTCAACCACGATGACCAGCATCGCCCAGCGGTTTTTCGTCGGTGAAGGCCGGCCCCACCTGTTCCGGCGCGGCCTCGGGCGGCGCGATGCCACCGGCGGAGAGCATGTCCTCGATCCCCGGAATGATGCGCTCCAGAAGACGTGTTTCGCGGAAGATGTCGCGGCAGGCCAAACGCACCTGGCGCTCCGGGTTTGGCGGCGCCTTTGCGGCAATCTTGAAAGCCATGGGTACCACGGTCTCGAATTTGTAGATGTCCGCCACGTCGTACACGAATGACAGCGGCTTGCCGGTGTGGATGAAACCGACGGCCGGGGCATAGCCGGCGGCCAGCACGGCGGCCTCGGTCACGCCGTACAAGCTGGCCGTGGCGGCGGACAGACAACGATTGGGCAGGTCGGACACATCCCACTCTGAAGGGTCGTAGTTGCGGACCCGCCATTCGACGCCATATTTCTTCGCCAGGCGCTTGTACATCTCCCGCACCCGCGCGCCCTCGATGCCGCGCAACTGCTCGACGGAACGGCGCTGGGGCGGCTCCTCGCCGAAGCGCAGGGTATACATCTTGCGCACCACCTTCAGGCGCAGGTCATCGTCCAGGGCAAGCCGCGCCTGGTACAGCAGCCGGTCGGCCCGCGCCCCACCCGGCTGGCCGGCCGAATAGAGCCGCACGCCGGCCTCGCCGATCCACACCAGCAGCGTTCCCACCCGGGCCGCCAACGCGCAAGCGGCATGAGAAACACGGGTACCAGGCTCCAACATGAGGCAGGCCACACCCCCCACCGGCACGTGGGTGCGCACGCCCGACTTGTCCACCACCACGAAGGCGCCGTCCAGCACGTCCAGATGGCCGCGCTCGATATAGAGAATGGACAGCCGCTCCTTGATGGGGATGGGGCGCAGGGGTGGGAGGATATCCGCCATGGGGACTGTTTCTACTCTCCGGCCATGCGCATGGCCTCGGACACCACGTTCGCACCCAGGAAGTAGCCGGACGCGATCAACGCTTCAAGGTGGGAGCGGACGCCGACCAACCGGCCTCGGCGCTTGGCCAGCACCAGCACACCCGCGTTTTGCTCCAAAGCCAGCGCAATCCCGCTGGTTTCGCTTGGATCGATCCCCCATATGGGCAACGCTTCGCGTGGCGCGAGAAGCTCAAGCCGCCCCATATCCACCGCCGCCCGGATACGCGCGCCTTCTCCGCCATCCGGCTTGGCTTCGCATTCCGCCAAGACTGTCGGCGTCAGGAACACCTGCTGGAAAAGCGCCGGCAGCAACTCCAGCAATTCCAGGCGGGCCAGGGCGATCAACGGCCCGGTATCGGCCACGACCAGCCTATTCGTAGTCGGCAAGCTCACGCTCCAGTTCGCCCGGCTCCATGCGCAGCACGGGTATCCGCAAGCCACCCAGCAGGTC
>CAZVBY010000191.1:0-2629 GCA_964625895.1 uncultured Thiobacillus sp.
CTAGAAGTGATAACGCACTTCGGTGTAAATGCGGTCCCGCTGGTCGAAACTGCCAAACAGGCCGTTACGGGGACCTTCAAAAACATCCACGCCGGCGGCCACGCGCCAGTTGCCGGTGGCTTTCCAGGTCAGCCTGAACTGGGCCAGCCAGTCATCGCGGTTAAGGCTCCGTACCAGCAGCAATTCGGGGGCGATTTTTGGGTGAAGCGCCTGCGTGCTCAATAACAGGGAGAATCCGCTTTCATTGCGGTCGGGGATGATGCCCCGGTCATGATCGGGAAACCAGCGGTTGAACAACTGTAGGTTCAGCCGGGTGTCGCCCGCCAGACTCCATTCCAGTCCGGCAATCACGTCCAGCATGTCCTGCTCGACCAGGCCATCCGCATCCGCCGGCGAGAGGGTATTGAACAGTTTGCCGGCCGTGTGCACCGCTTCGGCCTTGAAGACGACAGCGCGAAAATCCTTGGCCAGCGTGGCGCCCACTTGCCGGATACGCGGGTGGATGGGGCGATATTCAATGTGCGGGGCGGGGAGCGGCGTCAGGCGCCGGAAGGCTGCCGAGGTGTCCGGGGCGTCGTAGAAAAAGCCGGCCAGATCCCAGCCATTCTGGAGATAGGACAGCCGCAGGCCCCAGGCGCCATCCCCCGCGCCATGCGGCTGCTTTTCGGCGAGAATCCGTGTGGTGACGCCGGGAATGGCTGGCGGCGCGAATGGATAAAATTCGGCACCGGGCTTGCCGATGTTGTCGTAGGTCATGTAGGGAATCCACACGGCTTCGGCGTGGAAATCGTCCTTGAAGTATTCCGCGCGCGCCGCCCATTGCGGAATGCGGATCATGTCAAAGTCCGGCAGGACGGACTGGCGCAAATCCTTGGCGGAAACGACATCGGCAAAGAACAGGCTGACCATTTCGCCCCAGACGATGTGTTGCCTGCCAAGGCGGAAATCCCAATCCCCCCGGGAAAAATCCACGTAAGCTTCACGGATGTCGGCATCCAGCCGCTGGTCGTTCCGCACCTGGCGGTTGTAATAATCCGTCCAGTCATAGATGGGATCGTAAACCGCTCGCGCGCCCAGCTTCCAGGAAAATCCGGCACGGTTTTCCGCCGTGGCGGCCACATCCAGGGTATTGCTGAAACGCGACCAATGTTTTTTGCCAGCGTAGGTATAGGCCAGGTCGTTCTGATAGAAACCGGAAAACAGCACGCCGCTGGCGGGTTTGTGGTCTGTCCGGGCGGCGGAAATTGGCGCGGCGACGGGTTGAATCGTGGTTGACGTCGCAGGCGTCGCAGGTATCTCTGCGGCTGGCGGAATGGCAGGGCTGGCCGGCTGCGCAGGGGATGTGGCGGGAGCGGGGCTGGCAGCAGGGATGACGGGTTTTGCCGCATCGACGACCGGCTCAACGGATGGACGCGTGGCATCCGGAGCGGTCGGCGCCTTGGGTTTGCTTTTGCTGCTTTTTGCGGGCGGCAGGCCGAACAGATCGTCCATGGATTTTGGCTCGGCAGCCCAGGAGCTTGCCGCGCTCATGGCCGCCAGACCGCAGATTGTGTGGACAATGCCGCGCAATCTGAATGGCTTGGGGGGGCGTTTGGCGATTTTCATTCCGCTTCCTGTTCAACCAGTTGGCCGTCGCTCAGTTCGATGACCCGATCCGCCATTTCCAGCACGCGCGGGTCATGGGTCGAGAAAATGAACGTGACTTGTTCCGAATGGTTCAATTTTCTCATCAATTTGAGAATTTCCGAACCCGTGCGGTGATCGAGGTTGGCGGTGGGTTCGTCGGCCAGCACGATTTCGGGCTGGGTGGCCAGCGCGCGCGCGATGGCCACCCGTTGCCGCTGGCCGCCGCTCAACTCGTCCGGCCGATGGTGCAGGAAACGTTCGAGGCCGACCATTTCCAGATAGTGCGACACCCTGGACTGGCGCGCCTGCTTGTCCAGGCCGGGCTTGTGCAGCAAGGGGTATTCGACGTTTTCCCAGGCGGTCAGTACCGGCAGAAGATTGAAAGTCTGGAACACGAAGCCCAGCTTGTTCAGACGGATGTCGGCCAGTTCGTCGGCGGTTTTGCCGCGCATGTCCTCGCCGTCGATGAGAATGCTGCCGGAAGTGGGCAGATCGATGCAGCCGATGAGGTTGAGCAGCGTGGATTTGCCGCTGCCGGAGGGTCCGGACAAGGCGACGAATTCGCCCTTGAGGATACGCAGGGAAACGTCCTTCAGCGCGGTCACGGTCTGGCTGCCCAGGCGATATTCCTTGCCGACCTGGAGGGCTTCGACAATGGGCGCTCCGGTGTTTGTTCCGGCCTTTGCGCATTCGACGAGGAATTCGAGAATGAAGGTGTCCAGTGTTACCCGGTCGCCCGGTTCCAGCCGGTGCCGGCGGACTTTCTTGCCGTTGAACAAAATACCGTTCTTGCTGTCCAGGTCTTCGATGACATAAACGCCATCCTCCCTGATCAGGCGGGCATGCTTGCGGCTGATTCCCTTGGCCGCGAGCTGTATCTCGCACTCGGAGGAACGTCCGACGAACAGCCGGTCCTTGTAGAGACGGATGATGCGTTCAGGTTGCTGATCCTGATAAATGACGATGCAAGCCATGGCGATGTCTTCCTGTCTGGCCGGTTAAG
>CAZVBY010000192.1:0-2627 GCA_964625895.1 uncultured Thiobacillus sp.
CTAAACAACACAGAGGCAGCAGAGAAAACAGAGGAAAACCTCTGATAACTCTGTTTCCTCTGTGTCAATGCAATGGATAAATACAACGAACTTCTGCCGCGCATCGAGCGCCTGCTCGACCGGCTCGAAAGCACGCCCGCTGAGCCCGTCGACTGGAAAAAAACCCACGCCGCGCGCTGGATTGCAGACACACGAAACCTGCGTGCAATCCGTCACCCGCACCGCATCGAAGCAAAACATCTGCTGGCCATCGACGAACAGAAACAGAAGATCGACGCCAACACGCGGCAATTCGTCGAGGGCCGTCCTGCCAACAACGTGCTGCTGACCGGCGCGCGCGGCACCGGCAAATCCTCGCT
Organism: uncultured Thiobacillus sp.; assembly: GCA_964625895.1. GTDB lineage: Bacteria > Pseudomonadota > Gammaproteobacteria > Burkholderiales > Thiobacillaceae > UBA6918. Next base: position 360 of record CAZVBY010000192.1, read on the forward strand.
GGTGAAAGCCATGCTGGCGAAATACGCCGGCAAGGGTCTCCGTCTCGTCGAAGTCGACAAGACCGGGCTTGCCCATCTGCCTGAGCTGTTCGACCTGCTGCCCGAAGCCCCGCAGCGCTTCATCCTGTTTTGCGATGACTTGTCCTTCACCGCCGACGAGCCAAGTTATCCCGCGCTCAAGGCCGCGCTGGACGGCTCGCTTTCCACGCCTTCGGACAACGTGCTGATCTATGCCACCAGCAACCGCCGCCACCTCATGCCCGAGTATATGGCCGAGAATCTCGAAGCGCGTCACATCGGTGGCGAAGTGCATCCCGGCGAAGCCACCGAGGAGAAAGTGTCGCTCTCCGAACGCTTCGGCCTGTGGGTGAGCTTTTATCCCATGGATCAGGACGACTACCTGGCCATCGCCGCGCATTGGGCGAAGGCGCTCGGCGCAAACGACTACCGGTCGGAAGATTTCATTCGCGCGGCCTTGCAGTGGAGCCTGTCGCGCGGCGCGCGCTCGGGTCGGGTAGCGCAGCAATTTTCCAGGGATTGGGTGGGGCAGGGCAAATGAGCGCGCCCGTCGAAGTCGTGGCCGCCGTGCTGACCCGGCCTGATGGCCAGGTCATGCTCGCCTCGCGGCCGGCGGACAAAATTTATGCAGGCTACTGGGAGTTTCCCGGCGGCAAGGTGGAAGCCAGCGAAACACTTGAACATGCGTTGCATCGCGAACTGAAGGAAGAGCTGGGCATCGCAGTCACCCGCGCCACGCGCTGGATCACCCGGCTTTTTACCTATCCGCACGCCACCGTGCGGCTGAATTTTTTTCGCGTCTGGGACTGGCAGGGCACGCCGCATCCGCACGAGGGGCAGGCCTTCGCCTGGGACGAACCGGCACACCATTCCGTCGAGCCACTTTTGCCCGCCAATTTCCCGATTCTAAAAGCGCTGCAACTGCCGCCGGTGTATGGCATCAGCTACACCAGGCCACTGGGGCGCGAGATGTTTTTGCAGCGCCTGGATGCCGCGCTGGAAAAGGGTTTGCGCCTGATCCAGATCCGCGACAAGGATTTAACGGAGGTCGAACGGCTGGAACTGGCGCGCGAAGTGGTCAAGCGCGCAAAACCCCATCAAGCCCGCGTGCTGGTGAACGGCTCGCTGGAACTGGCGCGTGCTGCCGGGGCCGATGGCGTGCATCTCGACAGCGGCGCATTGATGAAACTGCACGCGCGCCCGGATATCGAATGGGTGGGCGCATCCTGCCATAATACGGAAGAACTCGCGCACGCTGCGGAACTGGCCGACTTTGCCATGCTCTCGCCCGTGTTGCCAACGGCCAGCCACCCCGGCGAACCCACGCTAGGCTGGGACGCGTTTTCCCAACTCGCCGCGCAAAGCCCGATTCCCGTGTATGCGCTGGGCGGCGTCAACTGGCCGGATATTGAAACCGCGCAAAATCATGGCGCGCATGGCATCGCCATGTTGCGCGGAGCATGGATAGCGTGACCAGCACCCTGAACGTGAAATCCATTGCGGTGCCGATCCTGGTGCTTGCCGCCTTGGCCGGCCTGGCCATCTGGGGCGCGCGGCAACAGCCCGCGCCAGCCAAAGCCATCGCGATCGCTTGTCCCGACCCGGTGACCGGCTGCGCCTTCCTGCACAACAACCAACCTGCCCAGTTGTATTTTTCCGAGCAACCGCAAACCCTCAAGCGTTTCGAAATCCGCCTGAGCCACCCAACACTAAAACAAGCCTCGGCCTCGTTCCAGATGGCCGGCATGAACATGGGGTTCAACCGCTACGAATTCCGCCCGCTCAGTGCGGGCGTGTGGGCTGCAAGCGCGACCCTGCCCATGTGCACCGCCAGCCGCACCGACTGGATCGCGGAACTTGAACTGGACGGCAGGCTCTACACCCTGAACTTTGCCACGCTCAAGTAAGCGCCGGTTTATCCGCTTTCAGGATCATTCGCCGACCGTGAACCTGCGGAGACTGTCATGCTTTTGTCACATAACCGCCTATAATCTCTCTTTGGAGGAAGCCCCATGCCCGCCGAACATACCCTTAAACAATTCGACACCGAACTGGAAAGCGTCCGCGCCAACGTCCTCAAGATGGGCGGTCTGGTCGAAGAGCAAATCACCCGCGCCATCGACTCGCTGGTGACAGGCGACCTGAACCTTGCCGATGACGTCATCACCCACGACCACGGCGTCAACGCGCTGGAAGTCCAGATCGACGAAGAAGTCGCCCACATCATCGCCCGCCGCGCGCCCACCGCCT
>CAZVBY010000193.1:0-2627 GCA_964625895.1 uncultured Thiobacillus sp.
TGCCCGAGGCGAACTATGCGGGGACGGACGCGGGCTTCGACTACACGGTGCTGGCAGTGAATGACAGCAGATGGAGGGAGGCGGCATGAAGCTTGGCAAACAGGAAAAACCGTGGACTGTCCCGTATTGCTCTGGGCGGCGCGGGAATGCGCCTGCTGGCCACTTTCCGCAAATGGGCCGAGAACCGCGGTGCGGTAGAGCTCAGCGCAGGCGTGAACAGCGGCGTGGCGCTGGACAAGATAGACCGGTTCTTACAACGGCTTGGATTTCAGCGGACGGGCGGCAACTACTCGCTGTCACTGATCGGCAAAGACGTGCCTTCGGATAATTAAACGCAAGCATGACTGAAATGGGAAGTGGAGAATGGCAGCATGAATAGCCGGGAAAACATAAAAACCGTGGTCTCCATGTTGTTCTTGTTGTTCCTCACAATTGGCTGGAGGAAGGTGGAGGCATGACATTAAAACGAATCACTTTATGGGCTGTGCTTCACCGTGCGCTAAAAAACGCAACCAGTTCCAGAAAAGGGGATTGGGGGCATGCAATCAGGGTCATGCTCGTCCTGGCCGGCATGGGATATGGCGGATTTGGTTTGTATCACGGCACACCAGATAGAGGGGATTTTAATTCTGCATATCCATCTTACGAACAATTGGAATCGGCGACTGGCATGTTAGTTCAAGGGCGAAACAGGCGTTTTTCATACTATTTGTTTGAGCCAACCGAGAAACCCTACATCCCGGTATTTAGAAATGGCCGACTTATGACGGACAAGCCGGTTTTATATGTCGAAGACGATTACACCTTGAGCCAGCCATTCGAGGAATGGGGGTGGTATGGGAAATGGGCAGGGTACGGAGATGATAATTACAACCTCATCCCGCATTTTGTGACCATCAAGTACTTTCGCATGCAAAGTGGCGCGATTTGGATTGCCGAGCTGAGCAACAGGGGCCATCTTCTACTCGACTACGAACATCGTGAGAAAGGCTTCGCCCTACGAAAACAGGATCAGTACGAGCTAGACCGCAGTTCGGCGATAGTTTTATTACTCGCTGTCCTGGCATTAACGTGGATTGTTTTTGAAGCATACGCACAATTGAAACGGGAGAATCAAGATGGCAACGAATAATGAACTGGCAGGACAGATTGCCGAATTGCTTTTCAACAAGGTGGCAACGCCTGTCCAGATTGCGGACGCATCCAAGAACTTGCGGGATGCCTATAGCCCGAACCAGACGCTCAGCTTTGAAGGTCAACAACGTATTGCTCTACTCAACCAGACCGCTGGTAGCGCGGGAATTATCTCTGCCACGACTGGATACGCCGAAATCTACGCGGCTTACGCTTCTTCTGGCGGCAAGGTTGCCAGCGTACTGGGTAGGACATCAATCGGGTTTGGTGCAGTGGCCGGTGGCGCAAATATTCTCTTGTATCAACAAGAGCTTCAGGCAGCATCAGGGGACTACAGTAAAGTCGGAACCAGCACCACGCTAAATGCGGCTGCCGGGGCATTGTCGATCGGTGCGGGGCTTGCGTTATTGGCGGGCGCGCCTATCACCTTGGCCTTGCTTACCGTTGGCGCAGTTGGTTTGACAGCGGCCTCTCTGGTTGCTGGCTCGGATACAGTAGATGCGACCTTGAATAAGCTCAAAGGCCTACTTGGCGACAACCCCACCGAGGCGCAAGTTACCCAGGTTGAAAAGATAGTCGACTCCATATTGAATCCGGGATCGAGTTTTCTTGTGCCCGTTGTTGATCTTTATGGAAACGTCATTGATTTCCAGTTACAGGCACCTGTTGGAACCCCTCTTGAACTTGGAAACGGGGTGTCTCGTTACGAATTCGCTGGCGGCATAACCTTGGATTTGCGGCGAGACTACAGCGAAACCACACCTACGGAAACCGGTCTCTCCATGACGGTTTTCGGTGTCATTGATACTGACACTTGGAATATTCCAATGGTTGACGGCAGTGCTCTGCAAATCCAGAACAATATTCAGACTGGTGGAAGCAGCATTACTCGTGTGGGAAGCGATTTGGTCATGGAAACTAGGCCAAGCACGAACGGTACTTGGGGTTACACCTCCGAGATCAGGGCGGGCGGCACTGTCATCGCCAAGCATGTCGGCGTTGAAATCAATGGCCAAAAAACTGAAGCCACCTTTGGCCTCAATGAGCAAACCGGGCAGTTGGAAATTCTTTCTGTGGAAGCCATAGACGGCAAGGCTCCGAGCAACCCAGAAGCGCTAACAGAATACCTTCGTGAACAGGGTGTGACGGAGGCAAATTTTGCTGATCAAGGCGATAAGGAACTAACCGCAAAAATCGCGGAAGCCATTTCCGCTTATAACGCCAACAACAATTCGGTACTACAGAATTTGGTCGATGGTATAGCCACCTACGGCCCAAGCATTATCGACGCGCTGTCCCTAATCAAAGCCATCCAGAGTGGAGAGCCCTTGCCGGTGGTGGTTTCTGGCCTGCGGCTGGCAAATGATCTGACCACCCTCAGCGGTGCGCAGAACCTCAACCTTTCCGGAGCGGCCAATGCCGCATCGGGCATCCTAGCCCTGATGAGCCTGGACGCCGCACTGAAACAGGGTGACGCTCTTGGCGCCGTGACG
>CAZVBY010000194.1:0-2622 GCA_964625895.1 uncultured Thiobacillus sp.
GAAAGCCGGGCAAACAGCGGCAGGATTTCGGTATGCGACGGATGATGTTTGCGCAGAGCCTCCGCCGTCTCACGTATCTCGCGCTCGCCCGGCAAAAAAATCAGCGTATCGCCCCAGCCTTCTCGCGTCAGTTCATCGGTGGCGTCGAGGATGGCCTGGGTCAGATCGGCTTCGTCCTTTTTCGCCCCTTTCCCCGCTTTCTGCTCCCCTCTCCCAGCGGGGCGAGATGGGGAGTTCGCGGAATGCATTCCGCGCCCATCGAGCGGTTCCGGCGTACCCGCCGGGACGCGCCCTGCAAGGGAGGGGCCAGGGGTGAGGGAAAAATGTCCGCTTCCCGCAATATCTTCATCCCCCACCGGCCTGTATCGTATTTCCACCGGGTACGTCCGCCCCGACACTTCAATCACCGGCGCGTTGTTGAAATGTGCAGAGAATTTTTTCGCGTCGATGGTGGCCGAGGTAATGACGATTTTCAGATCGGACCTGAGTTCGATCAGTGTGCGCAGGTAACCCAGCAAAAAGTCGATGTTGAGACTGCGTTCATGCGCCTCGTCCACGACGATGCAGGAATAGGCCGACAGCATCGGATCGCCCTGGCTTTCCGCCAACAGAATGCCGTCGGTCATGAACTTGATGCGGGTGTCACGCCGGACTTTGTCGGTAAAGCGCACCTTGTAGCCGACCAGCCCGCCAAGTTCGCCTTTCAGCTCCTGTGCGACGCGGCTGGCCACCGAGCGCGCGGCAATCCGGCGCGGCTGGGTGCAGCCGATCAAACCTTTCTCGCCCAAGCCCGCCTCAAGGCACATCTTGGGTATCTGCGTGGTCTTGCCTGATCCCGTTTCGCCGCACAGGATCAGCACCGGGTTTTCCCTCAGCGCCGCGATGACATCCTGTCTGCGCGCGGAAACCGGCAGGTCGGGGTATTCAATCATTTTGGTCATGCAAACTCGGTGGTGTAAAGCCTTCGCGCCTCACACCTCACTCCTCACGCCTTACTTGTTTTTGATGTATCGATTATCGTCAAACGTTTCCAGCCATTCCGGCTTGTAAACCGCCATCAGTGTCGCCATCATGCCGGTCATGAAAGCTTCGGACCAGGCGAGCAGGAAGTAGTACGGCGTGTAGTGCTCGAAAAGGTATTCCAGCGCATAAGAACCGGACAACCACATCACCAGCGTGGAGGTCAGCCCCACAAGGCCGATGGCCAATGCCGCGCCAAAAAAACCGTTGACCAGCACGTAGATGAAAAAATGGTTGGGCAGTTTCCTGTCCACCAGCCGGAACAGCAAATAGGTCAACGCCGCCGGCACGGCGCAAAACACCAGGATTTCCGTTCCCAGCGAAACCAGGCTGGTCTTGCCTGCCAGCGCCGTGGCGGTAGCCGCGATACTTGCCGCCAGCCAGCCGCGCCAGAAGCCGAACATGAGCGTGGCAATGCTGACGCCCAACAGGTGGAAGGTAAGACCAGGACGCACGCCGGTGCGGATTTGCCAGATCACCATCAACGCCACCGACACACCGAGGAACAGATTGAGCCGTGATGCCTCCTTCAAGCGCATCAAATCACCCGAGCGCCAGGCAAACCAGAGCATTACCAGCACACCGCCCCAGCCCAGCGTCTGCCAGCCATCGGTAAATACGAGCAACTCCTTGTTCATGGCGATATTGTAAGTGAAGCGGTGCGCCGACCCGTTATACTTTCAAGCCCTGACTCGTCGCACATGACATATGAAGCTCGCCTTATTCGATCTTGACAATACGCTGCTGGCTGGAGACTCTGACTTTGAATGGGCGCAATTCCTCATCAGCAAGGGTGTGCTGGATCAAGAAGTGCACGAGGCAAAAAACCGCGAGTTTTATGAGCATTACAAGTCTGGCACGCTGGATATTCACGCGTTTCTGGATTTTCAGTTAAAGCCGCTAGGCCGGCATCCGCGGGAACAGCTTGACCAATGGCATGAAGAATTCATGGCCATCCACATCCGGCCCATCATCACCGACAAGGCGCGGATACTCGTGCAGCGTCATCAACGCGAAGCGGACAAGGTCGCCATCATTACCGCCACCAACCGCTTTGTTACCGCACCGATTGCCCGGGAATTCGGCGTAGAACACCTGATCGCCACAGAAGTCGAGGAAATCAACGGTCAGTACACCGGGCGAGGAGCCGGCATTCCCTGCTTCAAGGAACACAAGATCACCCGGCTGGACATGTGGTTATCCGATCAACGCTTGTTGTGGGAAGACGTGACCGAAAGCTGGTTCTACAGCGATTCATTGAACGACCTGCCCCTGCTCCAGCGCGTCACCCACCCGTTTGCCGTCGATCCGGATGACACGCTGGAAGCCCATGCCAAACTCAACAGCTGGCCGATCATCAGCCTGAGAGGCTAAAAAAACGGCTGTTATAATTCAAAACCCATCAACGCAGAGGCGCAAAGACGCAGAGAACCCTTGTGAAAGCCATGATGCCTTCCCTCCGCGTCTCTGCGTTCATCGCTTTTTTTCATCCCGCAATGATTCGTCGCTTCATCCAGCAGGTTTTCGGCAAGTCCGGCAAATCGCCAGCCAATGGCCAGCCGGTTGTTCTGGGTCGCAAATCGCACAATATTCGCCGCGATT
>CAZVBY010000195.1:0-2610 GCA_964625895.1 uncultured Thiobacillus sp.
GCTGCGTTGCGCGGCGCCCGCTACGGTTTCTTCACATGCAATAGATCATCATGACCACGCTTGCCGTTGTGAAGAAAGACGGGGTTGTTGCCATCGCGGTAGACACCCTGACCAAATGGGGCAGCAACAAGGAGGCTGCGCCTTACATCGTCAACCATAGCAAGTTGATTCAGCTGGGTGATAGCTGGATGGCGGTGACGGGTTACACCACCTTCATCCTGATCCTGAAGGATTACTTTTCCAATCCAGAAGCGCCCGCCGACCTGACTTCCGTGGCTGGCATATTCCGCACCTGGCAGGCGTTACACGCGACGCTCAAGGAACAGTATTTTCTTCTGCCGGGCGAAGACAAGGACGACGATATAGAATCCAGCCAGATGGATGTGCTGATCGCAAACCCGCATGGAATTTTCGGCGTGGCGGAGCACCGTTCCGTGCAGGAATTTTCGAAATTCTATGCGTATGGCAGCGGCAGCGACCTGGCGATGGGGGCGATGTATGCGCTGTATGACAGCCCGCTTTCCGCGGAGGAAATTGCACGCAAGGCCATCGAGACGGCTGCCGAGTTTGACGACCGTACCGGTTTGCCGGTAGAAGTGAAAACGATCAGGCTGATTGGAGGTTAGGGAACCTATGATTAAGTCCTCCATGAGCCGCGTTTTTACGAAAAATTCTCAGATGCAAGGCGCGCGACGAAGGTCGTATTGGACATACGAAGCCGAGGAGCGCAATGCCGCAGATGGGTATTTTTTGTGTAAACCCTTCGGGGCGAGGGCGACTGCGGAGGGCGGAGCAGGGGCCCCGCTTGCGGGGATGCGACCCCGGAGCAGGATGCGAATGCGCCGGCCCACCGTCGCCCTCTCCATGCGCCTTTGTTGGCCGATCCCGCGATGCGGGTCCCTCGGCCCACGCTCCGGGCATTCCCCGGGCGGCCTGCTTTGTCGCGCCTCTTGCGAAGGGGATCGACCATTCGCTGCGCGTCGCTTCGCGCATTCCATCCCGGAAAGCCGTCGCCGCGGCCATGTGGGATTTAATCAGAGGTTCCTTATGCCATCGTTCGACATTGTTTCCGAGGTTGATAAACAGGAGGTCCGCAATGCAGTGGACCAAACCAACAAGGAAGTTTCCAACCGCTTTGATTTCAAGGGCTCCGATGCCCGGGTCGAGCAGGCCGAGTATGTGCTGACGGTGTTTGCCGATACCGATTTCCAGTTGGAACAGGTGCAAGATATTCTCGGCCAGAAACTGGCCAAGCGCGGTGTGGATGTGAAATGTCTGGACTTGGGAAAATCCGAGGGCGTCTCCGGCAACAAGGTCAAGCGTGTGGTGACGATCAAGACTGGCATTGAAACCGAGCTGGCCAAGAAAATCATCAAGCTCGTCAAAGACAGCAATCTCAAGGTACAGGCCAGCATTCAGGGCGAGACCGTGCGCGTGACCGGCGCCAAGCGCGATGTGCTTCAGGAAACCATTGCGTTGGTGAAAAAATCCATATCAGACTTTCCGCTGCAATTTCAGAATTTCAGGGACTGAACGATGCTCAGGGTACTGGTTCCGCTAGCCGAGGGTTGCGAAGAACTTGAAGCCGTCACCATCATCGACATCCTGCGCCGGGCAGGGATCGAGGTCGTCGTGGCGGGCTTGCGTCCGGGCATTGTGAAGGCGAGCCGTGGAACACAAATTGTGCCGGACATGAACCTGGATGCCGCGCTTCAGGAAAATTACGATATGGTGGTGCTGCCGGGGGGTATGCCGGGCGCCAGGCATCTCAAGGAGGATACGCGCATTCTCGGCCTGCTGAGGAAGATGGCGGACGAAGGCAAATACACCGCTGCCATCTGCGCCGCGCCGACGGTGCTGGCCGAGGCTGGTCTGCTCAAGGGCAAGAAGGCGACCAGCTATCCAGGATTTCTCGACAGGATGGATTTGCCTGACACGCACTGCCTGACGGATGCTATCGTCATGGACGGCAAGGTACTGACCTCGCGTGGGCCAGGCACGGCGATGGATTTTGCCCTGGCCCTGGTTGAAGTACTGGCAGGTCATGAGACCCGTCATCAGGTCGAGGCTGGCCTCGTCAGGGCTTGATCGCCTGTTATTGCTGTCCATCTTCCTAGGTTTCCTCAGGTTTGATATGCTGGCTCCATCAATATAAGGAGGATGACGCATGTTTATCCGGGAAATTCTGTCTTTCAAGGGTGGAGACGAAGTGTTTAGCATCACGCCAGAAGACGACGTGGCCCTGTCAGTCGAACGCATGGTGGCCAACGACGTCGGCTCGCTGGTCGTCAAAAACCCCAAGGGCGAGATGGTGGGATTCTTGACCGAGCGCGACATCATGAAAGGCATGCGGCGTCAGGGTTGCTCGCTCAAGGATGCGAAAGTGTCCGACATCATGATTACCGAGCCAGTGGTGGCGACGCCGGAAGACACCATCGACTACGCACGCGATGCCATGACCAAGGCGCGCATCAGCCATCTGCCCGTGCTGGAAGGCAACAAACTGGTCGGTGTCATTTCCTTCTATGATGTGGCCAAGGCCTGCCTGCGTGAGGCCAATTTCGAGAATAGCCTGCTCAAGCGGTATATCAAGAACTGGCCGGAACAGGG
>CAZVBY010000196.1:0-2608 GCA_964625895.1 uncultured Thiobacillus sp.
TTGGCCCGACCCCCGGCAAAGCGCGAAGCGCGTCAATCAGGGCATCCAGCGCGCCCGGAATTTTCAAGTCCATGTGGAATTTGCCTGATTACGAGTTGGCAATAAGCCATGTTTACGTTCGACTTGCACTGCCCGAATGTCGAAGATTTCTAGCCGGCACAATTCCTCTCCTGAACTTATTGATACAGACATCTCACTCCAACTGCTTTCCAGTCCGCCATTTCCTCCTCGAACGCCAGCCTGGTGAGCGGGTTATTTTCCAGCCAGTTTCGGGGAAATTCCAGGCAATAGCCGCCTGCTGTGATGCGCGCCCGGACAGCATCGAGCATGGGGGCGGCACGATTGCGGCAGAGAATAACGGCCTGGCGCAACATCCAGACCAGCAGGCGGTCTGACTCGGCAATGCCGTGACTGCCAGAAGGCATGAACCCGGGCACTTTGTTCAGCGCACCACGCTGGGCGCGCGCCAGCAGGGCCAGACGAGCCTGGTCGGTTTTCGAGAAACCAGGCATGTCGGCGTTTTCCAGGATGTAGGCGCTGTGCTTGTGATAGCCGGAATGGGCAATGGAGATGCCGATTTCATGCAGGCGCGCAGCCCACGCCAGCGCCTTGCGCTGTTCATCCTGCTCCCCGGGCTGCATTCCGCCAAGGCTGTCATAAAACCGCAACGACAGTTCGCCGACGCGCTTGGCCTGCCTGGCATCGACATGGTATCGCCGGGCGAATTCTTCAACGGTTTCCTCACGCATATCGTGATCGGACATGCGGCCCAGCAAGTCGTAGAGGATGCCTTCGCGCAGTGCGCCAGAGGCGGGAGTCATGCGCTCGATGCCAAGTTCGGCGAACAGCCCGGAGAGAATGGCATAGCCGCCGGCGATGACCGGGCGCCGGTCGGCGCGCAGACCGGGCAAGTCGAGTTTGTCGGCGTGACCTGCCTTGAGCAGAGCTTCGCGTACGTTAGCCATACCGTCAGGGGTAATATGACTGCCCCAGCCGCAGGCTTCGATCACGTCGGCCAGAGCGCGAATCGTGCCGGATGAGCCAATCGCTTCCTCCCAATGGCCATGCCCAAAATCGGCTTCGACGCTTTGCACGATCAACCTCGCCTCCATTTCGGCTTCCTTCATGGCGGGTTTTTCGATGCATCCATCAGGGAAATAGCGTAACGAGAAATTGACGCAACCCATGAGCAGGCTTTCACGGTTTTGCTGCTTGAGTCCAGTGCCGATGATGCATTCGGTGGAGCCGCCGCCAATGTCAACCACCAGCCGTCTCTGGCTGGATGATGGCAGGCTGTGCACCACACCCAGGTAGATCAGGCGTGCTTCTTCGCGCCCGGCAATGATTTCAATGGGAAAACCCAGCGCCTGCTCGGCCTCGGCAAGAAACTCCGGCGCATTCTTCGCCACCCGCAATGCACTGGTCCCCACGCAGCGCACCGCCTCCATGGGCAGGCCGCGCAACCGCTCGCCAAACCGCCTGAGACAATCGAGCGCACGCATCTGCGAGTCGTGGTCCAGGCGCTTTTTTTTATCAAGCCCGGCAGCCAGCCGCACTGGCTCCTTCAGCGCATCCAGCAAATAGAGTTGCTGACCTTGAACGCGGGCAACCTGCAACTTGAAACTGTTGGAGCCGAGGTCAACCGCGGCGAGTGTCTGGTAATTCATAAACATGTTCAGCCAAAAAATAGGTAGGCCACCCCGATCGCGGCCACAAATCCGCCCAAATCGGCAATCAGTCCGCAGGTCACGGCATGGCGGATGCGCCGGATACCAACGGCGCCAAAATAAACCGCCAATACGTAAAACGTGGTTTCTGTGCTGCCCTGAATGATTGAAGCCAGCCGACCGGCAAATGAGTCGGCGCCATGCGTCTGCATGGTATCAATCATCATGGCACGCGCGCCACTTCCGGAGAGCGGCTTCATCAGGGCCGTAGGCAGGCCGTCCACGAATCTCGTGTCCCAGCCCATCTGAACCGCAACCCAGCGCATACCGTCGGTCAGCATATCCAGGCCGCCACTGGCGCGAAACACGGCAATGCCCACCAGCATGGCAACAAGATACGGGATGATGGTGACAGCTGTTTGGAAACCTTCCTTGGCGCCTTCGATAAATGCCTCGTAGGCATTGACCTTGCGGATCAGCGCGCCGCCAATGAAGGCAACCACCACGGAAAACAGGATGAAGTTGGACAGCAACGAGGATTGCCGCTGCATCTCGTCCGGCGGCAAGCTGAAAAAATATGCCGCGATCCCTGCGACGCCTGCTGTCATGCCGCCAAAATACAGCAGCGTCACCGGATCGAACAGCCGGATGCGCTGAAAAAATGCCGTGGCCAGCAAACCGATGAGCGTGCCGCAGTAAGTCGTTATCAGCAACGGAATGAAGACATCGGTTGGATCGGCAGCGCCCAGCTGTGCCCGATAAGTGAAGATGGTGACCGGCAGCAGGGTGACGGAAGCCGTGTTGATGACCAGAAAAAGAATCTGCGCGTCACTGGCCGTATCCTGCGATGGATTGAGCGTTTGCAGTTCCTTCATGGCCTTGATGCCCAGCGGCGTGGCGGCATTGTCCAGGCCCATGACATTGGCCGCCATGTTCATGGT
>CAZVBY010000197.1:0-2592 GCA_964625895.1 uncultured Thiobacillus sp.
AGGCTTCGACGGACAGATTCTGCGTCGTCACGAAAATAAAATCCCGCTCGCTGGAATGCCCGTGCTGCCACCAGCGCGTTTCCGATGGCGCGTAACTAAAGCCCTCCAGCTTGGCCAGCGCCTCGGCCAGTTGCGCGGCGTTGTATGCCGGGTTGATGACCGGGTTGCCCCAGCGGTCGTTGACGATCAGGCTGGGCGCGAGGCTGTAATAGCGGAAACCGCCACCTCCCTGCCAATTCATTGCCGCTGTGACTCCGGCGGGGTCTTCTCCGTCGATGACCTTTTTCAGACGAGGAATGACATGGGTATGGCAATGATCACCCAGTTCAACCATGATCCAGCGGCGTCCCATTTTGTGCGCGACTGCACCAGTTGTTCCTGAACCCGCAAACGAGTCCAAGACGATGTCGCCTGAGTTCGTCGCCAGATCGAAGCAGCGCTTGATGAGTGCCTCCGGCTTCTTGCCCTTGGGAAACTCGACACCACCTTCGTTGTGCAGGTTGTTCGAGAGAATGTCATCCCACAGGCTCGTAAGCGGTTCGCCGGCCACGTACTGGCCATCTATAAGCTTCAACTTGTCCGAGTAGAACAGGATGCGCTGGCCGCCGATGAAATACATATCCGAGTAACCGTCACGCTCCAGTTTCATCACCTTGGTCGGCGACGCTTTAGACGCGTCAATCATCTCTCTGGCGGCACTGCTTACAGCCGAATAATCTGGGCGCGCGAGCTGGATGACGCTCTTTGCATTCTTCATGACGAACTCGGAGATCTTTGCTTCGTACTCGTCCCCCAAAGCCTTTTTCAATCCGCGCTCTGGCATGTCGAGATCAATTGCAAACGCACTGGCCAGCGTAGTGAATTTCCATCGTGCAAATGGCTGCTCGATGTTTTCAATGAACTGCCCATATCGCTTATCGCGCTCTGCCCGCGCAGTGAAAACGCGGTTTGGCGACCATGCGGATTTATTCTTGGCGTAAATCAGAATGAAGTTGGTCGTACTGACCACGCCAGGATTTATTGATTTATGGCCCGTCGCTGACCCTTGCTTGAATGACACAACCGACACTCGATTTGCCCGTCCGAATACCTCGTCTAACAGCGCAATCAAGTAGCCAAGTTCGTTGTCGTCGATGTGCACAAACAATGTTCCATCATCGGACATCAGCCGCCGCAACGACTCAGCGCGATCTCGAATCAAGCCGAGCCAGATCGAGTGCTCGTAGCCGTCGTCATAGTGCTCAAAAGCCTGTTGAGTATTGAACGGCGGGTCGATGTAGACGCACTTCACCTTGCCCGCGAACTCCGCCTCCAGCGCCTTCAACGCCAACAAGTTGTCGCCGAAAATCAGCCGGTTGTCGAAAATATCTTCCCGTACCCCCGGCCCCTCTCCCAAAGGGCGAGGGGAGTTACGGAATCTGGCGTGATACGACTTGTCCGGGTCTTCGAGCAGGATGCGCGGTTCCAGCTTGGGGCGCTTCTCCTTGCCGATCCAGGTGAGTTCGAGTTTTTGCTTGCTCATTTGAGTTTCTTTTGTGCGATGCGTGGCAATTGCTGTAATGCCGAATTCCCAAGCAAAGATTGCATTTGCGTAATGGCAATGGTGTTGAGTTGTTGCAAGCGTTCGGATTGCGCGATGCCTTGATGAATCAGCAGCGCATTGATGCTTTCCAGATTGGATAACACGACCAGCTGCTCAAGCGTGGCGGTGTCGCGCATGTTGCCGGGTGCATCGGGATTCTTTTCCCGCCACTGTGCGGCGGTTTGGCCGAATAGCGCGACATTGAGCAGGTCGGCCTCGGTGGCATAGACCGCACTGGTTTGTACCGCGTTCAGGCGGGCTGGAATGAGTTTGTCCTTGATGGCGTCGGTATGGATTTTGTAGTTGACCTTGGCCAGCGTGCGCTGAAAATTCCACGCCAACGCCTGGGTGCGTGACTCTACTTCCTTGAGACGCTGGAATTCCTTGATGAGGTAGAGTTTGAATTCCGGACTGAGCCAGGAGCCGAATTCAAAGGCAATGTCCCTGTGGGCGTAGGTGCCGCCGTACCGGCCTGCCTTGGCGTGCAAACCAATGGCAGCGGTGGCTTCGATCCACTTTCTGGCGGAGAGGTAGAAGCTGTTGCGCCCGGCTTCGTTTCTAATTCCCTCGAATTCGGGGGAATTAAAACCGGGGTTGTTGAGCTGCTCCCACACCCCCAGGAAAAGCACCGTATCCTTGTTCTTCAGCCATTGTTCGATCAGGGCGCTGCCGCCATCGAAGTTCCTGACCATGTCGGTGAGGCAGATGTAGTCCTGCTCGTGCCGGGTAGTGATGGAGACCTCGGTATCCCTGACGGTGATGATGCGATTTTTCATGACGATACCCATTCTGCGGTAACTATCGACTACCCTTGCCGCCGGTGTTCGGTTTGTCGGCGCCGGCAAAGTGATGGTCTGGCGAATTTCCTGATTCCTTACAAGAGCTTATCGCCCGATCGACCGCCTGCTCGAAGCGCCGCCACTGGCTGTATCCCAAAAGCGGCTGCAACGAGCGGGCGCTCCAGTATTCCGCGCCGTGTTCGTTAATCTGCTTGAGGTTTTCAAACGATA
>CAZVBY010000198.1:0-2582 GCA_964625895.1 uncultured Thiobacillus sp.
TCCCCGCTTCGAAACTCAGGCGGGTGCGCGTCGAGCTTTTCTCGAAAATCATCGCCAGCGTGCGGTCTTCCAGCGGGTGGTATTTTTCATAGCGCTTGAAGCGATCCTTGATCACGCGCGTGCGCTGGAACAGATAGTCGAGTTCCTCCCGCGCCAGATCCTTGAATTGCAAAAAGTGCTTGACCATCGGCATTCTCCGGTCAACTCCCCTGCGCAGGCTCTGTCAGCAGTTTACGTATCTCCTCGGCTAGCGGGCCGGCCAGCTCATCCGCATTGGCCTCGCTGAAAACCAGCGGCGGCACCAGGCGAATCACCTTGTCCGAGGTCACGTTGATCAGGAAGCCGCGATCGCGCATCCTGCCGACAATATCGCCACACGGACGGTCCAGCTCAATGCCAATCATCAGGCCCTGACCGCGAATTTCCACCACGCCAGGCAGATCTGCCAGCAAATCGGCGAGTTTTGAACGGAGATATGCGCCCACCTTGTCCGCATTCTCGCGCAGTTTTTGTTCTTCAATCACCGCCAGCGTCGCCAGCGCCGCCGCGCAGGCCAGCGGATTGCCGCCAAAGGTAGAGCCATGATTGCCCGGCTTGAACACATCCGCCGCCGCACCGCGCGCAAGACAGGCGCCAATCGGCACACCCGAACCCAGTCCCTTGGCCAGCGCCATCACATCGGGCTGCACCGCGCTGTGCTGAAAAGCAAACCACGCGCCGGTGCGCGCAATACCGGTCTGCACCTCATCCAGCATCATCAGCAGTCCGAACTCGTCGCAAACGGCGCGCAACTCGGCCAGGAACGTCTGCGACGCCACATTGATGCCGCCTTCGCCCTGCAAAGGTTCGACCAGCACCGCCACCACATCCTTGTTGGTGGAAGCCACCTGGCGAATTGCGGCAATATCATTGAAAGGCACGCGTGCGAAACCGGACAGCAAAGGCTCGAAACCCGCCTGGATTTTGCGCGACCCTGTCGCCGACAGGGTCGCCATGGTGCGTCCGTGAAAGGATTTTTCCGTGACAATGATGGTGGGGTTGTTGATGTCTTTTTGGTGGCCATACAGGCGCGCCAGCTTGATGGCCGCCTCGTTTGCCTCACACCCGGAATTGCAGAAAAACACCGCATCCATGCCTGACAGCTCGCAAAGCTTGTCTGACAACGCATCCTGATGCTTGACCCGGTACAGATTCGAGCTATGAATCAGCGAAGCAGCCTGTTCGGAAATCGCCTTGACCAACGTGGGGTGCCCATGCCCGAGCGTATTGACCGCGACACCGGCGACCGCGTCCAGATAACGTTTACCCGCCTCATCCCAAAGATAAACGCCTTCCCCGCGCACAAACGCTACGGGCTGGCGGGCATATGTGTTCATCAAATGTGACATCGCATTCACTAAAAATTGAATAAAAACTCGGCAATCAGGCAAGACTGGAGAAAAAGCAAACGGCGGCCAAGGCCGCCGTGCGCACGAACCATCCCGGATTATAGCCGGGTTTGGCTGGAGCCGATTAAATGCCGTGGACGCCCACACCCATGAAAAACAGCATGGGCATGGACAGCATGGTGTTGGTGCGGGAAGCCAGGAAAGCAACGCGACGTGCTTTCGCTTTTTCTTCGTCGGAAGCTGGCTTCATACCCAGGATTTTCTGCTGATTCGGCCAAATCAGCACCCACACATTGAACAGCATGATGGTCCCAAGCCAGGCTCCCAGGCCGATCGTGCCCATTTGCAGCATGAAGGCGGGAACGAAATGCTCACCCAGCAACGCAGCGCCGGCCAGCCAGGTCACAACCGCCGCCCAGCGGAAAAAAAACAGGGCACGCGGCGCGACGTGTTTAGTAATACCAGCCGCCGTGCCATCCGCAGCGGCATCCTTGAGCGCGGCGACCTGGACGAAATTGAAGAAGTACAGCAAACCGATCCACATCACACCCGCAAGGAAATGCACCCAGCGGAAAATTCCACCCGTCGTGCCGCTATTGGTCGGGAAGCCCGCAATTGAACCCATGAAGTTCATTGCAAAGAAATACAGCACCACAGTCAAAATCAGACCGGCAATGACGGTCCCCCAAAGGGAGTCGAGCGGATTTTTCACTTGATATTTCCTCCTGAAAATAATAATTGAATGAATAGTTGATGTTTTTACTCAGGTACAGAAGTATGGCCTGAAAGCGGCGCTTCTGGCAAGACCGCCGTGCTAAAATTCATCCATCCCACATCCCTCTATAAAAAAACAAAATGGTAGACGAGCCGTCGGGGCAATTGATCATTCGGGGCATCACGCTCACCGGACAAACCTTCCGGCCCAGCGACTGGGCTGAACGGCTTGCCGGAGTGCTTTCAGTTTTCGGCATTGATTCGCGCATCAATTACTCGCCCTACGTCCATCCGACGACCGACCGTGGCGTCAAGAGCATCGTCGTCGACCGGGAACTAGAAAAAATTGATGGCCGCGCCTGGAATTTCGTGCTGGGTTTCGCCAAGGACAACAACCTGATCATCGAGTCGCATCTCAGGGAATAATCGTTTCTCCAAGTATCCAGAAGATAAAATTGCCAACGCCATTATCTAGTGGTC
>CAZVBY010000199.1:0-2553 GCA_964625895.1 uncultured Thiobacillus sp.
AAGCACGCGACCGGCAAGGGCAATGCGGGCAAGGACGACATGATCGCGTCCGTCCGCCTGCGTGGTCACACCCCAGCCGACGACAACGAAGCCGACGCCCTGGCCTTGCTGCATTGGGCTGTCGAGACGCAGGAGGTGTGACATGAAGGTGCCGACACCCCAATACCGCTGCCCCCTTGGTCGTCTGCAGCCTCAGGCCACGGATCTGGATGCGATCAAGGAACGTGGCTGGCGTGATCAACACATCCTGGTGGTCAACGCATCCGACGAACGTCTGGACTTCATCGAGCGCGAGATCGTGCGACGCATCGGTGACCGGCTCTACGGAGGGCGACGCAATGACTAAGTGGACTATCGAGGACGTTGCTGCTCGGTTTGAAGAGGCAGCAAGCACCAGTCGACGGTTGCCTCCTGTTCGAGTGCAGGGTTACTTCAACTGCTGGCCCGCCATTGTCCGAAACGAGTGGGAGACCTTTGCTGCTGACGAGAGGGTTTATCGATCCTTTCCGCCGAGTCCAGACGCGATTGAACGAATGCTGGAAGTCATGCGCTGGGTGCAGTGGCTCACAGTTGAGCAACGGCATCTCGTATGGATGCGCGCGAAGCGCTATGGCTGGCGTGACATCACGATCCGCTTTGCCTGCGACCGAACAACGGCATGGCGGCATTGGCAGCGGGCATTGCAGACGGTCGCAGATCAACTCAATGGTGCGGTGGTCGCGTAGGGTTTTGGCGTGATTTGGCGCGTATGGTCGGGGATGTGCGCCATCACGCGGCAATCAGCGGTTTTTGCCCCTGCAACAAAACGACCTGATCTTGCGTAGTATTCATCTATCGTCTGGACAGAGGTGACGGCAGAGGACGCAGCCCGCAAATCAACGGGTCCTTCCTGGCCAAAATCCAATGCGGGGGGCGCGAGCGCGGCGCTTTTTTAGCGTCAGGGTGCGAACCAAGGTTCGCACGGTTCGCAGTTCGCACCCCGCCAGTTCGCACTAACCCCAAAACCCGCCCACGGCTTCGTCGGCGGGTTTTCCATTTTCAGGACATCATCTTTGAACACGCTCAACGTCGAGTACCGCAAGGTCGAGGCGCTGATTCCCTACGCCCGCAATCCGCGCACGCATTCCGATGCGCAGATCACCAAGATCGCCGCCAGCATCGTCGAATACGGCTGGACAAACCCGGTTCTGGTTGATGGCGACAACGGCGTCATCGCGGGCCACGGTCGTTTGGCTGCTGCACGCAAGCTGGGGCTGGATCAGGTGCCGGTGATCGAACTGGCCCATCTCACCACCGCGCAAAAGCGCGCCTTGGTCATCGCCGACAACCGGCTGGCGCTTGACGCTGGCTGGGATGAGGAGATGTTGGCGCTCGAACTGGCGGAGCTTTCCGAAGCGGGTTTCGAACTGGCGCTGACCGGCTTCGAGAACATCGAGATCGATGCGCTGCTGGCAGATGCCACGCCCACCGAAGCAGAACCTGCGGCGCAAGATGATGCAGATGCCGACGAACCCGATACGACTGATGACGTACCTGACAAACCAGTGGTGGCGGTGTCGCGCGAGGGCGATGTCTGGGCCATCGGCTCGCACCGGTTGATCTGTGGCGACGCCACCGACCCAGCCGTGGTCGCCACGCTGATGCAGGGTGACACCGCGCAGCTTTGCTTCACCTCGCCGCCGTATGGCAACCAGCGCGACTACACCTCCGGCGGCATTGCCGCTTGGGATGTCCTGATGCGCGGTGTGTTCGTACATCTGCCGATGGCGGGCGACGGACAGGTGCTGGTCAATCTTGGGCTGATCCACCGCGACAACGAAGTCATCCCCTATTGGGACGGCTGGCTGTCCTGGATGCGTCAGCAAGGGTGGCGGCGCTTCGCGTGGTACGTCTGGGATCAGGGGCCAGGCATGCCCGGCGACTGGCAGGGCCGATTGGCTCCCAGCTTCGAGTTTGTTTTCCACTTCAATCGCAGCACCCGCAAACCCAACAAGATTGTTCCTTGCAAGCACGCAGGCCAGGAATCGCACCTGCGCGCTGACGGGTCGTCCACGGCGATGCGCGGTAAGGATGGCGAGGTCGGCGGCTGGACGCACAAGGGTCAGCCGACGCAGGACACCCGAATCCCCGACTCGGTGATTCGCGTGATGCGCCACAAGGGCAAGATCGGGCAGGACATTGATCACCCGGCTGTGTTCCCGGTCGCATTGCCTGAGTTTGCCATCGAGGCTTACACAGAAGCCGGAGACATTGTGTTCGAGCCCTTCGGTGGAAGCGGTACCACGATGCTGGCCGCGCAGCGCACTGGCCGCATCTGCCGCAGCATGGAGATCGCGCCGGAGTACGTGGACGTGGCCATCAAGCGCTTTCAGCAGAACCACCCAGGCGTGCCGGTCACGCTGCTGGCAACGGGTCAATCGTTCGAGCAGGTTGCCGCCGAGCGCGCCACCACCGTTGATGATGAGGTGCTGGCATGAACTGGTTGGCAGACAAGATCGAACAGTGGCCAACCGCCAAACTGCTGCCCTATGCACGCAATGCGCGGACGCACTC
>CAZVBY010000200.1:0-2553 GCA_964625895.1 uncultured Thiobacillus sp.
CGACGCGGCTCGCTTCGCGCATCCCATCGCGTAGCGCCTCGCCGCGACCCCGTGGGGTTTTTCAACAGCCTGCTAGCCGCCGATTAAGGCATAGTCCAGTCCACCATGCCCGTGTACGCCGTCACCAGCACAACCAGCCCAAACACGATGCGGTACCAGGCAAACACGGTGAAATCGTGCCGTGAAATGAAGCGAATCAACGCCCGCACCGCAATTGCCGCGCTGACAAAAGACGCAACAAACCCTGCCGCGAACATGCCGATGTCATCACGGGTGAACAGATGGCCGTGTTTGTATAGTTCATAAATGGATGCCACACCCAGCGTTGGCAAGGCAAGAAAGAACGAAAACTCGGTGGCAGCCTTGCGCGACAGGCCGTACAGCAATCCACCAATGATTGTTGCCCCCGAGCGCGATGTGCCGGGTATCAAGGCAAGCGCCTGGATGAAGCCTATCACCAGCGCATCCTTCCAGGTCATTTTGTCGACCTCGTCGATATGCTTGCTATGCGGCATTTTTTCAGCCCATAGAATGATCAGGCCGCCAACAATGAACGCGGTGGCAACCGGTATCGGTGAAAACAAGGTTTCCTTGATTTGCTGGCCAAACAACAGCCCCAACACGGCCAGCGGCAGAAATGCCAATAGCAGATTGATGGCAAAACGATTGGCCACGGGATCGCGACCCAAACCTTTGGCCACGCCAGCCAGCCGCACACGATAGTCCCACACCACGGCCAGAATCGCTCCGAGTTGGATGGCAATTTCGAAGACTTTGCCTTTCTCGTTGTTGAAACCAAGCAAATCGCCCACCAAAATCAGGTGGCCCGTGCTGGAGATGGGCAGAAACTCCGTCAGGCCTTCCACCACGCCCATTACCAAGGCTTTAAGTATGAGTATGAAATCCATAGGCATAAAAAAACGCGCGGACACCCCGCGCGTTTTTATGATAACCGGGATTGCTTACGTTTGCGTGCGTTTGGGTCGATTGTCCGGCGGAACTGTTGCGTCCTGCCTGATAGACGGTTCGCCTGGAAAGGCGTTTAACAATTCCTGTTCAATCTGATCCAACAGCACTTCCATCAGGCCAAAGCCCTTTTCCCGGACACGAATACCGATTTCCTTTGCGCGATTCGCCGTTTCCGGCGATGGCGCATAGTTTCCCCCCCTTGCAGCCGCACGCGCGGCTTGACGCGCCTCATTCAGGAAAAACCGCAATTCGTCCGCCGTCACCAGTTGCCGAATCGTCTCCTCCGGTGAGGCAGATGGCTCTGCGGCCTGAGCGGGGCAAACCAGGCTCCATCCCAACATCATGGCGACAAGATATTTCATTGGCATCTCCGTGTATGACTGCAACACCTCTGAGACACCAATATATCCGCCCCTATCCCCCCAACCGTCTGGCCAAGGGATTTTTTACATTTCTGGAAACGCGACCGGCCTGACGGAATATCCCGGTTAGCGCATACTCAACGCCACCCAGAACATTCGGCGTACAAACTCGGCTTTCTGTGCATTGACTTGGCGGTTTTGCGCGGATTGGGCTACGCTGGTAGGGGATTGTTTCTGTCCCTTACCTGGAGAGGTGCCGGTTTGGGACTTGGGTAGTGGCTGACTTTGTCCAACGCGGTCGAATTCACCAAATGAGTAGGCTATTGCGCTGTCCAGATCGGCGGCGTGCGCCATGCCACCCAAGCCAAGCGCCAGTACCGCTGCCATCGCCATTTTTGCCGTTGCTTTCATGATTCACTCCTTCTCGTCCGCTGCACCGCACCATGCGGTGCCATCACGATGCAAAGCTTAGGCATTCGATCGGGGCGTGATTAGCAACCAGGTCAAAACCGGAGCGGCCAACCAGAATGGCCAACCGGCTGGTAAAACCGGGTAGGCCAACCTGGTTGGTTAACAAGTTTCTTCAGAAAACCATAATGAACACCGTTGATTGGGTGAACAGAAATAAGGAGCGTCTCGATGTCATACCTAAACAGTAAATGGAAGGACTACCACACCCAACCCCTGCGCCCACGCAGCTACGCCAGTCAGCGCGAATTCGAAGCCGACTGGGTCAGCAGCCTGCGCCGCCGCTACCGCATTTCGCAGGAAGCGCTGGCCGCGATCGCCGCGGTTTCCGTCACCACGGTGCAGAACTGGGAAAACCCGCTGTCGAAAAAAGCCATTGCCAGCCACAACCAGGACCGGCTGCGCGACATTGAGCGCGACCTGTGGATCAAGGCGCACGTCACCCTCATCAACCCCTGCCCGCCCACCATCCGCGCCCTGTACGACCTGATGTGCACCGGCCGCGACGAAAGCGCACAGGCCCTGGCCGAGCATTTCGTCAGTACTGCCGCGCATAAAGACCCAGAGCGCGCCCGCCTGCTGCACTGGGCCAGCCTCACTTACAGCATCACCGATCCCGCCTCCCACAAGGCGCGCCTGTACCAGCAGGAGGCCCTGCATGCCATTGGAGAGGGCGATAGGCGCCTGGCTGCCGCCATTGAAAACGAAATCCTCGGCTACCAGTTTGAGATGCTCATGCAGGCCGCCGCCGGAT
>CAZVBY010000201.1:0-2540 GCA_964625895.1 uncultured Thiobacillus sp.
CGCATCGTCGCCACCAAGGGCGACCCCAAGGCGCCGGTCAACAAGGGGCTGAACTGCATCAAGGGCTACTTCAACGGCAAGATCATGTATGGCCAGGACCGCCTGACCCAGCCATTGATGCGCATGACCGATGGCAAATTCGACAAGAAGGGCAAATTCGTCCCGGTCACCTGGGAACAGGCTTTCGATGAAATGGAAAAGCAGTTCCGCAAGACCTATGCGGAGAAGGGTCCGACCGGCGTTGCCATGCTGGCTTCCGCGCAAAAGACCATCCAGGAAGGCTATGCCTTCAACAAGCTGTTCAAGGCCGGCTGGCGCAGCAACAACATCGACCCCAACGCGCGCAACTGCATGGCCAGCGCGGTTTTCGCCTTTTACAGCGTATTCGGCACCGACGAACCGGCGGGCAACTACGACGACATCGAATACACCGACACCATGGTGCTGTGGGGCGCCAACATGGCGGAGATGCACCCTATTTTGTGGTCGCGCATTTCCGACCGACGCCTGTCGAACAAAAATGTACGTATCGTCAACCTGACGACCTATCGCAACATGAGTTCGGACCTGGCCGATCTGGAAATCATCTTCAAGCCCAATACCGATCTGGCCATCCAGAACTACATCGCCCGCGAAATCATTGCGCGCAATGCGGTCAACCAGGCGTTTGTCGACAAGCATTGCGTGTTCGCCACCGGGCCTTACGACATCGGCTACGGCATGCGCGCCACGGACAAATATGCCTTCCCCGCTGAAAAGGATGTCCAGGCCAGGGAGCTCAAGGTCAAGTTGGACAAATACGAAGCCATCGCCCAGCGCAGAACCGAAGGTGAAATGGTCGAGCAGAAGAACACCGCCGATCCCGGCAGGCACTGGCTGATCAGCTTTGACGACTTTAAAAAAGCAGTCGAACCTTACACGCTGGACTTTGTGGCCGAACTGGCCAAGGGCGACCCGGATGAATCGCTGGCCAGCTTCAAGGGCAAGCTCCAGCAATTGGCGGATTACTACATTGAAAAAGACCGCAAGGTGGTGTCGTTCTGGACCATGGGTTTCAACCAGCATGTGCGTGGCACCTGGGTCAACGAACAGGTTTACATGAATCACCTGCTGCTGGGCAAGCAGTCCCTGCCCGGCAACGGCGCCTTCTCGCTCACTGGCCAGCCCTCGGCCTGCGGCACCGCGCGCGAAGTCGGCACGTTCAACGCCCGGCTACCTGCCGACCGCTTCATCGCCAACCCGGCGCACCGCGAATACACCGAAAAACAATGGAGCCTGCCAGCGAAAACCCTCAACCCGCGACCGGGTTCCTTTTACGCCAAAATCCTGCGCGACCTGGAAGATGGCAGCGTGAAATGGCTGTGGGTGGCGGTCAACAACCCGTTCCAGAGCCACCCCAACGCCAACCACTGGCTGAAAGCCGCGCGCGAGATGGATAACTTCGTTGTCGTGTCGGACGCCTACCCGAGCATCTCCGCCAAGGTTGCCGACCTTGTCCTGCCAGCCGCGATGATTTTCGAGAAATGGGGCAGCTACGGCAACGCCGAGCGCCGCACCCAGCACTGGCGTCAGCAGGTGCCGCCGCCAGGGCAAGCGCGTGCCGACATCTGGCAGGCAATGGAATTTGCCAAGCGCTTCAAGATCAAGGAGTTCTGGGGCGAACAGAAAGTCCCGGGGCTCAAAGTCGCGGGATACGAGGATGGCAAACTGCCCAGCGTGCTTGATGAAGCCGTGAAGATGGGCTATTCGCCCGAAGACAGCCTGTACAAAGTCCTGTTCGCCACGCCGGGCAACAAACAGGTCAAGTGGCCGGATGCCGTGGCCAAGGGTCACGACAACAGCGTCGCCAATCTGCTGGGCGATGGCTGGTTCCCGGAAAAGGCGCTGTGGCAGGAATATGTGCCCTTCAGCCGCGGGGATGGCAAGGACCTGGCTGACTTCGACGTTTACCATCAGGACAACAACCGCGGCCTGAAGTGGCCGGTGGTCAACGGCAAGGAAACCGGCTGGCGCTTCAACGAGCAGTACGACCCCTATGTAAAGAAGGGGGCCGGCTTCGAATTCTATGGCAAGGCACAGAAATCCATTCCTTCCGGCAACCTGGACGGCGTGACGGATGAAAAACCGGTCAGCGTCGCCGGCAAGGCCAAGATTTTCTTCCGCCCCTATGCCGCGCCAGTGGAACAGCCCGACAACAATTACGACCTCATGTTCTGTACCGGCCGCGTCCTGGAACACTGGCACACCGGCACCATGACCCGGCGCGTGCCCGAACTCCACCGCGCCGTTCCGGCGGCCGTGCTGTGGATGAACAAGGCGGACGCTGATAAACGCGGGATCAAACGCAATGATCTGGTGTGGGTGGAGTCGCGCCGCGGCAAGATCCAGATCCGCGTGGAAACCGGCGGCCGCAACACCATGCCAAAGGGCACGGTGTACGCGCCGTTCTTTGACGAGGGCGTGCAAGTCAACAAGATCTGCATCGATGCGGCCTGCCCGATTTCGAAAGAGAGCGACTACAAGAAGAGCGCCGTCAAGGT
>CAZVBY010000202.1:0-2470 GCA_964625895.1 uncultured Thiobacillus sp.
CTCCCTCACCCCTGCCCCTCTCCCGCTGGGAGAGGGGATATAACTTCGCACTGGCAAACTGGAGGTCACGCCCTTTCTTTTCGGGTCAAACATTCACCTCTCCCTAGCCCCCCTTGCAGGGCGCGTTCCGGCTTGCATGCCGGAGCCGCCCGGCGGGCGCAGAGCAAGCTCTGCGAATTCCCCGCCTCGCCCCCTCAAGGGAGGGGGAATATTTAGCTTAAGCGGCAGCGGCCCTCGACAAAGAACTGCCGCTCACGGTGCTCGCTCTGCTTGCCTTTGTTGAAGCTGGACACGGGGCGGTGATAACCCATCACGCGGGTCCACACTTCGCAGCGGGTGCGTTCTTCGTCTTTCAGGACGGCGGCGGACAGGGCTTGAGCGGGAATGGTCATATCGTTCATATCAGTCTCCTCGATTTATGCGGCAACAGCGTGTTTGCGGGCAAGGGCCTCCTCGTCGCATCTGGGGCAGTACTCATGCTCGCCCGCGAGGTAGCCGTGCTTCGGGCAGATGGAAAAACTGGGGGTGATGGTGATGTAGGGCAGGCGGAAGCGTTCCAGCGAACGGCGCACCAGTTTCTTGCAGGCTTCCGCCGAGGAGATGTGCTCCGACATGTACAGGTGCAGCACCGTGCCGCCGGTGTACTTGCGCTGCAAGACATCCTGCCGTTCCAGCGCCTCGAAGGCATCGTCGGTAAAGCCCACCGGCAGTTGCGTCGAGTTGGTGTAATACGGCGCATCCGCCGTGCCCGCCTGCAAAATATCCGGATAGCGCTTTTTGTCTTCTTTGGCGAAGCGGTAGGTGGTGCCCTCGGCCGGCGTGGCTTCCAGGTTATACATATGGCCGGTCTCTTCCTGGAACGCGGCAATGCGCGCGCGGATGTGGTCCAGCAGGCGTACCGCGAAATCGTGGCCCCAGCCGGTGGTGATGTCGTGCTCGTCGCCGGTGAAGTTGCGGATCATTTCGTTGACGCCGTTGACGCCGATGGTCGAGAAATGGTTGCGCAGGGTGCCGAGATAGCGCCTGGTGTAGGGGAAGAGGCCGTTGTCCATCAGCCGCTGGATTTCCTTGCGCTTGATTTCCAAACCATTGCGCGCCATGTCGAGCAGCGCATCGAGGCGGCGCAGCAGCGCGGCTTCGTCGCCCTGGTACTCGTGGCCGAGGCGCGCGCAGTTGACCGTTACGACGCCGACCGAACCGGTCTGCTCGGCCGAGCCGAACAAGCCGTTGCCGCGCTTCAGGAGTTCGCGCAGGTCGAGCTGCAAACGGCAGCACATGGAGCGGATGTGGTTGGGCTTCATCTCGGAATTGATGAAGTTCTGGAAGTACGGCAGGCCGTACTTGGCGGTCATCTCGAACAGCAACGTGGCGTTTTCCGACTCCCAGGGGAAATCCGGCGTCATGTTGTAAGTCGGGATGGGGAAGGTGAACACGCGGCCCTTGGCGTCGCCCGTGGTCATGACTTCGATATACGCACGGTTGATCATGTCCATCTCTTCCTGCAGATCGCCGTAGGTGAACGGCATCTCCTCGCCGCCGACTACCGGGGTCTGCTCGCGCAGATCCTCCGGGCACACCCAGTCGAAAGTCAGGTTGGTGAAGGGCGTCTGCGTGCCCCAGCGCGACGGCACGTTGAGGTTGTAGATCAGTTCCTGGATGTATTGCTTGACGCAGGAATAGGGCAGCTTGTCCTTGCGGATGAACGGCGCCATGTAGGTGTCGAAGGAGGAGAAGGCCTGCGCGCCGGCCCATTCATTCTGCAGCGTGCCGAGGAAATTGACGATCTGCCCGACGGCGCTGGACATGTGTTTCGGCGGCCCGGCCTCGACCTTGCCCGGCACGCCGTTGAGACCCTCGTGCAGCAGGGTGCGCAGCGACCAGCCGGCGCAGTAGCCGGCGAGCATGTCGAGGTCGTGAATGTGGATGGAGCCGTCGCGATGCGCTTCACCAAGCTCTGGCGAATAGACATGATTCAGCCAGTAATTGGCCACCACCTTGCCGGAAACGTTGAGAATCAGCCCGCCCAGCGAATAACCCTGGTTGGCGTTGGCATTGACCCGCCAGTCTTGGCGCGACAGGTATTCGTTGATGGATGCTTCTACATCCACCACGGTCTTGCGGTCTTGCCGCAGCTTCTTGTGGGTCTCGCGATAGACGATGTAGGCGCGCGCGGTTTGAATATGATTGGCCGCGATCAGCGTCTGTTCCACCACATCCTGGATGGCTTCAATGCCGGGGGGGGAGCCGTGGAATTTGTGGATCAGCACCTTGATCGCCTGGGCCGTCAGCAGATCGGCTTCGGCTTCGCCGAATTCGGCCGCTCCTAATTCTTTGGCGGCCTGACCGGCGCGCAGAATGGCGGAACGGATTTTTGCCGCGTCGAATGACGCCCTTTGCCCGCCACGCTTGATCACCTCGCGCGGCAGCGCTGATAACACTGCTTCCATGCCTGTCTCCTTTGGCTATCTAT
>CAZVBY010000203.1:0-2452 GCA_964625895.1 uncultured Thiobacillus sp.
CGGCGCGGTGCTGATCCAGACCGAATATCCCGACCATCCGCTCTACCGCGCGCTGATCGAACACGACTACGCGGCCTTCGCCAGCGCGCAACTCGCCGAGCGGGCGGCAGCCGGTTTCCCGCCCTTCGCCTTCCAGGCCATGCTGCGTGCCGAGGCCCGCGAACTAAAAGAAGCGCTTGCCTTCCTTCACGATGCCGTCCAGCGGGCGCCGACCAGCCCGAAGGGCGCAGGACGCCACGAAGTGGCGGTCCCGAGCAAAGCGAGGGATTCGACGCAGTCGAACACTTTTGCGGAAGTGCTGCTCTACGACCCGGTACCGATGCGCCTCGCGCGGTTAAAGAACCGCGAACGCGCGCAGCTGCTGGTCGAGTCGCGCAGCCGGCCGGCGCTGCAGGGTTTCCTGACGGAGTGGATGGCAGCGCTCCAAGCGTTCAAGACGCCGCGCGACCTGCGCTGGCATCTCGACGTCGATCCGCTGGAACTTTAAGTTTTTTTGCCTGCAACCTCTTTCAGCCAGTCCAAGGCGTCGCACTTTTCCCAGACATCCCGATTCTGCGTGCGGTATTCCCAAGCCTCGTCATCCCCGCCGTGCGCCACCATGCCGGGTGTCATCATTGGCATTTTGGGTCGGGCAGCCAGCAGGGTCTTGAGCACTTTCGGCAGGCGTTTCGATGCCTTGGCAAGTGCCGCGACGGCGTCGCTGCGCCGGTCGAGCAGGTAGAGCGCCAACACGCGCCCGTAGAGCGTGCCGGGCAGACCGTCGCCCGGATAGCGCTCACACAAGGCCAGCGCGTCGGCGGGGCGCCCGCGCTCGCAATACAGATGCACGAGGCGGTCTCGCTGGCCGCCGTTGTCGTTCGGGTTGAGTGTCAGCACCAGCCATTCGAGCAGCGGCAGTTCCTCGTCGGAATCGCGGGCGATCTCGATCAGCAGCATCAGCAGGCGCAGCGCGGGGCGATTTTCATGCCAGCCCCAATCGAGCGTGCATCCCCTGGCGTGTTGTTCGATCAGCGTGAGTCGCAGCAGTGCCATGGCGTGGTCGAGCAGGGTTTCTTCCATCCAGTCGAGCCGCTCGTCGTCCTCTTCCGGAAACAGCCCATTCTCGAAAATATCGACGACGGCCTCGATGACGACAAAGCTCTGCCAGGCGAGCGGATGCGCGACCAGCCAGTCGATCCAGCCGGTGTCCTCCCACGGGTCGCGGTCGTCGTCGCCTTGCCAGTAGGCTTCGTCCCAGTCCTGCTCGATGGCGGCCAGTTCCGGGGTTGGCTCCAGCGGCCCGGCCTGACCGTCCTGCGGCGAAAGTCGGTAGTGGCAGGACGGCGTCGGCAGGTTTTCAATGAGTGCTTCCAGCGCGGCCACATCCGCGGATGATGCCTCGCCGTATTCCGGCTCGTCCGCGTATTCGGCCATCATCTCGCGCAGCACGTCCGGATCGCGCGCTACCTCCTCCATCAACCGCACCAGTTGCTCGCTGCCGTCGTGACCGAGTTTCGTCAGCCGCTTCGCCCAGAAGGCGGCGCGCGTCTGCGCCTCGGCGTAGCGATCTTGGTTGGCGAGCAGCACCAGTTCGAGATGGGCGAGGGCCGGCGCGTCCGGGTCGAGGCGCTGTGCTTCCTTGAAGGCCTCCCAGGCCTGGTCATGCGCTCCGGTATCCGCCAGCAGGGTCGCGCGTCGCTGCCAGACGGCCGCTCGCAAGCTCTTGTCTTCTACCTTAAGGAGACGCTCCACCAGCGCTGCGCGCTCCGCTGCGCGACCGGCATCCAGATACAGGTCGCACAACTCGTCGAAGGCGAACTCATGGCGTGCATCGAGTTTGGCGCCGGGGGCCAGCAAGGCTTCGAGCAACAGGGTGGCCGGTTCGATGCGCCCCTCCTTGCCCCATTCGCTGGCGACGTGGGCCACCTCTTCCGGATCGAGCTGTTTGAAAGGCAACTGCCCGTATTGCGCGACCGGGATCGTTTCCAGCACATAAGAGAGCACGCTGAATCCCTGCGAGGGAAATGGGAAACCGTTGCCCGGTTCGCAGCAGCACTGCTTGTATTTGCGACCCGAGCCGCACAGGCAGGGCGCATTGCGCTCCGGCTTCGGCAGCGTCAATCGCTTCCAGCCGATGTCCGGTCGCGGCGTGCGGTTCCAGATTTCGCGAAACAGCGCCAGCCCGATAGGCCGCTCGGCGCCGGGTGGAATCTGGGCCGCAAAGCCCGGTGCCTGGCGGGGCAGTTCGGCGAGAAAGTTTTCAAAGGCAATCGCAAAGTCGGTGGTGGCCAAGGTTTCCTGTACGGCCATGCGCAGCATGGCATCAAATGCGGTGTTCTTCTCGCGGGTCTCAAGGTCGGCAATCATCAAGGTCTCCCAAAGTCGGCGTTGGCGGGACGGCAGTTCAATGCCCGCCGGGCTTGCCGGCGGTCAGCCGGTCCATCAGCGCGAAGAGGACGCCGGAAACGACGAA
>CAZVBY010000204.1:0-2448 GCA_964625895.1 uncultured Thiobacillus sp.
TCCCCCATTCTCTGTTAGCAGAAAAGAGGGAAATTATTTCGGAACAGTTCCTTACTCGCCGCCCGCGTGCGGATGCTGACTACACCAAACACATTCTCGACTAACCCGATGCACGGCAAGTTCATAACCTTGTGATTGCCGTGTAAACCATCCACATACCGTAACCTACACACACTGAAACAACACAAGGAAACACCCATGAAAAATGTCATCGCCCCACTTCCTAACAAACCATGCGTACCTAACCCGTGCCCGACTATTTGTGACCTCATTAAAATTATCATTCGTTAATCAAGGAGTAACACCATGCCTATCGCTATCGCCGTGCTTCTCGCCATTGCCACTACCGTTGCTAACCACACTTGTCCTAACAAACGCTAATCATCAAACCCAAGGAGAAACTCCATGCTCGTATTGCTTCCTGCCATTGCCGCAGCCATCACTAAAATCATCCTCGATCACGATTGCAACAACCGTTAACCCTCCCAACGGGTAGCCCCTCACGGGGTTGCCCACAGTTGGCAATCTTGCCAAAACACCTGCTGTGCCAGCTATGCCGTACTGTACACAGACCGAAACACATGAAGGAGAAATACAATGATTCCTGCACCACTTGCTACTTGCCTTTGCGCCAACCCTGTTGCTGCTACCGTCGTCGCTGCCGGTGTTGCCGCTGCGCTCATTATCAACGCTGCCAAGGACTAACCCTCCACAATCTACAAACACAAGGAAACACCCATGAAAAATGTCATCGCCCCACTTCCTAACAAACCATGCGTACCTAACCCGTGCCCGACTATTTGTGACCTCATTAAAATTATCATTCGTTAATCAAGGAGTAACACCATGCCTATCGCTATCGCCGTGCTTCTCGCCATTGCCACTACCGTTGCTAACCACACTTGTCCTAACAAACGCTAATCATCAAACCCAAGGAGAAACTCCATGCTCGTATTGCTTCCTGCCATTGCCGCAGCCATCACTAAAATCATCCTCGATCACGATTGCAACAACCGTTAACCCTCCCAACGGGTAGCCCCTCACGGGGTTGCCCCTGTTCGACACGCCATTTCACGTTATCAGGAGTCATTTATGCCAATTATTCTCGCAGTCATCGCCGTCGCCGTTATTGCAGCACTGCCTTGTTCGCGTCGCTAAGTACGACCAATGGCGCATTCGTAACTTTGCCAAGCCCGATAAACCCAACCAAACCCGATAACCTACGCACAACAACAACCAACGAGGTATTTCCGCATGGCATTCAAAATTCGCTTCCTGTTGACCAACCGCTGCACCGCAACGTGTGATTACTGCCACAACGAAGGGCAAGGCAAGCATGGCGCATCACAATTGCGCGTGAGCCAGATTGCGAACGTGTTGGATACCCTGCAAGCAGGCGGATACGTGCCGGATGAAATCATCCTCAGCGGTGGTGAGCCAACCTTGCACAAGCACGTCGGTGACATTGCCCGCCGCTGCAAAACCACGGGCGCACACGTTTCAATGGATTCGCACGTTGGGCATCCCGCTTTGCTGCAAGCCGCGTTGCCTTACCTCGATGAATTGAAAATGCACATCGACTCGTTCGACCCTGCGACGCAATACACCAGCATGGGCATCGACATCAGCAACGTGCTGAGCAGCATTCGTTTTGCGCAAGCATTCCCGGTGCAACTGCGCGTTAACCACCCGCTGCGTG
The DNA here is from genome assembly GCA_964625895.1 of uncultured Thiobacillus sp. Lineage (GTDB taxonomy): Bacteria > Pseudomonadota > Gammaproteobacteria > Burkholderiales > Thiobacillaceae > UBA6918. Next base: position 1,700 of record CAZVBY010000204.1, read on the forward strand.
ATGTGCCGGAAACGGTGGCATTCGTGCAACGCACCCGTGAACTGGGCGTGGACTGTAAGGTGATCGAAATGTTCGGCAATGCACAGTGCAGTGTCAACTTGCGTACCGTGCATTGGAACAACCTCGGTTATACCCAGCAAAGTTCTGGCGAATGGCTGCATACCGACGGCGTACACCGCGTCTTCCATAAACGTTGTGGTGAAAAACACAACCAGCACGACAACACGCTGTTCATCGGTGCGGATGGCGTGCGCCGCGCACTCGACAGCGCAGTCATTGGCACTGCTGATAACTTCCAACTCAACATGCTGCATTAAACCAATACAAGGAGAACACCATGATCACTGCCTTCTGCACATGCGTCATTACCATCATCATCACCCTCCGCCGCTAACCAACTACACAGGGGCAACCATGAAACGCAACGCCGCCGTCATCGCCTACGACATCGTGGAAGACACCCGCCGCCGTCAGGTACACCGTTGCCTGAAAGCGTGGGGGCTGGCTGCCCAATATTCGTTGTTCGAGTGCCAATTGAGTTCGCGGGAAGCCGAAGAGCTGTTCCTGCAACTCACTGCCTTGATTGATCTGCAAACCGATAGCCTGATGCTGGCGTGGATGGATACCCAACGTGCGCCGCGTATGGTCACGGCTGTCAAACACACTCACAATTTTCAAGCACCACTGTGGTACGAGGGTAAGTTACAGCTCACTTGAAACTTATACATAATTATACTAATATGCACAAT
>CAZVBY010000205.1:0-2441 GCA_964625895.1 uncultured Thiobacillus sp.
GCTAGGACGTGGTGTTCAAAACTGGACCGGGACCAACGGGGTGCTGGAAATCTATTTCGGCGACCGCCTGGCGAAACGATTCTTACAGATCGACAAGATCAGCACGGCCATTGGTACCAGCGACAACTTTCCTCGCAGCTATCGCTATGGATATGGCGTTCTGGATGAGAATCAGAATTTCCAGGTTGATGCGGGTGAGAAGAAAGTCTATTTCGAATTTAGCGACTACGCGACGCCCTACGTTTTTTATGAAAATCCGCGCTGAATGGCGGCGCTTCCAGTGATGCGTTCCTGGCTTGATCAGGCGAGCGCCGTCCACGCGCTGCCTGCGCGAATCGAGCGAAGCAGGACGATATCGCGGTAGGTGATCGGGTCAAAGCCCATGCGGCTGCCACCGCGCCGGTCGTAGATGAGGTCGTCCAGGTAACCGTTGGCCTGTTCGGTTGGCCACAGCCGCACCAGTTCGGACAGGATGTGGGGATACGATTCCAGCCCCTGGCCGGTCGGCTGGGCTTCCACATCATTGTAGGCGGGCATGGAAACGTTGAAATACTGTTTGCAATCCTGGCGCACGGTTTCGTACTTGTCTTCAATGCCTTCACGCTTGAGCAGATCCAGCAGCAACAGCCAGGGCACCGGCGATTCCTCGGGCGCATTGCGGATGTGATCTTCCAGCAGGTGCACTGCCAGATCGGCGTGGCCATGGGCGACGAACACTTCTACTTCGTCCGCCACGCTGTCCTTGACCTCGGTACCGGCTTTTGCGTTGTCCACCGCTTCAATGGGGATGGATAATCCCTGATCGCTGCGCGGGGCTTTGATCACCGGCGCGGCCACGACCTCGGATTCGGCGGGCGCCATGGACAAGGGCGATTCCGGCGGGGTCCAGTCCGCAGGCGTGTCCTGCCAGACCGCTGCCGTGTTTTGACGTCGGCGGTAGAGTACATAAGCCGCGCCGCCAGTCAGCAGGGCAAAGCCAAGCATGAAATAGGGCCATTGCGGCGTGCCGCCGTTTTTCTCTGGGGTGGCGTGCATGGCGGCAGCTTGTTGCATGTTTGCCCGCGCGGTTTCCAGCTCGGCATTGCGTTTTTGCAGACGGGTGAGCATTTGCTCCAGATGCTCAACCTTGCGCGAAAGCGCGGTGTTTTCATCGGTAAGCTCTACCGGATTTAACGGGGTCTCCGCTTTGCGCGCGGTGTCCAGTACGCCCACATCCAGATTGAGCGCGAGATGCGCGGAATCCCCCGCGTAGGCCCGGCGGCCGCCGGAAAGCACCAGGCGTGGACCCTCATCCGTGACGGCTTGCGAGGTGTGGCTGGCGCGCCGCGTTTTTTTCATTCCGTTGGACATGGCCGCACGGGGGGAGGGCCGGAGTTTTGCGCGCGCAGCGGTATGGGCTGGCCGCTTTTCTGGAGCGGCCTCGGGTTGCGAAACGACCGATGCGGTGACCGTTCCCTCGGCAATGACAGGCGATGCGGGTGAAAGTTGAGGCGGATCGAGCAGGATGGCGTATTCGCGGCGGATGCGGTCTTCGCATTGCGCGGCGACAGCTATGATGACCGCCGGCTCATGGATGGCCTGCCGGGTCGTTAGGCGCAGCCGCGCTTCGCTGCCCTTGCGTTCCAGGATCAGCCGGAAATCGCTGCTGGCGGCGAATGGCGTGCTGTCCAGCGGCTGGATCTTGAAACAGTCCGCGGTCAAATCCGCTGGCGCCTCCAGCAGGCGGATATGCGCGTTGAGTGGCTGGCCCAGGTGCGAAGACAGTGCGAGTTCTCCCAAACCCAGACCATGCGCGGGAAGTGCCGCGGCGAGTGACAGGGACAAGGCGATCTGGCGGAAAGGCAACAGTTGTCTAGACAAGTTATCCGGTTTTTTCATGGTATCGACACTATTCCGGCCATGGCGACTAAAACTTTAATCAGGAATGGCTGGAAAACTCCCGTCATTTCAATCCGTCAGGGCTAAAGTCCAGACCAGGGCGGTGAGCGTCAGCGACAGCAGCACGGCTGCGCTACCCATGTCCTTGGCGCGTTTGGCCAGTACGTGGGTTTCGGGAGAAGCTTTGTCCACAATGGCTTCGACGCTGGAATTGAGCAGTTCGATGATCAACACGAACAGCACCGATCCGGCCATGAGCGCCTTTTCCATGCCTGAATCACCCAGCCAGAAGGCCAGCGGCAACAAGACGATAGCGAGCAGGGCTTCCTGACGGAATGCGTCTTCATGCCGGTAAGCAGCCTTGAATCCATCCAGTGAGTAAAACAAGGCATTCCGGATGCGCCGCAAGCCGGTCTTGCCTTTGTATGGCGAGGTCATCCTGCGATTATGCCGCAAGCGAGGGCTTGCGGCATAAGATACGGATCAAGCTTTGTAGGCCAAATCCAACTCGCGCGCTGCTTTCACGTCATCCAGTCTGCGTACGGGTTGGGTGTATGGCGCGC
>CAZVBY010000206.1:0-2438 GCA_964625895.1 uncultured Thiobacillus sp.
CTGATGCGAAAACTCATCGCGACCGATGGCATTGCCACCGTGGACATGGAGCAGCACGATCTCAAACCGCTCGCCCTGACCCTGTTCCGTGAATGGGTGAATGCATGGCCTCAGCCAAACTGGCTGCCCGGCATTGCCTTGCAGGCCTACCTGCCGGAAACCGAACGGGACTTGCCTGAACTGATTGAATTTGCCCGGCAGGCCGGGCGGCGCATCGGCATCCGGCTGGTGAAAGGCGCCTACTGGGACACCGAAGTGGCGCTGGCGCGGCAACGCAACTGGCCGGTGCCGGTGTACATGGACAAGGCGCAAACGGACGCGGCTTACGAACGTCTCGGCACACTGCTGCTTGCCGATGCCGATACGGTTTATCCGGCCTTCGCCACGCACAATCTGCGCGATCTGGCCTGGGTGATGGCGCATGCCGATTCGCGCAAGCTGGACCGCGCGCAATGGGAAATCCAGATGCTGTGGGGCATGGCGGAGCCACTCGCGCAGGCCGTCGCGCAACGCGGCGCGCAGTTGCGGCTGTATCTGCCCAGCGGCGAATTGCTGACGGGCATTGCCTACCTCATCCGCCGCCTGCTGGAAAATACCGCCAGCACCTCCATCCTCAAGCAGACCTACGTTGAAGACATGGCGCTGGATCAATTGCTTGCGCCGCCGCAAGCCACATTAACCGTTCATTGCGAGCCCTCACCCCAACCCTCTCCCAGAGGGAGAGGGGGCGGAGGTAATACCCAAATCGATTTAACGAAGCAATCCAGAATGCATGAGGAATCAGCAACTTCTGGATCGCCACGTCACTTCGCTCCTCGCGATGCCGGGTTGATTCAATTCTTCCTCAACACCCCGTTGACCGATTTCAGCCGGGCGGAGGCACGCGCCGGGTTTGCCCAGGCCATCGCCGGCGTGAGGCTGCAACTCGGTGGCATCCAGCAATTGCAGATTGCACGGGCGCCCGCCGAAGGCGTTCAGCGCGTGGAGATACGCAATCCGGCAACGTGCCGGGAAGTGCTGGGCAAGGTGGAAATAGGCGGCGTACAACACGCGGAACAGGCCGTGCGGAACGCCAGCGCCGCGCTGCCGTCCTGGCGCGAGCAGGGATTTTCCGCGCGCGCCGCCCTGTGCCGCGAAGCCGCCGCACGCATGATGGAACAGCGCAAATCCCTCGCCGCGCTGGAGGTGCTGGAGGCAGGCAAACACTGGATCGAGGCGGACGCCGATGTGGCGGAAGCCATCGATTTCCTGCGCTATTACGCGGATGAGGCCGAAAATCTGCATGGCTGGCATCCAACCATGCAGTTTCCGGCCGAGCGCAACCATCTGGCTTACGAATCCTGCGGCGTGGCGCTGGCGATTGCGCCGTGGAATTTTCCGCTGGCGATTCTGACGGGCATGAGCGCGGCCGCGCTGGTGACCGGCAATGCCGTCATCATGAAACCCGCCGGGGCCACGCCGCTGATTGCCTACCGGCTGCATGACCTCCTGCTGGAGGCGGGTTTTCCGTCCGCTGCCTGCCAGATACTGCCGGCGCGCGGCGAAGAGGCAGGGCGCTATCTGGTCGAACATGCCGGAGTTCATCTCGTCGCCTTTACCGGCTCGCGCGCGGCCGGACTAGACATCCTGGAGCGGGCGTACCGGGTGGCACCGGGACAGACGCACGTCAAGCGCGTGATCTGTGAAATGGGCGGCAAGAACGCCATCATCGTGGACAGCGATGCCGATCTCGATCTGGCCGTGCCGGAAATCCTGGCTTCGGCGTTCGGCTACCAGGGGCAGAAATGTTCGGCCTGCTCGCGCGTGATCGCCGTGGGCAACATCCACGACCGGTTCGTGGCAAGACTGGCCGAGGCGCTGGCTGCCTGGGATATCGGCCCGCCGGAAAACCCCGCTTACCAGACCGGCCCGCTCATCAACGCGCAGGCGCTGGAAAAGGCCGGGATGTATTTCGGCGTCGGCAGGCAGGAGGGCCGGCTTTATTTCCAGGGCAGCGCGCCGGAAGGCGGGCATTATTTCGCCCCGGCGATTTTTACCGGCATCCTTCCGCATCACCGCCTGGCGCGTGAGGAAATCTTCGCGCCGATACTCGCCGTGCTCGCCGCGCCGGATTTCGCATCGGCGCTGGCCATTGCGCAGGACAGCGATTACGCGCTAACGGGTGGAGTATTCTCGCGCCTGCCGGAGCATTTGCAGCAGGCGCGGGAAAAATTCAAGGTTGGAAATCTGTACCTCAACCGCCGCATCACCGGCGCGCGCGTCGGCGTGCAGCCCTTCGGCGGCGTGCGCCTGTCGGGCGCCGGCTTGCAGGCCGGCGGGCCGGACACCCTCAAGCAGTTTGTGACTTCACGGGTGGTGAGCGAGAACACCCTGCGGCACGGGCTCGTGCCGGAAAATTAAGCCCGGCGGCACGGTTACGTACCTGAGCATTAGCGTGC
>CAZVBY010000207.1:0-2424 GCA_964625895.1 uncultured Thiobacillus sp.
ATCGTTTCTCCAAGTATCCAGAAGATAAAATTGCCAACGCCATTATCTAGTGGTCAGTAGCTGCCTTTATCCATGAGCACCTTGGCAATCATGAAAGTTCCAACGGCCAGCCATAGATATACGGTTCCATATGTTCCGAACAACTCAATTGCCCAATTGGAAAGCCATGCCCCTCTGCCGCTATGAATCCCGGGCGGCGATATATAGTCCACGATAGCCATCGCATACGTGCCTATTGCGATGGCAAGAACGAAACGCCGCGTATCACTTAATTCGGAAAATCATTTTTTGCAGCGGGAGATCAAGGATGGTTCTTGATTCGTTTTCATCACGCAGCCCTCTCCCACAACCCATCATTCGCTGCATCGCGCAGGTTCCGCACCTGTCCGCTGCCGTTCATGCTGGGCAGGGTCTTGGCGGTTTCGGTGAGCGGGATGCTGTCGGTGAACCGGCTGTGGAAGGTGTCTTCGATGAGGTCGATGTCGGCCATCTCGCCGGCGATCTCCACCAATGATCCGGTGCTGCCGTCGGCCTTGGCATAGCTGCCGAGGTCGGCGATCTGGTTGCCGTTTTCAAGGAGGGTGGCGTTTTCGGTTTTGGCGGTGTGCAGCGATACGATGCCGTTGGCGGCCAGGGTGGTGAGTTCGCCCGCCTCGCTAATGCCGTTCTGGTTCGCGTCGCGCCAGATGCGCAGGTTGGCAAAGCGGGCGTCGTTGGCATCGACCCGGCCATCAAAGTTGGTGTCTTCCTGGGCCAGGGCGGCAAAGCCGTCTACCGCGGTGCCACCCGCATACAAAGGCGTGCTGTCGCCGAAGAGTTCGCGGCCGGTGTCGATGCGACCGTTGCCGTTGCGGTCGAGGACGAGAAAGCCGTCGTCGGGCTTGATCCAGCCGGTGGCGGTCTTGACGCCGTCGCCGTCGTGGTCGAAGAGGATGGGGTTGGCGGGATCGATGCCGATGGTCTCCAGTCCATCACCGTCGAGGTCGAGGGTCAGGGGGTCAACGCGGGGGGTGAAGGCGGAGGCGGTGTTGATGAGGTCAGAAATATCGTCGGCCAGACCATTTACCGTATATCCTCTCTGATTGGCATGCAGTGCACCAATGGCCGAGATCAATCCGAGTGCAGTAATTAATGCTGGCGAAGCGACAACCCCTGTCGCTACCGCAGCCACAGCCGCAATCGTAGTGACACCTGTGCCAACCAAGCCGATTACATCGCCAAGTGCAATGTCATTCCCTGCCGCAGAGTCAGCGTTTATTTTTGAAACAGTAACGAACGCAGCTATAAGATTGATACCAGCAAGATTGCCCGCGCCTGTAGCTGTATTCAGATTCAAATATGGTCCGACTACGGCTGAATACACGCCGGCGCCGGCGGAGGCTGCGCCTTGTACGGTCAGATCTCCAGATGAAGACATCGCATTGTATGCATCGTAAGTCGTCACAACTACAATTGTTGTATCTGCTGCGGATGGCATAAATTTCTCCTGTCAGAAACTATGAATCATTAAAAGAAACACGGTTGTCAAGCTGATATAAAACGATGCAACAAGCACCCACCCCCTGATGGGATATTCGTGCCGCATTATTAAAATGCATCTGTAATAAGAGCTTTCCTTGAAACAGCTATTCGTGCGGAATGACCAAACAATTATTAACTGCAATACAACCGCGAACAGCCCCAGAAAAGTAAGCCATGTGTTAATTTCCATTCTTTTGTCCAAGGTTCTTGGTTATAAATGTTTCTCGCAGGTACCGCGCCTGCCTGTTTTTTACGCAGCCAGCCGCCAGATGGTGTCATTGGCCGCTTCCATCACATCGGTCATCCCGTTCACCGGGTTGGCCGCGATGCGGCTCATCATTGCCTGCTCCGCGCCGGAGAGGTCCAGGCGCAGGGTGTCGTTGTCCAGCACCAGATCGATGCCATTGACGATGCCCTCCAGCCGGGTTTGCAGGATGAGGCTGTCGTAGACGGAGTCCTTGAGCGCGGCATGGGCCTGGTCGAGCAGCACCATGGATTGGGCAAACACGGTCATCGTGACGGGTTCGCCGCCCGCAGGCAGGTTGGTGAAGTAGGCACGGCCGTTGAAGCGCTCCAGGGTGTTGAGCTTGGCCATCCAGGCGTCGTATTCCGGCGTACCAGCGGCGATGCCCTGGAAGACGACGGTGACTTGCCTGCCGCCGTAGGCGCCTTGTCCTGTCACCGCCAGGGTGCTGGTCTCGCCCCAGGCCTGCACGAGTTCGTCGAGCAGGGCTTGCTGGGCTTGGCGGGTGGGGGCGGCGTCATAGGCTTGCAGCAGGGCGGCGAAACCCGCGGAAAGGCTGGCGGCTTCGCGCATATCCCGCACCTGTCCGCTGCCGTTCATCTGCGGCAGGGTCTTGGCGGTTTCGGTGAGCGGGATGCTGTCGGTGAACCGGCTGTGGA
>CAZVBY010000208.1:0-2401 GCA_964625895.1 uncultured Thiobacillus sp.
TGATGCGCAGCGCACCCACCTGTTTGGATTCGAACAGCTTTTCCGGCAGGGCCTCGACGGACCGGAAGCCTGCGTCCAGTAAGCCGTCAGGCAGGGCGCACCGCTCTTCCAGCCAGGACTGGCTGGCTGCATTCAGCGCGCTGGTCGCTATCCAGTCTTCAAGCTTCATGGCGGGATGGCGTCTGCTCCCGGTGAGTTCTAACGCTCATTGACCGACACGAATTTCCGCAACTGGGGCCCGATGTAGCGCTGACGCGGGCGGCCAATCTTGTGCATGGGGTCTGCCAGCATTTCGCTCCATTGCGCGACCCAGCCCGCTGTTCTGGCCAGCGCGAAGATCGGCGTGAACATCGATGCAGGAATGCCCAATGCGCGAAACACAATGCCGGAATAGAAATCGACATTCGGGTAGAGCTTGCGTTCGACGAAATAATCGTCTTCCAGGGCGATGCGTTCGAGTTCCATCGCCACCTTGAATTGCGGGTCGTCGTACATGTCGAGCGCGTCCAGAACCTCGTGCGCGGTTTCGCGAATAACCTTGGCGCGCGGGTCGAAGTTTTTGTAGATGCGGTGACCAAAACCCATCAGGCGGAATGGGTCGCTTTTGTCCTTGGCACGCTGGATAAACTCGGGAATGCGGCTGACATCGCCGATGTCAGAGAGCATTTTCAGCGCGGCTTCGTTGGCGCCGCCGTGCATGGGCCCCCAAAGCGAGGCCATCCCTGCCGCCATGCAGGCGAACGGCGTGGCGCCGCTTGAACCGGCCAGGCGCACGGTGGACGTCGAGGCGTTCTGCTCGTGATCAGCGTGCAGGATGAAAATCCGATCCAGCGCGCGCGCCAGCACCGGATTCACTTCATAAGCCTCGCACGGCGTGGCGTGCATCATGTGCAGAAAATTCTCTGCATAACCCAGGCGATTCTGCGGGTACATGAATGGTTCGCCGCGTGTGTATTTGAACGCCCAGGCGGCGACAGTGGGAATCTTTGACAACAGGCGATGGGCGGAAATCTCCCGCTCATGCGAATCGAAAACCGCCTGCGCTTCAGGATAGAAGGCCGACATTGCACCCGTCACGCCGATCATCAACGCCATCGGGTGCGCATCGCGCCTGAATCCACGGAACACGTTGTTGATTTGATCGTGCAGCATGCTGTGATGACGGATGCTGTCCTCAAACGTAATTTTCTGCGCGACGTTTGGCAGTTCGCCATGCAACAAAAGGTAGCAGACCTCGAGAAAATCCGACTGATAGGCAAGTTCCTCGATGGGGTAGCCGCGATGCGAGAGCAAACCTTGTTCGCCGTCGATGTAAGTGATGCTGGATTCGCAACTGGCGGTGGCGGTAAAGCCGGGGTCAAGCGTGTAAATACCCGCCGCCGCCAGCGCGCGGATATCAATGACGGGTTTGCCCAGTGTGCTGTCCAGTACGGGCAGTTCAACGGGCGGACGGCCATCGCCGAATGTCAGGGTGACGGTTTTATTGCTCATGGTATCGGTCATGCGAGCGCGTGCTTGTTGTCTTTCCGGATTGTAGCGCGGCGGCGGGAAATCAGACAGATGCGCGAATGCGCTCTATCAAGCGATTGAACCGGGTTGGCGGAGGGTGCCTGCCTTCCAGCCAATCCAGCAACTGCATATCGGACTGCGACAGGAGCAAATCCAGCATGGCGCACTCGCGAGGCGACAGACCCGTCAATTCCGCAGCGGTAAACCGTTCAAACCAGACATCCAGTTCAATCAACCCGCGTCGGCAACGCCAGCGCAGACGACGCAGGGTTTCCGGCCTGTCGCCAAATCCCCCCAACCCCCCTTTATCAAGGGGGGCCGTATATCCGTACTCTTCACCATTCACTTTTTCACACCTTGCGCTTGACCAGTTGCGACTTGATCCGGTCGATGGCTTCTAGCGGATTCAGACCTTTTGGGCAGGCTTCCACGCAATTCATGATGCCGCGGCAGCGATACAACCGATAGGTGTCTTCCAGGTAATCCAGCCGCGATTCGGTGGCCAGGTCTCGACTGTCGGCAATGAAGCGCCAGGCCTGCAATAATCCAGCCGGGCCGATAAATTTGTCCGGATGCCACCAGAATGACGGGCAAGCCGTGGTACAGCAGCCGCAGAGGATGCACTCGACAGCGCCATCGAGTTCGGCCCGCTCTTCAGGACTTTGCAGCCGCTCTCGCTCGGGCTCGGGGTCGTCGTTGATGAGCCAGGGCCTGATCGATTTGTATTGCCGGAAGAATGGCTCCATGTCGACGACAAAATCACGAATGACAGGCAGCCCCGGCAGGGGGCGGATTTCGATGGGCTGCCTTAGCTCCGACAAGGGCGTGATACAGGCGAGCACGTTACGGCCATTGGCATTGACCGCATCCGACCCGCACACCCCTTCCCTGC
>CAZVBY010000209.1:0-2370 GCA_964625895.1 uncultured Thiobacillus sp.
TATTGAGAACAGGGATAATTACTAGATTTTGGTCTATTGCTTGATATAATACAGATAAGGTTTGAGCTTGGACTCATTGCGAAGCATCTACGAGCAAAATTGCTCCTTCTACTGCGGCAAGTGAACGAGATACTTCATATTGAAAATCTACATGTCCTGGAGTATCGATAAGATTGAGTTCTACTCCTTTTCGTTGCATTCTTGCAGGAGTAAGTTTGATTGTTATTCCTCTTTCTTGCTCGATATCCATACGGTCAAGAACTTGGTTATGATCAAGTTTTCTGATTGTTCAGGTGATTTCTAGCATTCTGTCTGCTAAAGTAGATTTTCCATGATCAATGTGAGCGATAATACAGAAGTTACGTATATTCATATAATAATAGTAGCATAGGTAAATAATAGTATAGTTAAATAGCCTATTTTTTTCTATTGAACTATATTTCTTTGAATCTTTTATTACGATTTTGCTAAAGAAAAGCAAGATAATACGAAGCCCCGCTAAAATAGCGGGGCTAAATATCATATACTAAACCACTACTGTCCAAATAAATTTTTAGAATAAAGATTCTTGAACTGGTCCATATCTAGAAAATTGAGAAATTTCTCTCAGATTCTGGGGCGTTAGCCCTAGAATATCTATGATCTTAAATTTCAATAATAAGCTTTCCGAAATAAGTCTGGAAAGTTCTAATAGTCATTGCTTTATCTTAGTTTTAAACTTGATATAACATACAATAAGATAGTAAATCATAGCAACCCGTAACTGGTTTCTTACTGCATTTTCTGAAGTTCATAAGAAACTCTTAATCTTTAAATTTTGCTTGATAAATTTGAAAAAGAGTTCCACTTCTCGTCTATTTTTATAGAGTAGTCCTATTATCTTGGGATTTGTATTGAAATTATTTGTAAGAAATTGATATTCTCTTCAGTCGTCAGGACTAATATAATGAATAAGTCTTAATTTTCATTGATATGGCTTTCCATTTGGGTTAAATACCTCCACGATTTCATCTTTTTGAACTCAATTTATCCCTATGTTATTTGATTCTATTACAAGGTAATCCATATTTTTCTTTGCTCTTGTTACAAAAAATAATCAATTTTCATCAAGTTTTTTATATCGTCAATAATCTACATATCACCTATCAAAAATAACAAAGCTTCATTTTTCCAACTTTGTTTCTAAGTTCATTATTTTCCCAATAGTTACATCCGCTTTCTTTCCATCAGTAATTTCTATTACATCTGGAACGAGATTTTGATTATTCAGTAAAACATGCATTTTAACAGCTCATTTTGTCGTTCTATGTTTTGCCCAAGGAATAAGATTAAGTGAAGTACTAATTGTTGTAGAATCTAGAGAATAGAAGTTGAATTTCTTATTTTGATATAATCACTGCACCTGTTTCAATAGTTCATAAAAAACATTTTCAAATATTTCGTGATTACAAGTTTTGTTGTTGTAAGCTATTGTTGTACGCTTAATTGACTGCAATCATAAGTGATAGTGAAGATTTTTATGTACTGATAATGATGTCTCAATATCTCTCAAAGAATCCTTTCCTGTGATTTGAGCATACATTAAAACCAAAAGAAGATTGTATCAAGAAAAACTCTTTTTATACCTATCAAATCCATGCTGTCCAATTAATGCTTCAAATTTCTTTCGCGGTAAAAAATCTAGGAGTTCATTGAAAATAGTGCGAGAATGTTTATACATTATAGTGCCTTATGAAATAAAAATTTGGTCGTTTTCGTTTATAAGGATTTATGCTGTCCAAAAAACAGTATTTACAGAAAAATCCGTACTAATCATACGGATTTTTCTGTTATTTGGATTTTTTATTTGGACAGTAGTGCTTTTTAATAAGAAAAAAGAAGCATACTTCTTGTTTTATATAAAAAACTAGAATTAGACTTGATTTTTTGATTTTTTAAAGTATTATGAATCTGACTTCATTTTACTTTACAGTAAAAAACAATATGTTATTTAGAAGAAACTACTCAAAAATAAAGCAAGAATTAATGACAGATAAGCTTATTTTTCTTGTTTGAGCAAGGCAAGTATGAAAAACCACTATTATGAAAACACTATTTGATAGCATCTCTGGCGATGAAAAACTTTTTTTGAATATGGAAAATAGAGAATATCACAATGAATTCAAGAATATAAGTTCAATTATTTCGCTTATCTCCAATTATTGATATACTCCTGGAAAGAAATTTTATCTATTTCTGGATGAATTTCATTTGGTAGATGAAATTGATTGGAAACTCAAAGTATTATATGATGACTATAAAACTGATATCAAAGTGATATGTAGTTGATCCAATAATATTTTGATTAATAGCACTATCAAAGAAAGTTTT
>CAZVBY010000210.1:0-2339 GCA_964625895.1 uncultured Thiobacillus sp.
CACCCCGCCCTCCCCCGCAAGCGGGAGAGGGGGACAGGGGCACGCTTCGCGTGTTTCACGCTAAATCAGTCGGGAATCCATGTCTTCCGCGGTCACCAGCGATTCCAGATGCGCGGCCGAAACAGTTTCCAGCGGCAGCCCCAGTTCGCCGCTCAGTTTGACCAGGAGAGCCGTGTCATTTCGCTCGCCCGCGTAGGCCAGTTGCAGGAGTTTCCGCAGGACAGTGTCGTGCCCGGCGAGCGCCTGCGCGACAGCAGGATCCAGTCCCAGGCGGCGTTGCAGGCTGGAGACGGAGATCGACATCGCGGCAGGCAGGGTGGACAAAAGACCGGTCTCGAACGCCAGCGGCGCCAGCCTGGCATCGGCAGTGGACAAGGCAAGCTTGCCCATCAACATGGCCCGGCTGAGCGCGATCTTTGCGAACAGGCGGTTGTCCGCACTGGCAGGCGAGCTGCAAAGCGCTGTCAGGATGCAAACCCGCTGTGCCCGCTGGCGGCCCAGCAGGATGAGCGCGTGTGTAGCCGAGTCGGCCGGGCGGCTCAGCCCGCCGGCGGAGCATCCGGCGATCCGTAATAGTTGGGATTCGAGCGCCGGGTTCAGGCGGACGAATTGCACCAGACTGGTCAGGGGCTGGCGCATGGCGACGGTGACCAGTTCCATCCGCAATTCCTGGCCGGACTCGTTTGCGCCATCCAGACGTGGGCCGGTAAACCATTCGCCCATGAACCAGACTTTTTCATCCCACTGGGCGATTTGTGCGGCCTGTTGAATGTTGCGCACGATGGTTTGTCTGTTGGATGACAGGCGGGTTGAGGGTGATGAAGAAAAGCGCTGATATGCCCAGCCGGTTTCGCCTGGGTCGCTTGGATCGTCGTCCAGACAAAACCGCAGTCCGTGAGAATGGGCCAGCGCGCAAGCACGGGCACGGCTTTCTTTGCCTGGGCGCCTGAGCACCCAGACCAGATTGGACTGGGTCAGCTCTTGCAGGACATCCGAAAACAGCACATCGCGGCTGATTTGCACGAACAGGGGCTGGTCGCCCGTCAATCCATCCTGCGACAGAGAATAGAGGCCGGTCAACAACATGTCCTCGTTCATGCGCGCCAATTCGCCGGGCAGGACGCCCGGCTGGCTTGTGCCGCGCAACACCAGTTCGCGCGCCATCACCTCGCCCCGGTGATCGAAAATGGGTTCGAAGGACAGGAAGCGATTGCGCAAATCCTCTTCCTTGACCGGCCCAAGGGTATTCGCTCCCATGACCTGTGTGACGAAGTCGCTGTCGATAAGTTGGGTGTCCACCCCGCCGCCGGCGGGACTGATCTGGGATATGCTCATGTTTTGGATAAGTATTATTCAAGTCATGGCACTACAACGGCGCGATGAGGAGCATACATGAGCCCGGTCAAACCGGTTTGGCGGATTTTTCCCACCCAGCCGCTGCTGCTGGATGCAGCAATGGAAATCATCCATCGCAGCCTGGCTGAAAGCGGGATGGCGTTTTCCATTGTGCTGGCGGGCGGTCAAACGCCGCTGGCGCTCTATCAAAGACTGGCTACCGAGCCCATGCATTGGGAAAAATGGCGAGTGTATTTTGGCGACGAGCGCTGCCTGCCCTCTGAACATCCCGAGCGCAACAGCTTTCAGGCGCAAAAAGCCTTACTGGCGCATGTGCCCATCGCGCCTGAACACATTTTTACGCCGCCCGCGGAACTTGGCCCGGCAGCCGCAGCCTCACGCTACGGCGCTGTGCTGGCGGATGCAGGGGAATTCGATCTGGTGCTGCTGGGACTGGGGGAAGATGGCCACACGGCCAGCCTGTTTCCCGGCAGGGATACCGGTCCGGGTCCAAATGCGCCGGATGTGCTGCCGGTATTCGATGCGCCCAAACCGCCACCGGAACGCATCAGCCTGTCTGCCCAGCGCTTGTCGCGCGCCAGACAGGTGCTTTTTCTGGTGACGGGGGCTGGCAAGCAAGAGGCTGTTTCGCGCTGGTGCAGGGGTGAGCTGATTCCCGCCGCGAATATTTCAGCCAGGCAAAGTTTGATTGTGCTGGCGGACAGCGCCGCGTGCCCGGATTGACAGAATTTTGTAAACGAAGAAGAAGGAGACGATGCAATGAACCAGAAAAAAATTCTTGCTGGCGCGGTGACTGCCGGCTTGATGACCACTGCTTGCGCCGCGCCGATGGGCGAGAAACTCACGACACGCGAAGACCAGAGGGAAGTGGCCGTCACCATCTACAACGACAATCTGGCCTTGGTGAAAGACAGCCGCAAGGTCAGGCTGGACAAGGATAGAAATCAACTGGCCTGGCGCGAGGTTTCCGCGCAAATGCGACC
>CAZVBY010000211.1:0-2314 GCA_964625895.1 uncultured Thiobacillus sp.
TGGCCGATGGTTTGACGTATTCGCCGGACAGCGTCCGGATCGCCAGTGCGATGGCTTTGCTGCGGGTGCTGTCGCCAATGACGCCCAACGATGGGCAGGTACAGCACGCCGCCACGCTTGGCTACGAGCAGGGTCAGCAGCCAGTCGGCGAAGTTGTTGAGGTCGGTGGTTTCCTTGAGCACGGCCTCGACAGCAGATCGACGCATCACGATCAGGCCGTGCACATGGCTGGCGCTGTTGGCGTGCTGCCAGCGGCTGTAGGCCAGACGCCGCACGGCGATGTCCTGGCCGTTTTCGTCGGTCAGCGCTTCGTCGGTGTAGGCCATCACGGCTTGCGGGCAGGCATCCAGCGCATCGGCCAGTTGCGTGAAGGCGCCTGCTTCGTACAGATCGTCGGGATCGACGAAGGACACCAGTGGCAGCGTGCCTTGCGCATAACCTGCCGCCCGTGCCTCCCCAATTCGGCCCGGAATGCCCGGCAAAACGTGCAACTGGATCGGTGCGTCCTTGGGCTGCGACCAGGGCCAGGTCGGCCACGTCGAAGGCATCCGCTCCGCGTGCCACCACGGCAAGCCGGACGATCAACAGCCGGTCGACGAGGTGGTTGGCGTGGGCGGTGATGCTGTCGCCATCGACAAAAAGCAGCAGCGCCGGACTGGCCTCGCGGGTGACCGGAACGGCTGGCATGCGCAGCACCGGCGTCGGGGCAATCGCGGATGCCAGGCGCGTGACAATCTCCCGCAAGACGCGCTCGCGGATGGAGTTCATGGGGCGTTCCTCAGAGTTGGGAGAGCGAGGCGCGACGCTCGGTGCCGTCGCCGATGGCACGTACGTCGCGCACCTGATAGGTGTTGCCTGCCACCTCGACCGTGTCCCCGGCAGCCAGCGTCAACCAGGACGCCGGGTAGTCGATCTGGTAGTCCCGCGACAGTGCGAAACCATCCAGCACGGTTTCGTCCGGAGCGCGGAAGGCGCAGTGCACCGTGTTGCCCGCCACCGTGACGACGGTGAGCAACCCGGCATTGCGTGCGGCTTCGTACAGCGTCGCGACATCCATCAGGCAGAGGTCAGCTTGATCAGCACGCCCGGGCGGTGGCACATCGGCAGCGGGTTCGATTGCGTGTGCAGATCGGTGCCCCGGTCGAATTTGCGCGGCTCCTGCTTGGCATACAGCGGCTGACCGATGGTATTCACGGTCTCGTTGAAGTCCGCTGGCGCGAAGTAGGTGGCGAAGGTATCCACCGTGCCGACCGGGAAGGCATGGGCTTCACCGGCGGCGATGAAGCGGCGCGACCCCAGCGTGCCGTCGGCCTGCACAAAGGACGCCTGACCCCGGTATTCCTCGAAGGTGATGCCGCTGTAGCTGAAGCCCGAGCGCATGTCGTTGATCAGCACCGCGCCCTGTTGCCAGTTCTGGTAGGCGGTCTTGACCTCCTTGTGGGTGGTCAGCGCCCGGAAGAACTCGGTCGAGCACAACACATGCACGCCGGTCGAGAACTCGCCCGTGAGCCCATCTTCCATGAGCCCAAGCAGTTCCAGGCAGGCAGTCTTGATTTGCCCGTTGTCGGCCGCCGTCGAAAACTCGAAGGACACCGATTGCGCGGTGATGTCGAACTCGTCGAACAGATCGACGAGTTCACTTCCATCAGCGTCGAGGATCTTGCCCTTGAGCGCGCCCATGCGCAGGTGCTCCAGGGTGATCGCGTGCTTGTTGCGCATGGTCTCCAGATGACGGGCCATGACACCGCCGATGGCTTCCATCTCGGTTTCGGAACCAAAGGCGCGCAGGCCTTGCACCTCCTCCGGCAGCACCACGTCGTCGTGCGGGATGTGCGGGATCACGAAGGAGCGCAGGTTCCGCTTGCCACGTTCACCAACCGTGCCGGGCGAACCGGGCGCTCGGGTGGGCAGCAGATTCAGACGACCGGCGTACTCCTCGACGATGATCTGCCGGGTGCGCACCGGCTTGGCCGGGAACAGGTTGAGTTGCTCCAGCCGCCCGTAGCGGTTGGGCAGGAGGTTGATGGCGGCCGTCAGGCTGGCCATCGAGAAGCCGGGGTTTTCAAAAGGGTTCTGCATTTGGGGTCTCCAGAAATGACAAAGCGGAGCTTCGGCGTAGGCTCATATCGGCGCAGCCGATGTGAAGCCGCGTAGCGGCGGCCGAAGCCAAAACCCGCCAGTGGCGGGTTTTCGGGGGGAGTGAGATGGATCGTCGGGGCGGGGTCAGGCGCTGTCGCGCACCAGCACCCCAAGGGCGGTGAGTTGGGCAACGGCAGTTGCCTTCTGCGCAACCGTGAGACCGGTCGGCCAGACC
>CAZVBY010000212.1:0-2305 GCA_964625895.1 uncultured Thiobacillus sp.
CGTAACAGGCTGTTTAATAGGTGTTTTTTTTGGAGGGTGTTAAACATGGGCTAAGAGAGCCGCATCATGCCGGCAATGGCCGCCTGCCACCCGTTTTTGCCCACCGTGCGGCAGGAAAAATTCAATCAGACGGTGGGTTTTGCAAGAGGCTCTTGTGCATTACTGATTCGCTCGATTTGCGGAACAATGTCCATGGAAACCTTCTGCGCCCGCGACTGCACATGGCTGAACGCAAACCAGCTTAACGCCATGACGCCCAGCATCAGCAGTACCAGCAGCCCCAGGCTGAGCATCAGCTTGAATCGTATCGAATTACGCGATTCAACCGCATTGTTTGTGTTCACATCTTTCTCCGTAAGCAAGGTTTTTCTTTGCCGATCATGTCGGCAGTTTATACGGGGTTGTAAGCCGGAACCGCCGAAATTTCCGTCAACCGATCATTCGGCGCAGTCCGTAGCGCGCAGCACAAGCTGTCCGGGTACGGCGCCGTCAACTGCGACAGCGTGTCCTGTATCTCTTCCGGCTTGGTCATCATGTAGGAAACCTGTTCGTCCAGGTCGGCAGCCAGATCGTCCACGGCATCAACCGCGCGCAGCAGCGAATGCGTCTCGAAATTCTCCGGGGACAGCTTGTCCCACTCTTCGTCAGTGATGCGGGCTGCCATCGGGTGCCCCTGATCAAGCGGTCGCAAGCGTCAGATGCCCGACCGGCTCGGATGCCGGCCGCACCTTGATTTCGATGTCGTAGCCGAGGCGATTCAGGCAATCCATCAGTTTGCGTTCGGACAGGTTGGTGAAATCGCCATGCATCATGCCCGACACCTTCGGTTGCGGGATGCCCATGCGCTTGGCTGCCGCTTGTTGCGTCAGTCCAAGGGCGCGCATCGCCTTCCTGATCTCGACGACCAGGCCGGTTTTGATCTTCAGTTTCTCGGCATCGGGCAGTCCCAGGTCGGCGAAGACGTTGCCCGAGCTGCGTTGAACCTCGACGCCTTCAATGATTCGTTTTTGCATTTCGTAACTCCTGTGCCAATGCCTCGGCCACCTTCAGCCGAGCGCGGATGATGTCCATGTCCACCTTAGGCGTGGCGATCCCGCTCTTGCTCTTCTTCTGGAAGCAGTGCAGGACGAACACCGCTTCCGCAAACTTCACCGTGTAGACCGCCCGATACGTGCCACCCGCATCGTCTTCGACGACTTCCAGCACGCCGGCACCGCCGAAGCCCTTGAGCACCTTCACCGCGTCGTCCTGATCGCCCATCTGCGCCAGCGACAGCGCGTAACCGAAACGGCGGCGCACGTCGGACGGTAACGCCATCAGATCCTTGTAGCTGCTCGCGATCCATTCGAGCGGTTTTTCTTTGTCGGTCATGGCGGCAGTTTATACCTGTTCAGGTAATACGACAAGCGCAAGGCAAGTGTCGCTAAACAAGTGTTTTGCGACACATCTGCAACAATCGCCTGCACCAACCCTTGGATGGCTTCAAAATTGTGCGGAAAACTATGTCGCCATGCACTACCATACGGAAACGTAATTTTTATGGTTATCCGCTTATGTTGGTAGGCTATATGCGCGTGTCGTCGGATTCCGACCGGCAAAGCACAGACTTGCAACGCGATGCGCTGCTCGCCGCTGGCGTCGATCCGCGCCATTTGTTCGAGGATCACGCCTCCGGTGCAAAAGATGACCGCGTTGGCTTGGCGCGGGCGCTCGGATTCGTCCGCGCTGGCGACGTGCTGGTCGTGTGGAAGCTCGACCGGCTCGGTCGTTCGCTATCGCACCTGCTCGCCATCGTGACCTCGCTCAAGGACAAGCGGGTGGCGTTCCGCTCGCTGACGGAGAACCTGGACACCACGACACCTTCGGGCGAGTTCCTGTTCCAGGTGTTCGGCGCGCTGGCGCAGTACGAGCGCGCCCTGATCCAGGAGCGCGTCGTTGCGGGCCTGGCCTCCGCTCGCAAACGCGGCCGGATCGGCGGCCGGCCGCAAGCGATCACCGGCGAGAAGCTGGACGCCATCATTGCCGCGCTCGATGGCGGCATGTCCAAGGCGGCGGTGTGCCGAAACTTCGGCGTCAAGCGCACCACCTTGATCGAAACCCTGGCGCGGGCCGGCTGGCCTGCATCAGCGCAACCAGGAGCGTAGCGGCATGGCGGACGGCAACGCGGAAGATCAGTGGTTGTTGGCACAAGCCGAACGCGATCTGGTGATGACCAAGAATCGCGCGAGCCGTCTGGGCTTTGCCATCCTGTTAACCCATGTTTAACAACATCCCCCTCTCCTGCTGCCGATTTTCCTCAAAGTCG
>CAZVBY010000213.1:0-2302 GCA_964625895.1 uncultured Thiobacillus sp.
CAAGCTCAGCGCGTGGGTGTTGTTGGCGGATGGGGAGCGGGTGGAAAGCGTGAAAATTCATTCTCGCGGGGATTGACCCGAAAGTAGGGCTGTATGCCTCGCTCAGCATGATGGTGATTGCGTTTGTGAGCGGTTGTCCGAGGTGATTTCTGCCGCCACGGGAGCGATGGCGTTCCTCCCGCGTTGGGAGGGGGATCCGCAGCAGGTGATTGTCGCACAAGTGCAGGAACGCCTGACGTGTTGATCATGGGGGCGTATGTGCATTCGGCGTGGGGATCAATGATGGTGGCGTAACGTCAGCACTTCTGTCGGCACACGCGAAAATGTTGGCTTAACAAAAAAACTACCATCAGCGTTTTGTGCCAAGGTTTTATTCAGTGGCAATACCGCCAACACTTTGCCTTCTAGCCCTTGTTCTTCACGGGTTTCCCACATGGCTTTGAACTGCCCACGGGTAAGAATGCGGTTGCCCAAACTGGGGTCGGAGAGCTTCACTTTGTCCTCACTGATACCGCTGATCACCGTGAAATGGTCTTCTTTGCGTTGGCGGACGTAGACAATCACCGGGATTTTCAAGTCAGTAAGCTGCTCCCATGAAGTTGCCAAACCCACCCCTTTGAAGCCGAGGCGCGGAAGAATGGCTTCCATATCGGCAAAGGAGGCACGGTCTTTGTTATGTGCCACCTCCACTAATAGCTTCAACACTTCTGCTTCGGTCGTCGGGCGTTGGTAGTATTCGCTCAATACCGTGGCGATGGAAGCCGCACCGCAGGAGTAGTCCAAATCCTGCTTCACCACCCGCGCATCGCGCAGTTGTTTCCAGCTTTGCAGTTGCACACCGCCGGACAGGGTCTGTGTGTGCAACTGGGCAGCATTCGCCAACACCAACGGGCTTGCCAGCCAACAGACCACAACGCAGCAAGTGGTTAACCCTTTCATTGGATGGGCATCTCTGGCATGGGCAACAATCCCAACACACCCGCGACACCGGCAAATACTGCACCAACGACCATGCTGACGACTATTGTGGGAACCATGCTCAACAAAATCCCGCCAATCGCATAGCCGATGGAAACCTCGCACACCTGCTCAAACGCATGGGCAGCCACCCAAATCGAATACAGCCACAGCGGCAACGTGAATAAAACGGGGATTCCAAACACCACCAATAGGCTGGCAGGCACACCGATGGCAGACACCGCCATGATCAGCCGGAACATCCGCCCCTGCCCGTCACAGCCTTTACGCCCCATCCACCAGCGCATAAACAGCGTCATAACCGGATAACCAACCAGCATCAGCACCACGCCAAAAGCGGCAGCCAGCCACAATGGCAACGGCATCTGTGCCGACATACTGGGGTCAAGCCCCACGAGTACACCCAGTATCACCAACAGCAACCACGCCAGCACAGGCGGGTAGCTGAAGTCATCCCACGTGATGTTTTCTTTTAAAAGCAGAGGTTTGATGATGGCGTTTAACAACTGAATACTCCTAAATTAGCACTGACAAGAATGCTCATAACACGAATTCATTGAAAACAACTACTCAAGCTTAATAATTATAAATCGAAAAACGTAAATACCAATTACGATGATTAGCGCAATCCCAGCAGCATCATGTATTGACATAAGTCGCTGAAAGTCTTGAAAAATTCTTGGATAAAAATAAGATACCACCATAAAGAAAAAAAAGAATATTGGAGTAAACAAAGTCATGTTTAGATTAAGATTTACGCTCAATCTAGCAGCTACTCCTGCGAAGAAGACAATTAAAAATAAAAAGGCGAACCATGCGAACTCCTGATGCGTCATTCATTTTGCTCTCTATTTCAGGTTAAAAAGATTGGCGACCACTTGACCACCAATCTATGCACTTTGTACCTATTAAAAACGATACCAACTAGCAGCTCCAAATGCGCCCATAGTATATGAGCCGGTCGCTCCTAATGCTCTAATGGGCAAATTTGAATTATAAAACCCTGCGGTTGCACCAGCACCAAATGCCCGACCAGATCCTGCCCAAGATCCTGTAGCCCAACGATTGGTAGCGACACCTAATGCCCCACCCCCAATAGTCCATGCAGCAATGGGAACAAACCACAATACCTCCCCTTCCGTCTCCACCATCTCCTGATGTGACAGCGTAGCAACTTTCCCCGCTTTGCCCGGTGCGGCAAAAATCTGGTCGAGGTCGCCTTGCTGTGCAGCCGGGTTTGCCAGTACACTGCCGGAAGCGAGAGTGGTTGCCATGATGGATGTTATCAACAATTGTTTCATCGTAAAACTCCTTGAGTTGTTAA
>CAZVBY010000214.1:0-2290 GCA_964625895.1 uncultured Thiobacillus sp.
GTGCTTCCCTAATTTTCCAGGCAGCGGAGCCAAAAAAAGACAAAGGCGCCAACGGCGCCTTTGTCTTTTGTCTTGCCGAACCGGCATCAGTAACGCGTAATGCCCTTTTTGTACTCGTTAAGAGCAGAAAACTCGCCACCGCCGCCAACCGTACCGGAAGTGCCGCCATGATCTTGCTCGGCAAAAATCGCCAGCGCCGCCGCGCCGACTACGGTGCCCCCAACTATCCACCACATCGTGGAATCCCCTTCGGCGGCTTTCATGATGGCCGGGCTGGCCGTATTAACGCCATAAACATAAACGCCTTTCATGCCACGGTCGTTGAAACGGAAATCGACCACTGCGGGCTTGAGCGGCGCGGAGAAAGAAGAGATCAGGTTCCCGGTATTGTCACGCACGACCTGGTCCATGCGAAAACCGAATGCATGGCGCTCTTTGCCGGTCTGCGAAACGGCCAGCGGGATTTGCCAATAGGCCGTCGCGGAAGGCTCGGTCGTGAATTCGCCGGCATACGCCTGCGATAGCATCAACGGCAGCACACATAGCGCCGGAACAAATTTTTTCATGATGGCCCCCTCCAAAATTGAAATGACTCGGGAAATTTACATTCCATACCCTTTTCGGTCAAGCGATTATATAAACCCACCACCGTTGGCACTCGGATTGAATTGATGTTGGATAAAGAACTGCAATGGAGTTTGTTGGCTGATGGCTTGGCGAGGATGTGACTACACCCCTTAAGCAAGCTCTGATCGATTCCCGCATGGCCACGCGCTCGGTTTTGCGGACGAAATGCAAGGCGCGCGACGAAGGTCGAATCGGGATACGTTGTCGAGGAGCACAATGCAGCAATTCCGCCCGCAAAACCAGCGCCCCAAGGTTTGAATGTGGGCATATTGATGCCCAGGCAGGTTGCGCCGGATTTTGCCGCTGGCTTTGTGGCTGCGCCGAGGCGATTCGCGATGACTTGCGCAACCTTGCGCCTCGGAACGTTCGCAGTAGAGCGAGCCGCCAGCAGTGCCAAAAAAATGCGCTCGCCGATCTTCTCCTCCGCCGCCCATCTACGAGGGGGCCACGCTCCTGCACTGCCCGCAAAGGCCGGCGTATTAAAATGGTTTGCCGCCCTATATCTTGCAAAACTCGTGCTCATGCGCCTACGCATAAAATTTTGGGGGCTGGTCAGATGAAAAATATCCGGGTGAAATCATACCGACACTGAAGTTTCCTCCACCCTTTGTTTATTGCTTGACGAAATCTTTCAAGGCCTTTGCAATGTCGCCACACCCCGCCGCACTCTCAACTGCGGCGAGCCAGCCGAGCATGAACCCGCGTGCCGCGCCGCCCGCACCGGGCACCGACTGCAACAGGACGCGCGCGACGCTGGCGTCGTTGGCCTGCCCCAGGCCGTCCTGCAGGGTGCGTATCGTGCCAAGCAGCGCTGATGCCCGTTGTGCGGGCAGCAGACTGGCAAAAAATTCCAGCGCGTAACGCTGGCGCTTGAAGCGCAGTCGCAATGCGTGGCGCGCTTCACGCGACAGCGATTCGAACGCCAGCGATTGCCGCACCAGTCGGCGATGGCCGCGCCGCAGCCGTTTTTTCGCCCATGGCCCCAGTGGCCAGGTTTGAGCCTGCTGCCAAGACGGATCGGCTTCGCGCCAAGCCTGTTGCATCAACCAGCGCGTCATGTCGAGCAGCCACACGCCGGGCTGCGCTGCCGCCAGCGCCGTGTGCATGTCCGCCCGTACCTGTGCGCGATGGGCTTGTAGCGACTGGCATTCGTCCCGCCAGTCTGTCGGCAGGGTGCCCAGCAGGGCCATGGCCGGCACGGTCTCGACGCACAGGACATCCCAGTCGCGCGCCGGCCCCAGCGCTGCCGCTTGCGCGCGCAGCCCTGCCAGCAAATCCTCGGGCAGCGTGCATACTCGGTCAAACAGCTTCAAGCCGGCGCGCAGACGCCGCAACGCCACGCGCGCCTGATGGATGTATTCAATGTCATCCGATTCGAACACGCCTGGCAAATTGGCCTGATAGTGCGCGAGCGTATGGCGGAGAATCGCGGCGAAGCCCTCATCGACCCGCATGTCGGGTGTCAGCGCCAGCGTGCCCGGCTTCGCCGGCGCGGGCGCGATGTCATGCGCCAGCCGCACGCCGCGTGCGGCCTTGCTCTCGTCGTTGGGCAGGCAGCCCAACGCCGCAGCCCAGCCTCGGGCAAGTTCAAACAGCGCGTCGGGTGCGCCGCGCTTGAGTTCAAGTTCGATTTCGCAGATCGGCTCGCACGCCCTGCCCGGCG
>CAZVBY010000215.1:0-2269 GCA_964625895.1 uncultured Thiobacillus sp.
GCACCATGGCGTCGGAGATGTGGCCGACGCCGCCAAGACGTGCGGCCTCCAGCGCCAAATCGGTGGTCGAAATATCCACGCCCATGCCGCCAACCATGAGGGGTACCAGTTCCCGCCTGTCGCCTGGGAAGCGCAAGCGGAAATCATCCACGCGTTTCATTCTGAATCCTTTAGCCTTCATTGGACGGCCGTTGCAACCGTCTCAAATGGCATTGTATCCGCACCTTGCCAAAAACACCCGAAAGTTTCATGGCGGCTACAGGGCGAAGCGGCCGCCATGCCGCGCATAGCGCCGCGCGGCGGCAAACAGGTTGATCCACAGCAATAGCGCCGACAGCGCCAAAACCACGCCTGCCGCCAGGGAAAATGATGCCGGACGGAAAGCCGAGGCGGCCAGCAGCAGACAGGCCGCCAGATGAAGGCGGAACTGAAGACGCATCCAGCGTTCCGAGATCATCTGTTTCATGTTGGGAATCGTGCCCGCCTTCGCCTGCAATTGCGCCTGGAGATGGAACCAGGCAAGAAACGGCACGATCTTGTAAAGCATGCCGTTGACCACGCTGACCGCGAATCCGCCGATGAACAGCACGCCCAGCAGCATGGGATAGGCGTCATTGGCCGCCCAGGTCGGCCACACTTGAGCCGCCACCCAGACGGCCACGCTTGCGATCAGGCCAGCCATGCCCAGGCGCCAGAAATCGAGCGTGACGTCCGGCAGCTTTCTGCGGCGGCGTGACTGAAGCTGCAAGGTGGCAAAGGCGAAAATCAGGATCGCCGCCGCCAGCCCGATATCCGCCGCCAGAGAAATATCTGCTGACATTTCTTGCGGCAGCAGCGGCGCGGCCGCGCGCGCAATCAGGAACAGGAACAATGCACCCGCCAGCCAGCGGGCCAGTCTGGGCGGGTAGGGCGGCGTGATCTGGAACATGGGCACGACCTGATAGGCCACGCCGATCACCAGCAGCAGTACCCAGCCCAGCAGGCCAAGGGCGATATGTGCCGGGCTGGCAACGTGGAGATCTACCGGAAACACAAAACCCGCGCGCATCAATGCAAGCACCAGTCCGAGGCCTGCGGCTGGAAGCAGGCTGAGCACAGCCAGCCGGATGCCGGTAACCGTGTCATTCCTCACCGCCCGCATCAGACTGAAGCCTGCCGCTGCCAGAAAAACCGCAAAGCCGGCAGCGAGCAGGCCCGCCCCTGCTCCCAGGAACACGGCGTCCGCTCCCATGAACCCCGCCATCAAGGAGGCGGTTCCGATGGACAGCGGCAAATGGACAAGCCATGCAACCCGCCTTCCCGCCGGGATGACCGCGCCAGCCGCCACCGGCAGCATTTGCATCAGCGCACCGATCATCACCAAGGCAAGAAACCCCAGCGTCAGCGCATGGGTCAATGCCAGCGCCTGCGGCGCCCAGCGCGAATTCAGTGACTCTGGGAACATCATCACCAGAAATGCGGCCGCCAGCAGGAACAAGGGCGCGGTCAGGAAAAAACGCAGCGGCACCGACAACGGTGGGGCTTGATCGAAGGAAAGGCCAGCCTGCATGTTCATGCCTGCCGCCCTGGCTGATCAGGAAGCATGCCGGATCAGGATGATGAAAGTGCCGTCCGGTTGCGGCATGGTGTCATGCGAATAGCCCTGATTTTCCAGAATGGGGTAAAGCGGGAATGGCTCGCGGTGCAACAGCAGCCGGATATGCTGCCCGGGTTTCAGCAGGCCCACGGCCTGCATGACTTTTTCCATGGGTTCCGGCGGCTCCAGCCAGCGCGCATCGATAAGGATTTCGTCGTTCAATATCGCCTACCGTGTTACGGCATCCATCCGGTGGATAAGCTCGTCGCTCTCCCCGGCCAGCGCCCGGTCGGACATGGGATAGAGCATGTTCTCTTCCTTGAGATTGTGCTGCTGCATGAGCATGTTGAGCGTTTCGGACAGGCCAAGATACTCCACATCGTTGCCTGCCGTTACCGCCGTTTTCATGTCGTGCATCAGTGCGCGCATTTGCTCGTGCTCGGCACGCATCACCTGGGTCGGCCCCATCGTATTGCCGGTCCTGGCTTCAAAGGCTGGAAAGAGCACTTCTTCTTCCATGGCGAAGTGCCGGTCCATGGCCTGGTGAAACTGGCTGAACAGACTGCGGGCGCCGTTCCAGTTCTTGCTGGCGACCGCCTCTTCTGCCGCCGCAAACAAATCGTCGCACGCCCGGTGATCCGAACCCAGAAAATCCAGAATCGTGTTCATGTCTTTCCTCCGTAATTATCCTAA
>CAZVBY010000216.1:0-2259 GCA_964625895.1 uncultured Thiobacillus sp.
GTCCATAACAATTTGTCGGGCGCGGCCTTCACCGGCGACTGGCTCTGGGTGGCGGGTGACGAAGCCTGTGGTGTGGATCGCCTGCGCCGGCTCGACGCCGTGGGGCGAGAGGCTTTGCGTTTTGGTGACGTACGCGACTTCCCGCTGGCCGACCTGCTGGACCTGCCCGGCGCAGCCGAGGAAGAGGCTGATCTGGAAGGCATGGCGGTGGCCGATGGTTACCTCTGGGTGGTCGGCTCGCATGGCCTCAAGCGCAAGAACGCCAAGCCGGACCGGGACAATGCCTACAACGCCAGGCGGCTGGCGAAGGTGACGCTCGACGGCAACCGTCGCCTGCTGGCCTGTCTGCCGATCGAACCCGACGCCCAGGGCGAGCCCTGTCTGGTGCGCCAGGCGCAGGACGGCCGGCGGGCCTTGCGGCTGAAGGGTGATGCGCAGGCGAACCTGCTCATCCGCGCGCTCGCCGACGACCCCCACTTCGGGCCCTACATGGCAATTCCGGGCAAGGACAACGGCTTCGATATCGAAGGCCTGGCGGTGGATGGACGCCGGCTGCTGCTTGGCCTGCGCGGCCCGGTGCTGCGCGGCTGGTCGGCGCTGCTCGAAATTGCCATCGAGGCGCGTGGGGATCAGCTGCGCCTGGTGCCTCTGGACGACCGTGGCACGCTGCTGCGCAAGCACTTCCTGCAGCTTGACGGTCTGGGTGTCCGGGATCTGCACTTTTCCGGCGATGATCTCTACATCCTGGCCGGTCCGACGATGGTGCTCAACGGAGATATCCGTCTCTTCAAATGGCCGCTCGCCCGACCCACGATCAGCGCCAACCGTGAACTGGTGCGATTCGAAACGGCGCTGACCGAGTCGGTTTCGCTGCCGCACGGACATGGCACCAATCGCGCCGAGGCGATCTGTGACCTGCCGCCCGCGATTGCCGGTGGCAAGCCACGCTGGCTGGTGCTTTACGACGCGCCGGGCGCCGATCGCCGGGACGGCGAGCACACCGTCTTTGGCGATCTGCTTCGACATGACTGAGGATTTCCAGCCCGTGCCGATAGAAGGCGACAGCGCGCAGCATCCGGCGCAGGCGGTCCCGCGTCTCGACCCTGCGGCAACCCTGCTGTTCGTGATCAACGCCGCTGCCGGGGCTCTCGACGTCGATGCCAAGCGTGCCGTGATCCAGTCTGCGCTCGCGGCGCATGGGCGAAACGGCGAATTATTGACTTGCCAGCCTGCCGAGTTGGCGCAGGTGGCCACCGAGGCCGCAGCGGCGGCG
This sequence comes from uncultured Thiobacillus sp., assembly GCA_964625895.1. Lineage (GTDB taxonomy): Bacteria > Pseudomonadota > Gammaproteobacteria > Burkholderiales > Thiobacillaceae > UBA6918. The sequence continues at coordinate 1,274 of CAZVBY010000216.1, forward strand.
GTGGCGCGCAGTACGGCGGTGATCGCCGTTGGCGGTGATGGCAGCCTCAACACGGTGGCCCAGGCCGCGCACGCCGCCGGTTGCGTCATGGGCGTCATCCCCTACGGCACCTTCAATTACTTTGCCAGGACGCACGGCATCCCCACCGAGCCGGCTGCCGCGGCGCGCCTGCTGCTGGATGCACGGCCAATACCGGTGCAGGTGGGGGCGATCAACGACCGGGTATTCCTGGTCAATGCCAGCCTCGGCGTCTACCCGGAACTGTTGCGCGACCGCGAGGCCTTCAAGGCCCGCTTTGGCCGCAGCCGCCGGGTCGCGTTCATGGCGGCCTGTGCCACCCTGCTGCGCGCACGGCGACGGCTGCGCCTGCACATCGAGACAGGTTCCACGGTTCGCGACGTGCAGACCTTGACGCTGTTCGTCGGCAACAACCGGCTGCAACTGCAACAGTTCGGCGCCGATCCGGAAGACACCATCGCCGGCACACCCGGCGACGGCAGCTTGGCCGCGCTGATGTTGCGGCCCATCGGCACGCTGTCGATGCTCGGGCTGATGCTGCACGGGGCGATGGGCCGGCTGGGGGAAGCCGCCGGCGTGGAAAGCTTCGAGTTCCACCACATGGTGGTGAAACCGACGCTGGCGCCCGGACGCAAAAAGGTCGTGGTGGCGTTCGATGGCGAGGTGACGCAGATGCGCGCGCCGATCGAGTTTCGTGTGCTGGATAAGCCCCTGTATCTGCTCCAGGCTGCTGGTGCAGCGGCCACGGCAGATGCGCCACAGCCTGTGGCATGAGTGTCCTGCTGCATATCTCCGATACGCATTTCGGCACCGAACAGCCGCCGGTGGTCGAGGCTCTGGTCGCCCTGGCAGCTCGGCAGCGGCCGGATGTAGTGGTGCTGTCGGGTGACATCACGCAGCGCGCCCGGCCTGCCCAATTTCGCGCGGCCAAGGCTTTCGTCGACCGACTCGGGGCGCCGGTTCTGGCC
>CAZVBY010000217.1:0-2247 GCA_964625895.1 uncultured Thiobacillus sp.
CCCTGCTTGAGTTGGCCGATGGCTTGAAACGCCCGATTTTCGTCGTACTCGATGGCGATTTTCTTGAAGACTTCGTACAACACGATACTGGGCACCAGCAATTCATCGGTGCCCTCTATGGCGCCGGCGTAATTCTCGGCAAGCGGAGTGTCGGCGAGATATTCAAGCCAGCCGGACGTGTCGACGATGTTCATGACCGATCGTCTTCCCGCTCGAAGTCGGTGTTCATGCCCCTGAACATGCCGCGGGCCGCTTGCATGGGCCTGACAGGAATGAACTCGATGCGGTCGCCGTATTGAATGACCTGCATTTGCGTGCCCGCCTGGAGCTTCATGGCCTCGCGAATATGCTTGGGGACGACGAGTTGGAATTTGGGTGAGAGCGTGAGCGTATTCATGTCATCCATCCATCGGTTGGGTTACGAAGTATAGATCGATATCCGTCATGCCGTCTCGCCAGCGCCGACTTTTTGCCATGCCTGTAAATGATTGGGGTCAGACCCCGATTAACCCGGCCGCCGCCGCACGCGTGGCGCAGTCGCTGACGGCCGCGCCGTCGGGCCTGCTGGTCAATCCGCGCATCGGCGAGCGTCTCGAAGAATTCGATCCGCGCGAGGTGCGCCGCATTCTCGTCGGCAACTACGAAATGCGCTACGAAATTCAGGGCAGTAGCATTTACATTCTGCGCATTTGGCATACGCGGGAAGATCGATAGGGGATTGGGGGGAGGTGCTTTTCCCCATCGATTGAGGGCTTGGCATAACCGGGGCGACCCTCTGCGATTTTTCAGGGAGTTGCGTCCCGCGAATAGAACACTTTGCCTACCCGCTCGATATGCTCGATCAGCGCCCCGTTTTGCAGCGAGTGAAAGCGGTTGAGGTCGAACAGGTAGGGCAGCATCAAGTCGTCCAGGCGGTTCTCCAGTTGCAACAGCCGGTCTTCGGTGAGTGTTTCTCCGACTAGCGAAAGATCGATGTCGGAACCGCTCTTGTAGTTGCCTTTGGCTCTTGAGCCATAGATCACCGCTTTTTCAACCTCGGGATATTGGGCCAGAACGGCCCGGATCTTGTCGATGGTCGCGCCCTCCAGGCCGAAATGGATCGACTCTTGAACCATCGTCAGGCCGCGTCGACGGCGAGCGCTTGCATGCGGGTCATGAATGATTCGAAGAGCGGCAGGTAGCGTTTTGAAATGGTTTCGGCAAGCGCGTTTGCCGTATTTTCGTCGTAGGTATGGGACGAGCGGTTGCGGCTGTTGATGGTGTCCATCCAGCCATCGCCGTCTTCGATCAGGCCTGTCTGGAAGGCGGTACGAATGGCGTCGCGCGAACCCGTGATGGTCGTTGCTCCCTGTTGGTATTCGAAATAATCCTTCATCACCTGCCAAGCCAGTTCCTGGGTGAATTCGAAGGCCTGAACGAGTCCTTGCTGTTCCAGTCGGCTCAGCGGCCTGGTTTTCGATAGGGCTACTGCCTCGGCCAACTGGGAGTAAGCACGCCGGTAATTGCTGAATCGCTGTTTCCAGCGGATGTCGGGATTTGTTTGAGAGTGGTCGTCGAGGTGCATGATGCGTACTCTACGACAAAGGTGATTTGGTGGGTGGTACAGGATTCGAACCTGTGACCAATTGGTTAAAAGCCAACTGCTCTACCGACTGAGCTAACCACCCACGATCGTCTGGCGACGACATTCTGGTGGGCTGTGAAGGATTCGAACCTTCGACCTACGGATTAAGAGTCCGCTGCTCTACCAACTGAGCTAACAACCCGGCGCTGCCTTTGATTCTGGTGGACCGAATGAGGATCGAACTCACGACCTCCGCATTGCGAACGCGGCGCTCTCCCAGCTGAGCTATCGGCCCACGAAAGCCGCGCATTATAGCGAGAAAAACGGCCGGTGAGCATGTCGCCGCACCGGCCGCGATCCCCTTTGATGCGTTCTTGTTACTTGATGAGTTTCTCCAGCACTTCGGCGCGGATCACCTGCCCGTCCAGGCCGGTCTGCTTGATGTCGCCGCCATAGGCAACGCCCAGCAGCTGCGAGTAGAAGACGACGGGCATGTTGAACTTGGTGCCCTGCTTCTTGTTGATCTCGGACTGGTACAGTTCGACGTTGGCCTGGCAGAGCTGGCAGGGCGTGGCGATGACTTGCGCGCCATGGTCATAGGCGGATTCGACGATGTCGCGAATCTGCTTGTAGGACTTCTCGGGCTCCGAGAAGGCCAGCGCGCCGCCGCAGCAGGTGACTTT
>CAZVBY010000218.1:0-2237 GCA_964625895.1 uncultured Thiobacillus sp.
CACCACCAGCGGCCAGCCCAGCGCGCGGATGCCCTCAAACAGCGGCGCGATCTGCGCCGACAAATCCTCCGCCATGGGCGGGCGGTTGGCCTTGTACTGCGGATACCAGTCGTCGCGGAAGGTTTTTCCCTTGGGATCGAACACACAGGCGATATAATCCGCCGGGTAGTCCTTTTCCAGCTTTTTCAGCATATTGATGACGCCGTAAATGGCGCCAGTGGGCTGGTTCATGCGATTGCGCAAATCCGGCAACGCATGAAAGGCACGGTAAAGATAAGATGATCCATCTACCAGAAGAAGTGTTCGTTGAGCGTCGTTCAATTTGATTGCATTGTGATGAGGGGAAACCGGCGTGCACGAAAAAAAACTGCCTGAATTGGCCGACCCGCGCGGCGCGGCGGAGATTGACTATTCGGCGCGCGAATCCTGGCGGCTGTTCGGCATTATGGCAGAGTTCGTCGAGGCGACGGAACGTCTTGCCGAAATTCGCCCGGCTGTGTCGATTTTCGGCAGCGCACGCACCCCTCCCGATCATGCTTACTACCTCCTCACCGAGGAAATTGCGCGCAAATTGTCGGATGCGGGCTTCTCGGTCATTTCCGGCGGCGGCCCCGGCATCATGGAAGCGGCCAACAAGGGGGCGTATTTTGGCAAATCACCCAGCGTAGGCCTGAATATCCAGTTGCCGCATGAGCAGCGCGCAAATCCTTTCCAGGATATCAGCCAGAGTTTTCAGCATTTCTTCTCCCGCAAGGTCATGTTCGTCAAGTACGCCACGGCGTATGTCGTCATGCCAGGCGGCTTTGGCACGCTGGACGAACTGATGGAAGCGCTGACCCTGGTGCAAACCGGCAAGAGCCGCTCCATCCCCATCATACTGGTTGCCTCAAAATTCTGGGCGGGCCTGCTCGACTGGTTCAAGGCCCGGCTTATTCAGGAAGGCATGATCAGTCCGGAAGACATGAACCTGATTCAGGTGATCGACCACCCTGCCGATGTGGTGGAAGCCATCTTCAGCCACTACGAAAAACGAGGCTTTGCGCCCACGCTGACAGAGCGTGAAATCCAGCTCAACCTCTGATTTCTGATTTCCGTTGATTTCCGGCTATGCTAAAAATGTACCCGAGCGAGACATGACATGAAGAAAACAATCCACACCTTCGTCCTTTGCCTGATGACAGCCAGCATGTCCGTCCTTGCGGCAGACAAAGCACCCCCTCCGCCAAAAGGCAGCACGCCCGTGCCGGATGGTGCGCCCGCCGCCAAGGACATTGGCGAGCCCGAAATCACCATCCGCAGCAAAGGCCGCGAGCGCATCGAGGAATACCGGCTCAAGGGCAAGCTGTATATGTTGCGCGTGACCCCGCCAAAGGGACGGCCCTACTATCTGGTCGACCAAACCGGTCGCGGCGAATTTACACGCCAGGATGGCCCCGTGCCAGCCGGCGCGGTGCCGCAATGGGTAATCCGTAATTTCTGATTCATGACTGAAGAACTTCCGCGCAAGGTTCCGGCGCGCGCCGGGCTGGACTGGGTAATCCGCGCATTCAAGCTTTTCGCCAAAAGCCCGCTTATCCTGGCCGCTGCGGCGGGCGTATCGATCGGCGCCTTGCTGATCCTTCAATTCATCCCCTATGCCGGGGCCGGTCTGGCTGAAATTCTTTCCCCCTTCATCGCCGCCGGTTTCATGCGCGCCTATCGCGCGATTGACGAGGACGCGGAACCCGAGCTGCCACAATTCCTCACCGGTTTTCGCAGCCATGCCGTTCCGCTGGCCGCCGTCGGCGCGATTTATCTCGCCGCGCTTAGCGCTGTGCTCATGCTGATGAAAGGATTGGGCGTCGATTACACGGCGTTGCACCAAGTCATGCAGGAGGGCGCCGGACCGGAACAGTTGGCCGCCGCACTGGAAGGAAAAGGCGGCCTGCTGTTACTGGGCATGGCATTGCTCCTGCCGGCCGTGGCCGCCAGCTGGTACGCCCCCGCCCTGGTCGTGTTCGGCAATGCCGCGCCATTGCAGGCGATGGGCTTGAGTCTCAAGGCCTGCTTGCGAAACTGGCCCGCCCTGCTTGTCAACGGATTGGTCATGTTGCCCGTGCTGTTCCTGGCGCTGGTACCATTGTTCGGATTGATGATCCTGCTACCGGTCATGCTGGGTGGCGCATACCTGGGCTATCAGGCAATGTTTGCTTCGCAACAGGCGCAACCGTCAGGTGGCGCTTAATTTTGCATATTCC
>CAZVBY010000219.1:0-2229 GCA_964625895.1 uncultured Thiobacillus sp.
GGTGGTTTGCCGCCCTATATCCTGCAAAACCTGTGCTCATGCGCCTACGCATAAAATTCCGGGCCGGCCTGGTGAAATATCCGGGCTAACCCAGGACTGTATGGCGGTCAATGTGCGTCAGCTACATAATGGCAATTGCCAATAAAAAAACGCCGCGAACACGGCGTTTTTTTGTAGCAGTCCGAGTCGATCAAGCCATGGCCTTGATGGCTTGCGCCAGACGGCTCTTGTGGCGCGCGGCCTTGTTTTTGTGAATGATTTTCTTGTCGGCAATGCGGTCAACCACGCTCATGGAAGATTGCAGAACGGTTGCCGCAACGGCTTTGTCGCCAGCGGCAATCGCGGTGCGGACTTTCTTGATGGCGGTACGCAGCTCGGAACGCTGGGCCATGTTATGGGCGCGCTGGACAACGGCTTGGCGCGCGCGCTTACGGGCTTGGGCGGTGTTCGCCATGAATTCTGACTCCTGAAAGAAATTGGTAGAGCTCAACAAAGCGTGAGATTATAAGGGAAAAATTCCCGTTTCCGCAATACGGAAACCAGTCTGAACCCAATGAACCTGCTCAAGGCGCTGGCCAAGGTCAGCAGTTTTACCCTGCTTTCCCGCATTACCGGCTTTATACGCGATTTACTGATCGCTCGCGCATTTGGCGCGGGGATTTATACTGATGCGTTCTTTGTCGCCTTCAAACTACCCAACCTGTTGCGGCGCCTGTTTGCCGAAGGCGCGTTTTCTCAGGCTTTTGTCCCGATCCTGGCGGAATACAAGAACAAAAACGGCGATGAGGCCACGAAAAATCTGGTCAACCAGGTCGCTTCGCTTCTGTCACTGGTGGTGGTGGCCGTTGCGGTCATCGGCATTCTGGGCGCGCCGTTGCTGGTTTACATCAGTGCGCCGGGGTTTGCCGATGAACCCGCAAAATTCGATTTGACCGTACTGCTCACGCGGATCACTTTTCCCTACATTGCCTTCATGTCGCTGGTGGCCTTGGCGGCGGGCGTGCTCAATACCTGGAGCCGCTTTTCCATCCCGGCTTTCACGCCGGTATTGCTCAACGTGGCCATGATTCTTGCGGCCACCGTGCTGGCCAAATATTTCGACCCGCCCGTGTTGGCCTTGGCCTGGGGTGTGCTGCTGGGCGGCGTGTTGCAACTGGCCCTGCAAATTCCGGCGCTGATGCGCATCAACATATTCCCTCGCCCTACGCTTAACTTCTCCGATCCAGGCGTGCGCCGTATTCTGATCCTGATGGGGCCGGCAACCCTGGGCGTCTCGGTTGCGCAGGTCAGCCTGCTCATCAACACCATTTTTGCCTCGTTTCTGGGCACGGGCAGTGTTTCCTGGCTGTATTACGCCGACCGGCTGATGGAGTTTCCCGCAGGCATGTTGGGCGTGGCGCTGGGCACGATTTTACTGCCCAGCCTGGCCAAGCATCATGCCGACCAGTCCGTGGACGAATACTCAAAGCTGCTCGACTGGGGATTGAGACTGACGGTACTGCTTGCCCTGCCCGCAGCAGTCGCGCTGGCGGTACTGGCTGTCCCGCTGATTTCAACGCTATTTTTATATGGCGAATTCACCGCCCATGACATGTGGATGACGCGGCAGGCGCTCATCGCCTATTCCGTCGGACTGCTGGGCCTGATTCTGGTCAAGGTGCTGGCGCCGGGTTTTTACGCACGGCAGAATATCCGCACGCCGGTAAAGGTCGGCATTCTGACCCTGCTCGCCACGCAGGTCATGAATCTGGCCTTCATCTGGCATCTCAAACATGCTGGTCTGGCGCTGGCCATTGGCCTTGGCGCCTGTCTCAATGCCGCCATTCTTTTTCATCTGCTGCGCAAACAGGGGATCTACTCACCGCTGCCTGGATGGGGGAAATTCTTTTTCAAAGTGATGATGGCGTTGGCCTGCATGGCGGGCTCCATCTATTTTGCCGCAGGCACGGCCAACGACTGGATTGAAGCCGGCTTTTCGGCACGCGCGCTTTGGCTGAGCGGATTGGTTGCGCTAGGCGCGGGCGTCTATTTCGCCAGTTTGTGGATCATGGGCATACGCCTTGATCAGTTCAAACGCCGTGGTGCGTAAGCACCTGAAAAAACGCTAAAATCCGGTGTTTTAGGCAGTCCATATTTCATGCACGTTTCGCACGGCCTTTTCCCGCTTGGCATTCCTCATGTCGTCACCATCGGCAATTTCGATGGCCTGCATCGCGGCCATCAGGCCAT
>CAZVBY010000220.1:0-2174 GCA_964625895.1 uncultured Thiobacillus sp.
CCCAATCCACATTGATCGAGCTCCTGCGCAAGCAGTCCGAGATGTACCTGCGGGATCTGCCGGAGACGATCCGCATCCCGGCCCTGGATGGCAATCGTGCCGATGAAGTGGTGCGCCCGCTCGAAGACGCGACTGTCGACGATCTGGCCTTCGCGATTCAAGGCGTGGAAGCCGAGTCCCGCCTCCACCACCGCCGCCTCCAAGGTCTGCGCGATCTCTACGACCTGGCCCGAAAGCGCGGCGCGCTGGGTGTAACCACGTTGGCCGCTGCATTCGCCGATCTGGGCGGTGAAGGGAGCCGGAAATGAGCCTGCCCATCATCACCGCCGACCAGCGCCTGGCTGAACGCCGTGGCGTCAAGGGCGTGCTCGTTGGCAAGAGCGGCATCGGCAAGACCTCCCAGCTCTGGACGTTGAAGCCCGCCGCCACCTTGTTCTTCGACCTGGAGGCTGGCGATCTGGCTGTCGAAGGTTGGGCTGGCGACACGATCCGCCCACGCACTTGGCAGGAGTGCCGTGACTTCGCGGTGTTCATCGGCGGCCCGAACCCGGCATTGCGCGAGGACCAGCCCTACAGCTAGGCCCACTTCGACGCCGTGTGCGCGCGCTTTGGCGATCCATCGGTCCTGGACAAGTACGAGACCGTCTTCGTCGACTCGATCACCGTGGCTGGACGTTTGTGCCTGCAGTGGTGCAAGGGGCCGCCGCAAGCCTACTCGGAGAAGACCGGCAAGCCCGACAGCCGTGGCGCCTACGGCTTGATGGGCCAGGAAATGATCGGCTGGCTCACGCACTTGCAGCACACGCGCCGCAAGAACGTGTGGTTCGTCGGCATCCTGAATGAGGCCCTGGACGACTTCAACCGCCGCATCTTCTCGCTGCAGATCGACGGTTCCAAGACCGGGCTCGAGCTGCCTGGGATCGTCGACGAGGTCGTGACCCTGGCCGAACTCAAGGCCGATGACGGCAGTGGCTATCGGGCATTCGTCTGCCACACGCTGAACCCATGGAACTACCCGGCGAAGGACCGTTCCGGTCGGCTTGACGCCATCGAGGAGCCGCATCTCGGCCGCCTGATGGAAAAGATCGCCGGCCCGGCCAAACCCGCCATCGAGCGACTCGATTTCGCTCGCCCCAACGCCGCTTCCACCCCCGAATCCACTTCGACTCAGGAGTCCTGATCATGACCTACTTCGACTTCAATTCCGCTTCCGAGCAGACGTCCTTCGACCTGATCCCCAAGGGCACTTTGGTCCGCGTGCGCATGACCATCCGCCCGGGTGGCTTCGATGACGCGTCCCAAGGATGGACTGGCGGCTACGCCACCCGCAACGACAACACCGGCTCGGTTTACCTGAACTGCGAGTTCGTCGTGATGGAGGGTGAGTTCGCCCGTCGCAAGATGTGGTCGCTGATTGGCCTGCACAGCCCCAAGGGCCCTGAGTGGGCCAACATGGGCCGCACCTTCGTCAAGGCGATCCTCAACTCATCGCGCGGCGTTCATCCTGGCGACAACAGTCCTGCCGCGCAGAACGCGCGCCGCATCAGCGGGTTTGCCGATCTCGATGGCATCGAGTTTCTCGGCAAGGTCGACTGGGACAAAGACCAGAACGGCCAGGACAAGAGCGTCATCAAGGCGGCCATCACGCCGGACCACAAGGACTACGCGGCGCTGATGGGCGGAGCGCGTCAGCCCGCACCTGCTCCCCAGGCGGCCAGCGCACCCAACGCCTACGCGCAGGCCACCGGCCGGGCACCCACACCGGGCCGTCCCAGCTGGGCGCAGTGACGGAGGGCCACGGTCATGATGCTCCGTCCCCGTCAATCCCTCCTGGTCGAGCGCACCCTGGCGGCGCTTGACGAGCATGGGAACACATTGGCTGTTGCGCCGACTGGATCGGGCAAGACCATCATGCTGTCGGCTGTCACCGGCAGGGTGTTGGTCGAGCCCGATGCGAAAGCCTGCATCCTTGCCCACCGTACCGAGCTGACCGGCCAGAACCGAGAGAAGTTCGCGCGGGTGAATCCTGGCATGAGCACGTCCGTGTTTGATGCCAACGAGAAGTCCTGGCGCGGTCAGGCGACGTTCGCGATGGTGCAGACCCTGTCGCGTCAGGCCCATCTCGACCAGATGCCCACCTTGGATCTGCTCGTGATCGACGAAGCGCACCATGC
>CAZVBY010000221.1:0-2172 GCA_964625895.1 uncultured Thiobacillus sp.
CCGATGACGCGCGGATGGGCATAAACCTTGAAAGCGGCAAGCCAGGGGTGGGGTGTCATCATTGGCAAAATCTCAGAATGGTGTGTGAAGCAGATTCTTCGCAATCGTGTAGCAGTGCAGGCTGGTTGGAACAAACTCGATTTCCAGATTGCCATCCTTGCCGATGCCGCTCCGTGTCAATGTTGTCACCAACGGGCGTCTGGTCAATGTGTGCCTTGTGGCAAATTCACGGATACCGCGTAATTCGCCCCAGTTCTTGTAAGACGAGTCGCTCCATTTGATCTCGACGGCAAATCGCGGCTTCAGCGTTCGCGTATCCAGCGAAACCAGATCAACCTCCAGATCAGCGCGACCGGGTTTCCAGCGGGCATAATGGAGAGACTGGATAATATTGGTACTGTGCAGCCACTGGCTCCAGACGGCAGTTTCAGCCAGTGCGCCAATGGCGTGATCGGTTGCCGTAACGTAGCCAAACAACGCCGCGCGTATTGATGGATTGGTCAGGTATATCTTGAACGTGCGCGTGCGTTGCATCCGCTTTGCCGTATCGTCCACGCGATGGACGCGCTTGATCAGGAAGGCGGCTTCAAGATATTCAAGATATTCCTGCAGTTTCGGTTTGGTGATGCCAGTATGCTTGTGCAGGCCATCGGGGCTGACCTCGTCGCCCGTGTTGTAGGCCAGCACGTTGAAAAACCGGTTCAGTTCCTGCGTGTCGCCGATGCCGTACAGACTGGGCAGATCTTTCAGCAATACCTTGTCGACGATGTCCTGCCGCAAGAATCGCGAAGGGTTCTCCCGCACCGCGCGATTCATCACTGCCTCGGGGAAGCCACCAAAGTTGAGATAGTTCACAAATTCCGTGTTCAGTGCATCAATGTTGCGTGCGTGGTAGACAGGCGCCTTGGACTCCGTTGTCGTGTCTTCCTCGATCAGCGCCTCTTCCTGCCCGGCAAACGCAAGGTACTCGGCAAACGTCAATGGCGGTAGCATGAAATCGGTAAAGCGGCCCGCGCCCGACTCGCGGCTTTTCATCCGCAGTGCGGCGGCGGCAGAACCGCTGGCGACAAACCGGATAGGGCGAAAGGTATCCACCAATGACTTCAGATGAACTTCCCAGTCCTTCAGATACTGGATTTCATCGAAAAAAATCCACAACCTGCGTTCCTTGCCATGCCGGTGCATGTCCATGAATGTGCGAACGAGGTTTTCCAGACTGCGTCCGGAATACAGCGGCGTGTCCAGCGACACATAGAGAATGGTGCTGCCCGCCACCCCATCGTCCAGCAGCGACTGAATCGCATGGGCGAGCATCACGGTTTTGCCTACGCGGCGCGGGCCGATCAGGACGACGGCTCGTGGCACATCGATCTCACGCACCAACTGGAAAAAGGGATCGAAATACGCGCGCCGGGGCCATGCTCCGCGCTCCGCATCCACACCCTCGCCCGCAACCCACCAGGGGTTGTCAAAAGACAGACGCTTTTGCACGTCCTGCAAGGGAATTTCGAAGGGTTTAACCATAAGTGTTTCAAGTATGCCTTAAAACGTCAAAATAAGCACACAAATCTAAGCTTATCTGTATTTATTGATATTTCGTTAGATAAATCAGTGCTTTAGCGTGTTGATTTAGTGGCGCGGCGTGGGTTTTTGGGTGTGCCAGCAGGCAACAACGAAGTGAGTTGCTGATACCGCTCGAACAGGAATGCCACGCGCTCGGCGTCGGTCTTGAAGGATTTTTTGCCATAGGCGGCGTCCACGGCGGCGTCGAGCTTCTGGTGCGCGCGCAACAGCGCGGGCGGCATGGTCAGCGGGTCGTAGAGGTCGGCCAGCGTCGCTGAGGTCGCTTTGCTCCCACGCTCCCCCTCACCCCCAGCCCCTCTCCCCGAGGGAGAGGGGTGCATGAATTGTGCGCGGGCGTCGAGCACGGCCTGTGCGGCGGCTTCGATGGCAGCCCTGCTGTCATCGCGAGGCGCAACGCGCCGTGGCGATCCAGCTTCCAAACTGGATTGCTTCGCTTTGCTCGCAATGACAGGCCAAGGAAAGTTGTTGTACACAATGCCGGCGGAGTAGCGGTAGCGGCTTTCCAGACGACCGCACACGGCGCGCACCCAGGCCATGTGCATGGCGGAGGTGAGCACGCCGAAGTGGTAGAGGGTGGCGTCGGGGACG
>CAZVBY010000222.1:0-2171 GCA_964625895.1 uncultured Thiobacillus sp.
GCGGTTCGCCATATTCCACCGGCTGGCCGTTTTCGACCAGGATGGCCTTGATCACGCCGCCCTGGTCGGCCTCGATTTCGTTCAGGAGCTTCATGGCTTCAATGATGCACAGCGTGTCGCCGCTGGAAACCGACTGGCCGACTTCGGCAAACACCTTGGCGCCGGGCGAGGGCGCGCGGTAGAAGGTGCCGACCATGGGCGAACGCACGACATGACCTTCGGGTTCGGCGGGGGCGGATTCTGCCGTTGCGGCTGGTGCGACAGCCGCTGGCGCTGCGCCAGCCTGAATGTACTGCGGTGCGGCCGCCATCATCATCTGTGCGCCCGACGGTTGTTTGGCGATGCGGACTTTTTCCTCGCCTTCGGTAATTTCCAGCTCCGCGATGCCGGACTCTTCCACCAGATCAATGAGTTTTTTCAGCTTTCTGAGATCCATGGGATGTGACCTTTATATGTAAGTGTTTGAGAGCAAATTCGAGCGCCAGCTCGTAGCCCTGTGCGCCCAGCCCGGCAATGACGCCCAGGGCCAGGTCGGAAAAATAGGAGTGATGCCGGAATGACTCGCGGGTATGTACATTGGACAAATGGACTTCCACGAAGGGAATGCCGGTGGCCGCCAGCGCGTCGCGCAGCGCCACGCTGGTGTGTGTGTATCCCGCCGGGTTGATGAGGATGAAATCCACCCCATCCCGCTTGGCCTGTTGCACGCGATCGATCAGCGCGCCCTCATGGTTGCTCTGGAAGGCTTCAATCGTCACGCCGCAGGCGTCTCCACGGTTCTTCAGCGCCTGGTTGATGTCATCAAGCGTGGACAAGCCGTAGTGCTGGGGCTCGCGGCTACCGAGCAGATTAAGGTTGGGGCCATGCAAAACCAGAAAGGTTTTACGAAGCGTCTCTCCGGCCTTGCCGCTTTTGCGAGTGCTAATCGTTTTTGGCATGGCCGCGAGTTTGCTACAAATTCGCGGATTTTGTCCAGAAGTTGAGCGAAATTCTGTCTAAATGTAGGGGGCAAGCAGTCGTTCAAGCCTTGTCTTGTCTAGCCCGCCGATGATTTTTTCGTGTAACTCGCCCTGGCGATTGTAAACGAGGGTATATGGCAACCCGCCGCCGTGATTGCCGAGTTGCCGCATCAATTCGGACTCGCTGATGCCGCCAACGAAAACAGGATAGTTGATGTTCATTTCCGACAGGAATGGGCCAATTTGCTCCGGAGTATCCAGCGCGATGCCAATGAATTGCACGCCTTTCGCTGCCAGAATGCCTTGCATTTCGACAAAATGCGGAATTTCTTCACGACAGGGCGGACACCAGGTGGCCCAGAAATTCACCACCAGCACCTTGCCACGATATTGCGCCAGGGTTTGGGGATGCCCTTGCAGATCGGAAAGTGGTGCGGTCAGCAAATGGTCTGCCGCGGCGGAATCGGTCTGGCGTTGCTGTTGCCAGGCGGAGGCAATCAGGCCGCCGAACACGGCCAGCAAGCCAACCCCAATATATAGGGCCGTCGCGCGGGTCAAGGTTTCAGTGCCTGGTCGATACTGGCGAGAAACTTGGTGCTTTCCTCATAACCGATAACTTTGTGATCCGATTGCTGTCCCTGTGCGTTCCAGAAAATGATGCCGGGCGGGCCGAACAGCCCGAAACGCTTGAGCAGCACCTTGTCGGTCTCGGTATTGCCGGTGACGTCGGCTTTCAGTAGCACGACTTCCTTGAGTCGATCCTGCACCTTGGCGTCGGAGAACGTAAATTTCTCCATTTCCTTGCATGACACACACCAGTCCGCGTAAAAGTCCAGCATGACCGGCTTGCCGGCAGCCTTGGCGGCAAGCAGTCGGGCGTCGAGTTCTGCCGCGTCCTTGACCTTTTCAAAGGCCAGACCTTTGGCGGGCGCAAGAGCCGTGCCGGTCTGACCGGCCATCACGCCCTGGTACACGGAAAGCGGTTGCAGGATGTCGCGGCTTCCGCCTAAAGCGCCCAGCAGGAGACCCAGGCCGGCGATCAGCGCCACGACGCCCACACCCTTCCAGAACCGTGCCCAGCCCTTGGCGTGTTGCGGCAGGGGGTCGAGTGCATGCAGATAGATGGCGGAAATGATCAGCAGCGCCGCCCACAGGCCCATGTGCACCCAGGCGGGCAGGAAGGGCGAAATCAGCCAGATGGCCACACCCAGC
>CAZVBY010000223.1:0-2117 GCA_964625895.1 uncultured Thiobacillus sp.
GCTCGAAGAGGATCACGCCCAGTTCGTCCTCGAGCTTCTTCACCGCGACGGACAAGGTGGGCTGGGCGACAAAGCACTTCTCGGCCGCACGGCCGAAGTGTCTCTCGCGGGCGAGGGCGACGATGTAGCGCAGTTCGGTCAGGGTCATGCGCGGATTCTACGTCGCGTAAAATGCGAATGAAAAACCCGGGAGAGAAAAACATGAGCAGTTCGATGGCGGCGGGTTTCGGGCTTGAGGCTGCGCCGATCGAACCCTGGCCCGAGGGTTCGCTGCGCCAACTGATGGACGCCGGGCCGCTGCGCCGGGACGAGTTGCGGCTGGTCGTCGAAGCGCTGGCGAAAGCTTTGACGTCCCGGCAAGACGGCGCTCTCGTTCATCACGATCTCAGTCCCGAGAACATTCGGGTCTGCCGCCGCGAGCCGCTCGCCCTCCTCCTCGGCGCATCCCGCCAGACTTCACCCGGCCCGGCCATCGACCCTGCCAGCGGCACGGCGTGCAGCGCGCGATACCTTGCTCCGGAAACGCTCGCCGACCTGTCACCCGATCGCGCGGCCCACTGGTGGTCGCTCGGCATGATCCTCGTCGAGCTGCTGACCGGCCACCACCCGTTCGCCGGCCTTGCGGACGCCGACATCCGACACCGACTCTCCGCCGCCAGTGTTGACCTTGCCGGCATCGGCGACCCCGACTGGCGCAAGCTCTGCCGTGGCCTGCTGCTGCGTGACCCGCAGAAACGCTGGGGCTGCGACGAGGTGCGGCGCTGGCTGGACGGCGACGCAAACCTGCTGATGCCACCGGACGACCGCGCCGCACCCGGCGCCCATGACGTTTTGCCCCACCGTATCGAGGGCACCCTCTGCCACACCCATGAGGAGCTCGCCGTCGCATTGGCGACGCACTGGGACGCCGGCCGCAAGGACCTGATGGGAGGTTTCATCACCGGCTGGGCCCGCGATGAACTGAAAGACCAGAATCTCGTGCCCTTTCTGCAAGAGCTGCTCGGCCTGCGCGACATCAAGGAGGATCTGCGGCTATTCCGGCTGATCCGGCATCTTGATCCCGCTCTGCCGCCGGTCTGGCGCGGCAAAAGCCTCGCCCTGCCGGGCCTGCGCGCTCAGGCGGCAACAGCGGTGCAGGGCGATTTTCCGACGATCGACTGGGTCGTTTCGGTCTTCTCCCAGCGCCCTCTGCAGGAACTTTCCCCGGCACAGTACCCCGCCGAAGCCGCACTCGCTGCGCGCTGGGAGGAACAACATGCACACTGCATGCAGCTATGGCAGGAAACCACTCTTGCGCGCACCGACCTGCGTAACGAACAGTCCAGTATCCAGGGAGTTTCCAACTTCGACGCCCTGGTCTATGGCGAACCGGCCGGCCTGAGCAAACCGTCTCCCTTCAAGCTTCTCCCGATGCTCCTGCTGGCGCTGGCCGACGCCAGCTACGGCGGCGACCTGCGCCAGCAGATACGCACACGGGCCGGCGACTGGCTCGCGCACAATCCCTGGCTTGGGCATCTGCTCGCCAGCGGGGAGCCGGCCGCCTGGGTCATGGCAAATTTTCTGCTTCCCTACGCCCGCGACGAAGCCTCGTCCGCGCAGAAGCGATTGGAACTGGAAGCCCGGCAAGCAGAAAGCGCGCGTTACCTCGAGCTCGCCGAGAGCGCGAATCCGGTCCTGGCACGGCTACGCTTCGCCTGCACGAGCCTGGGCATCTTCGCCGGCGGGGCCACGCGCGCCCATGCGGCAAGCGCGTGCATGCAATTGCTGGAACTCGCGGCCACGGCGCGCGCGCAAGGCGTACCCCAGGACGACCCGTTGATGCGCACTCTGCGGCGCGCCGAGCCGATCGTTCTGCGCATCCAGAAACGACTCGACGCCTGGTCACAGGCCACGCCGCTCAAGGCGCTGTGGGGCGGTGTCGGACTGAGCAAGGAAATCCGCCAACTTGGCCAGTCCCTGCCCGCACGCGCTCCCCAGCAATGAACTTCCCGGATGCGCTGCGCACCGCGCTGCCCGACCCGCTTGAAGCCTGCCGCGAGACGCACATCTCCTGGGTGATGCTCGCCGGCCCGTTCGCCTACAAGCTCAAGAAGCCGGTGACGCTGCCCTTCCTCGAC
>CAZVBY010000224.1:0-2115 GCA_964625895.1 uncultured Thiobacillus sp.
GCGTCGTCGTACTTGACGCGCACTTCGTCACCCTTGCCGATCCGCTTGTCCTTGAACTTGTCGAGGGTTTCGGTATCGGAGACGGTCACGGTGACTTCGGCACCGCCCTTGACGTTCTTTAGCACGACGGAAGCCGACTTGCCGTCCGCGGCCATGTTGATGGCCTGCACGGCGCCGACCATGCGGACGTCGGCGGCCGAGGCGACCGGGGAGAAAGCGATGACGGAAACCGCGAGGGCGGCGGCGACGGTGAACTTTTTCAGCATGGTTGAATCCTCCAGAGATGAGTGCTACGAGTTCAGTAACGCGACCAACGGCGAAAAGTTTACACCGCCGGTCGCGGGAAGCAAGACCACTACTCGTTCAGGGTATATCCGGATCAGAACTTCACTTCGACCGTGCCGTACAGGTCGTAGGCCTTCGAGAGCGGGGTCATCGTCATCATCTGGCCATTCACGTCGGAAATCTTGACCGGCGCGCCGACCCAGTTGTTGCTGCCGGTGTACTTGAAGTCGTACATCTGGAAGCCGAGGCGGAAGAAGCTCTTGGCGCCGGCCGAGGCGATCGGCTTGGCGTCGAGTTCCTGGACCATGTAGGCCTCATACACGCTGCCGCGCGTGCCGACCTTGGTCGTCCACATGTCGGCCGAGGCCGGGGCGAAGGTGATCCAGTTCTTGCTGCCGTAGTTGTACTCGAAGCCGATCTTGGTCTTCGACGGCAGGTCGTAGCGCACGCCCATGTAGATCGCGCCGCCGGTCTTGTTTTCCGCAGGCTTTGGATCGAAGAAGGCGCCGGTGAGAAGGCCCTGGAAGCCGAAGTTGGCGGAAACGTTCTGGTTCGGGCGGGTCTTGCTCAGGCCCAGGTCGACGAAGTAGTTGAGGTCGCCGCTGCCGACGCCCTTGAGCTTGCCCATGATGCCGGCGCCGAACCAGTCGATGTCACCGAGGTTGATGCTGGGGGCGGTGTCGCCGAAGTAGGTGTTGCGCATCTTCGGCGCGTCGAAGATGTTCATGCCGCGGTTCCACTGCAGCCAGACGCGGGCCTTCTCGGTGTCGATCGGGATGAAGGCGAGGCCGAGCATGTCGGTATCCTGGATCGAGTTCATCGACGGGGCGCGGAAGCCGCTCTCGAAGCCGCGGCCGTAGCAAAGCTTGGCATAGGCGCCGGGCAGGGCGTCGACATCGAGGCCGTAGCCGAGGGTCATGCCGTCGAAGGCGTAGTCGACCAGCAGCGCGGGCGTGCCGCCGCGGCCGGGCCATTCGGTGTTGAAGCGCAGGTTGCTCGGGGCGCCGCTGGTCGAGGGCCGGCGGCCGACCGAGAACCACATGTCCTCGTCGAACAGGTTGTTCCAGGTCGCGTAGGCGCGATCGACGTTGAGGTAGCTGTCGGAGGGCACGCGGCTCAGCGTGCCGTCGAAGACGCCGACGCGATCGGAGAAGTAGGGGGCGTTGCTGCCGTTGGACAACGAGTCCAGCGTCTGGTCGCCGAAGGTCTTGTACATCGCCAGCCGCGCCGAGAACGAGACATCCTGCGCCACCTTGGCGCCAAGGTCGAGCCCGAAGCGGTGGGTGTACATCGTGTCGTTCTTGGGTTTGTATGCGGGGACGACTAATTTGCTTGCATTAGCGGGGTCCAACATATACGCCATCACTGCTGCAGCATCCGCAGTACCAAATGCAACTGCTTGGTCATATGTTTTGACCGCAGACATTTGCTGGTTGAGGTTCATTAAGTTGGCAATTGTGGGAGGACCTCCGGTTGTCATTGCCTCAAATTGCATGACCTTGAATGCGTTATTAACATCCACGAATGTCTTCGTCTCCCCCCGCATGCTATCCACGCGGAACTGGTAATCGCCGCCGACGCTGAGCCATTTGCCGAGGGACTTGCTTTCGGTCATTTCGACCTTGTCGGCGACCTGCTGCGTGGTCTTTTGCTGCGCCGCGACCTGCGCCTTCAGCGCCTCGACTTCCTTGGTCAGCGCCTCGAGCTTCTTGAGCAGGTCGGCGTCGGTTGCGGCCTGTGCGCCGAACGGCAGGAATGCTCCCGATACGAGAACCGCGAGCAGGGCCCGCTTCATTTGCTGCTGTTTCATGTGTTGCCCCCCGTGTGAAT
>CAZVBY010000225.1:0-2006 GCA_964625895.1 uncultured Thiobacillus sp.
CGCATGAACCGGGTGGGCGACGAGTTCTACCCCTACCGCAAGCACGCGGCCTGAACGCATGCTGGAAAATGCAGAGGCAACAACTCCCCTGCGGCAATCTGTCGCATTGATTCGCGCTTCTGATTCGCTCAAGATTCAAGGCGTGCATGAGTCGCTTCATGTGCTCCCAAAACTTCAGCCCGCGCGTGCGCGGGCTTTTTATTCCCTTACCTGGTAGTCAGGAAAACCTATATGAGATTGTCTTTTATCCTGTTAGCATCAGTTCTGACCTTGCCGGCCCTGGCTGCCGATATCAAAATCGAAAATGCCTGGGTGCGCGCCCCTGCGCCCGGCCAACAGGTCGTCGGTGGTTTTATGGACATTACCAGCCCGCGCGATGCCAAACTGATTTCCGTTAGCAGTAACGTTGCCGGCACGACGGAACTGCATGAAATGCGGATGAAGGACGGTGTCATGATCATGCGCCCGGTGCAACACATTGTGTTGCCAAAGGGCCAAACCGTGAAACTGGAGCCTGGTGGTCTGCACATTATGCTGATCGACCTGAAAAAGCCCCTGAAATCCGGGGACAAGATCGACATCCGGCTCAAGATCAAGCAGGGTAACAAGCAGGAATCGGTCAAGGTCAACGCCGAGGTACGCGATCCGATGACCGCCGTACACTGAGTTTTTGGCCGCGCTAAACTGGCAAAGCCGCCCCCCCGTAAACCGAAAAAGGAGCCATCGATGAAGCAAGCAGTGTTACTGACAGCCGCTGCGCTGATTTTTAGCCAGTCCGCCTTTGCCGCCAACAAGGGGGAAACCACTTATAAAAGCGCCTGCATGACCTGTCATGCCGCCGGAGTGGCCGGCGCACCCAAGGTCGGCGACAAGGCTGCCTGGAAAGACCGGATCAAAACCGGTAAAGAAGCGCTGTACACAACGGCGCTCAAGGGCAAAGGCGCCATGCCGGCCAAGGGCGGCCAAACTTCGCTGGCTGATGCCGACGTCAAGGCCGCAGTGGATTACATGGTTTCGAAGTCGAAATGATCCTGTAGCAGGAGCGAGAGAGCGGGCCTTGTGCCCGCTTTTTTATCCTAGAAACCGCAGTTGGGCGCATTCGAGTGTGCGCTTTTCTGGCCGTCCGGCAAGGCGCGATGAGGCGCATGGCCGCTCCCTGCAACGAAGAGCAACGCAGTCCGGACGGCCAGAAAACCGTGCAATCGAGTGCGTAGCGCGTTCACCCAAAGGGTGACGGCGATCGAAGGCAGGAAATCCAACATCCATGCGGGATTCGTCACAGCAAAGAGCGGTCAACTGCGATTTTTAGGTTTATTGCCGTGCGCCGAAAATCACGCCCGTCTCGCGCAGGTTCTCAAGATACATTCGGGCAAATTCCATGATCTTCGACGGGTTGCCCTGGCCAAGCTCCTCGGCCAGCCGGCAGGCAGCCTGCTCGCCAGTCAGTTCCCCTGCTTCCAGCAGCTTCACCATACGCGCTGCGGCGGGACTCTGCTCCATGAACCGTACCCGCATATCCACATCGCGGTAGACCAGCAAACAGGTTTGCGCTCGCGCAATCTTCGCGCGCGGGCGAATGCGATGCACTGGCCAATTGTAGGCAAGATTTGCCAAAACCGGGTTCAGGACAGGAACCCCGCGCATCAGATCGCCACCCTGGTCACAAGTGATTTCTTCCTGTTCACCCAGGCTGGTAACTGACAACACAAGCTCTATCCATTCGTAGTGGGCCAGTTCGATCAGCCAGGCCGGATAAGCGTCTGCATCGTTCCAACCGCTTTGCAGATATTGCATGAACTCATCCGGTATCTGCCGAAAGTAGGGCGTATGGCTGCGATGGCCGGAAAAGAAACCCTGCACCAATCTGTTCCAGAGGCGCTTGCCCAACATTTTGCGCAGCACCGGGAAGCAGGTCAGCAAAAAGCTTTCGATATTGTTGTAGAGCAGTTCGTTGTATACCGCCATGCGCCGCGAATCCACGCCCATTGGCCGGGGATTCGCCCGCG
>CAZVBY010000226.1:0-2003 GCA_964625895.1 uncultured Thiobacillus sp.
CTAGGGGTACATCTGTTTCCAGTGAGACTGGAGCCTTTAGTGGATGGAACCATCCCATTCTGGTCAATAAAGACCATCTGTTCTTTTCAGAATTTACATCTAGAATGAGCGGGCAGGCTGTTGTGCGGGTCTTTCCTGTTACTTTACAAACATCGCGTAGGTTCGCATTGATTGTGAAAGCCGGGGCAACACCAACAAAAAACGAGCGCCATTTCCTGATGGGGTTTTCAACGGCTTGCACCTGCCCGGGCGGCGTTATCGCATCTGGCCGGCACATATGACACTAATACGAGGAGATAAGCATGTCTTTCCGCGATACGCGAAGTGTTTCACCCAAAAATCTCGGGATTGCCCTGTCGCTGTCATCCGCCATTGTGCTGATGGCGGGTGGCGCGGTCTGGTCCGAGGCCGAAGCCAAGAGCAAAAGCATCAAGGCCAAGGATGCTCCCATCGAAATGGAAAAACCCGCCTATTCGGGTGATGCATGGACGCGTTACGCGGACTGGCCCAAAACCGACTGGAAGGAATACAACACGCTATCGAACAAGGTGTCTCCGCCTTATGCTCCCCCTCCAAAACTTGACGGTACGGTAACAGGCGATCCGGAAAAGGGCGCCAAACTGGCGTTTGACCGGTCGCGCGGCGGCAGTTGCGTGGCCTGTCATGTCATGGGCCCCAAAACGCCTTCCCTGCCCGGTTCGGTCGGCCCGGATCTATCCACCTATGCAACCTGGAATCGCGACGACCAGTGGATATTCAATTACATCTACGATGCCCGGAGCGTGAATCCGGAATCCGTCATGCCGCCATGGGGTACCAACAAGCTGTTCACAGTTGATGAAATCAAGGACATGGTGGCTTTCCTCAAAACCCTCAAAGAGCCCAACAAGTTCAAGGACGATTTCGAGAATCCGGCTACCCGCCCCACTCCGGTTGAGACACGCGACAATCTCGATCCCATGGTCAACACGGCCATGGATGCTTTCGACCTGGGCAAGAAGCTTTTCTCCCGACCTGGCGCCAACGGCAACTCTTGCGCTTCGTGCCACGCCACGCCTGAAAAATCATTCAAGGCATGGGCGGCCGGCATGCCGAAATATGATGCACGCATGAAGAAAGTGCTGAACGTCGAGGAATTCATCACCCGGCACGGTCGTGCAGCCATGGGCACGGATTATCCGATGCAAAGCGAAGAGAACGTGGCCTTGTCCATCTATATGAAGAATCTGGCCAATGGCTCGCCCATCAAGGTTGATGTCAAATCGCCCGGCGCCAAGGAAGCGGCGGCCCGCGGGAAGTACCTGATGCAACACAAGGTCGGCCAGCTCAATTTTGCCTGCATGGATTGCCATGACAAGGCGGCCAATCGCTGGATTCGCGGCCAATGGCTGACCGAGGTCAAAGGCCAGACACCGCATTTCCCGACCTGGCGCACCAGCCGCAGCGAAATATGGGATATCCGCAAGCGCTTCCAGTGGTGCAACGTGGCGATTCGCGCCAATGAGCTGGCGCCCGATGCAGCAGAGTATGGCGATATCGAGCTTTACCTGAATTCGCTCAACGCAGGCCTGAAAGTCAACGCACCGGGCATCCGCCACTAACCTTCCAGGCATTCAGCAACCCTCCGGAAATTCCGGAGCGGTTCGCTGCATACAAGTATTCTGTCAATGCGGGGCTTGCGCGCCCCGCTTATTTTTTCATCGTCCACCACACGATAAAACAGGGCCACAGTAGCGCGAACAATTTTCAGCTCAACCCAACCCGCTATCGCTCAAACACCGCAATGGACTCGACATGCGCGGTATGCGGAAACATGTTGGCAACGCCGGCGGCCTTGAGCGTGTAGCCTTTGACGTGGCATAGCACTTCCGTATCCCGCGCCAGGGTGGCGGGGTTGCAGGAGATGTACGCGATGCGGCGGGGCGGGTTGCCTTGCGGCAAAGATTTCACCAGTTCCATGGCGCCATCGCGCGGCGGGTCGATGAGGATTTTGTCGAAGTGAC
>CAZVBY010000227.1:0-1993 GCA_964625895.1 uncultured Thiobacillus sp.
CCGGAAACAGTTGGTTACGGCTGTCGGCAATGCCGCCAGCATGGGTATTGGTCGCCTGGGAGGATCTCGCAGGCACAGGCTTGGCTGCAATCTGTGTGGCCGGAGAAGCAGACGCAGTTTTGTTTGCGACCGCCTGACTTGCCGCGGGCGCGGTTTTCTTCACCGCAGCGGCAGGCTTGGATTTCGCCGCCCGCGCGGGGGCCGCCGCCGCCTTGACAGAGGTGTTCGCCTTAGACGATTTGGGGGAACCGGACGCCCGGGTTTGCGTGGCGCGGGCCTGACGTACGCTGGCGGTCAACTTGTCCTTCATCTTGCTCATTTTGCGATCACCTCCTGAATAATGGCTTCGATTTCAGCAGCCGCGGGGGCTCCCCGACTGCCCATTTGATAGACTGATACGCCTTCCAGCGCAGCGGTCTTGAATGCCGCCCGGCGGCGCACACCGGCATTGAGCACCGGTAGACCGAATTCGGCCAGCGCTTCGTGCATGGCAGCCGAGAGGGCGCTTTTCGGCTCCAACTGGTTTAGCACCAGGTAGGCGCGCATGGCCTTATTGAGCTTCTTCGCCTCGGCGATTTCCTGTGGCAGTTTGAGGCTGGCCCATAAATCCACTGGCGATGGCAACACCGGAATCAGCGCCAGATCACAGGCACGCAGTGCCATTTGCGAGGCGTGGGATTCCAGGGAAGGCGGACAGTCCAGCACGACATGACGATAGGATTTAAAAGTCTGATGCAGCGTTTTCGGTTCCCACTTGCCGGTCAACTGCTTGACCGTGGCGGGAAACGGGGACGCACCGGAACTCGACCATTGCACGGAGGAGCCCTGAGGGTCCAAATCAATGACCACGGTTTCACCGCGCTTGGCAAGCCCCGCCGCAAGATTCATGGACAGCGTGGTTTTGCCGGCGCCGCCCTTTTGATTAATGACCGCTGTGATGTACGTGGGCATGTCAGTCTCCCTGTGCTGTCAGCGCATCAATGCGACGAGCAAAGTCATATTCCGCGTCGGTCAGCGATTCGCCATTGGCTGCTTCCAGGGTGATGTTGGCATAGGTCGCACCAAAATTGATGTTTTGCGGATGTGTACCCGTGCTTTCAGACAACGCGGCCAAGGCATCGAGAAACGCACGCGTTTCCGCATAACGTTCAAACTGGTAGCGTTTGAACAGTGTCGGCGGCTTGCCGCGCGCTTCCCATCCTTCAGGCGACTCAGCCATGCTTCACCTCGGACTTGCCCGCCATGGCCTGAATGCCTCGAACGTGCGCCGCCTCTTCTTCAAGGATGGCCGCAAGCAGCGCGGCATTTTCCGGGTCGCGCACGCGCTGGGCATGGAACAACGCTTGCTGATACAGGCGCACCGCATCCAGTTCCAGGCGCTCGTCAGCAGCCAGTAGCGTATCGGCATCCCGCCCCAGGCGGGCTGGCGCCAGCGTTCCTGCCGAGGGGGCAACCCCGGCAAGGATCAGACGCTCCATCAGCCGCTCGGCATGGCCGAGTTCTTCGATGGCCTCATGCCGCAATTCGACGGCGAGTTTCTCGTCCCCCCACAAGCGAGCCAGCACGCTCTGGGCGAGGTACTGTTGCACCGCGTTCATCTCGTGGTTGAGCGCGCGCCCAAGCCAGCCGAGAGTACGGGGATCGACGCTCATGCCGTCGTATTAGCTGCGGGTCGAGGTGATTTCCGCGTCGCGTCCACCACCTGCGGCATCGGGCTTGGTCGGCAGGATGCCTTCCACTTCGCTGTGCACGCGGGCGATGATGTGCGCAGCCACCAGGCCGTCACCCACGCGCTCGCAAGCGTCCGCACCGGCACGAACCGCAGCGTTCACTGCACCCGTCTCGCCGCGAACCAGAACGGTTACATAGCCGCCGCCCACAAACTGACGGCCAATCAGACGCACTTCCGCCGCCTTGGTCATCGCGTCCGCCGCTTCAATCGCGGGAACCAGACCACGGGTTTCAATCATGCCCAGTGCAATACCAGTCACGC
>CAZVBY010000228.1:0-1947 GCA_964625895.1 uncultured Thiobacillus sp.
CCCAGCATTCCCAAAGAACTCATTGATCAGATGGTCAGTGGCCCGATGGACGCCGGAGCAAGTCAAGATAGTTGTCGCCTGATTCATGCAGCCAACCGTGTTTTATTTTCTGTCTTCAGGTGTTCACGGATGACGGCGTCTCGCTCAGGGTTGAGCGTGACGGGGCCGATCGGTGACCAGTTGCGCGTATTCCCTGACCACCGAGCGGGGTTGCCTTCGCGTGCCTGGAGATATGTCTGATGACGAGCAGCCAGGATGGCCTTGTCTTCCCCCGCATGGCGCTGAGCGGGCGTGACATAGCGGATGCCGCTGTGGCGATGCTCGCGGTTGTACCACCGCACGAAGTCATGGCCCCAGGAACGCGCCGCTTCCAGATCGGCAAAGCCGCGCGCTGGGAATTCCGGGCGGTACTTGGCAGTCTTGAAGAGCGATTCGACGAAGGCATTGTCGTCGGAGACGCGCGGACGCGAGTACGACGGCTTGACGCCCAGCCAGTGGAGCATGGCCAGCACCGTGGTGGCCTTGAGGGTGCTGCCGTTATCACCATGCAGCACGGGCTTGTCCGGCATGGCGTGAATTCCTTCGGCCAGCGCGGTACGCTTGAGCAGGGCGACGGCGTGGTCGGCCTCATCGCTGACATGGATTTCCCAGCCGACGATCATCCGGCTGTAGAGGTCCATGATCAGATACAGGTAGAACCACTGCCCCTGCACCTGGCTTGGCAGGTAAGTCATGTCCCAGCACCACACCTGGCCAGGCGCCGTGGCAACGTGCGTGGTCGGTGTCCGGGCCGGCTGCGGCGCTCGGCTACGGCCCCGGTGGGCGTTCTGCCCATGGGCGCGCAGCACGCGCTGGAAGCTCGACTCGCTGGCGATATAGACGCCTTCATCGGCCAGCGCCGGGACGATACGCGCCGGCGGCTGGTCGGCAAAGCGCGGCTCATTGGCGACTGCCAGAATCCGGGCTCGCTCCTCCTCGCTGAGGGCATGGGCAGGCATTGGCCGCGTGGCCTCAGGACGCCGGTCTCCGACCGCCAGGCCGTCGTTCGCCTGCCAACGCTCGAAGGTGCGCACACTGATGCCGGCCACCTCACAGGCGGGGCGCAAACGTGCCCCGGCGGTGTGCGCAGTCTGGATGTGCTGGACCCTGGTTTGGCGATCTTCCAGGCCGATCATTCGTCCTCGTCCTTGTCCCGTTGGAAGATCGCCTCGAGTTTTTTTGACAGCACCAGCAAGGCGGCTGTTTCGGCCAGTGCCTTGTCCTTGCGCCTTAACTCGCGCTCCAGTTCCTTGATGCGCCGCCGATCGGCCTTGGTTTCGCGTCGGGAGGCACGCGCCTCCTCCGGCTCCGCCAGCGCTTGCGTGGCCGATTGCCGCCACTGTTCGAGTTCCTGCGGATACACGCCGCGCTCTCGGCACCAGGCGCTCTTGCCGGCCTCGTCCAGCGCCGCCGTCACCAGCACCGCCTCGAACCGGGCCGCCGCTGTCCATGCCCGCTCGCGAGCGGGCATGGACAGCGCATCCGCACGCCAACGCTCCAGCGTCGTTACCGAAATGCTCAACTCCCGCGCCACCGTCTCGATTGATGCGCTCTCCGGCGGCAACAATCTCGCCACCGCTTTGTCTTTGAAGGCTTGTCCGTATCTCGCCACTTCGTTATTCCTCTATCGCCCCTCAATTCAAGATTCTATCCAGGCGACAACTATTCTGACCCAGGGGGATTCAATGCCGGTACAGTCCTGGGCCGAACGCCGGGACATCGGTATGGCAAAACAGCGCTTCGACTACTCCTGTGGTGCTGCATCCCTGGTCAGCGTGTTGACGCACTATTACGGCATCACCACCGATGAACTAGAAATCATCGATCGAATCGGGCTGAAGGAGGCGTTCTCCATGGAAGACCTCGCGCGAGTCGCGGACGAGTACGGGTTCAAACCGGTTGGCTTAG
>CAZVBY010000229.1:0-1919 GCA_964625895.1 uncultured Thiobacillus sp.
CCATGCCGCCGTCGCATATTCAATTCCTACTGAAATAGGCTCTTATTGCACGGGCGCTGCCTGAATGGCTGCCGGCGCAAGGGTTGGGGGCGCCGGCAACGGTTCCGAAGGCTGGACCGGGGGATTGAGCCCCTCCGGGAAGCCGCTTGCCGCCTTGTCGTCGGGTTTGACCGGCACGGCTTCATGCGTCGTTCCCTCCTTCACTTCTTCCCTCGGTTTGGCGGGCGACGCGGCGGGGACGCCAGGATCAGTCCTGGGCATCTCACCAGGCTCGGGCAGCGGTGTTGGCTTGAGCGTGTCGGCCAGCAAAAGAGGTTGCAACATCGGCAAAAGGTTTTTCAGGATTTGCGCGGTCAGCGAACTGGTGAACTGGTAACGCTCGGCCTCCCGACCCGGCACCAGCGCGGTAAACGTGCCGAAATGCCGGTCGCCAAGGTAAAACACAAAGGTCGCGGTGCGGTTGACCACGCGCGATTCAAGTAGCTGACCACCGGGGCCGAAGCGTTCGTAGCGATGATCCCCGGTACCGGTCTTGCCGCCGATAGGCAACGGTTTGCCGTTGGCATCCTTGAGCGAGCCGGATAGCCGCATCGCGGTACCGCTTTGCACCACAAGGCCAAGCGCTTTCCTGAGTGTCTGTGCAACTTCTTTCGGAAACAGCGCCTCCGGCTTGGGCCACGCGCGGCGAAAGCGGGTTTCATAGGGCGTATTGGCCGCGAAGGTCAGGTGGGTCAAACTCACTGCCGGCAATCTCACCCCATCGTTGACGATGACCCCCATCAACTCCGCCAACGCCGCAGGACGATCGCCCGAGCTGCCGATCGCCGTAGCAAAGGACGGCGTCAGCGTATCGAAAGGGTAGCCCAAACGCTTCCAGTCCCTGAGTATGGATTCGAACGCCTCCACCTCCAGCAAGCTCTGGATGCGAATATCCTGGGCGTTCTTGCGGCTGGTTTTGAACAACCAGTTATAGACTTCGACACGCTCCTTGGCACTGGCTGCAAATACTTGTTGATAATTCGCGCCGGGGTGCGCGCGCAGATAGCCGACCAGCCAGATCTCCAGCGGGTGGATTTGCGTCACATAACCGCGGTCAGCGAGATTGTAGGCGTCCGGGCCGTGTTGCTCGTAGAGCTGTTTGAGCGCATTCCCGCTCATGCCGGCAACGGCGGGAATGCGGGCGCGAATCGCTGCCTGATAGGTTTCAAGGCTGGCCCGGGGTTCAAGGTAACGATAAAGCGATGTGAAACGACGCGGATTCTGCCGCACGCGCTGAAACAGGTCTTCCGCCATGGCTTCGCTGCTCTGTCCCGCTTGCCGCTGATGGAAACGGCGCAGGAACACGCCTGCTTCCTGATCGACAAAGCGCATCAGATAGTTCTTGCGCAAGGGATTGGCGGCGTCTTCCATTACCTTGCCTGCAGCGCCGGGTGCACGCTCCATGTAGTGGTCAACGATGTCGCGCATCATCCGGATATAAACCAGATTGACCGAATTGCGCGTCGCCTCCCACACATCCATGATGCGGCTGTTGTCATCCTTGTTGAAGTTGGCAAACACATGCTCGCCGCCCCCGGTAAAGAACACCTGCGGCATGGCGGAGTAGCGACGCGCCATGGCGGCTTCCAGGACGGCGGACAGGCGCTTGTCCTGTCCGGCCAGCAAATAAGCGGCCATCCATTGCGCCAATACATCGCGACGCGGCTGCGCCGCGACTCTCAACCTGGCCAGATCCAGGTTTTGCATTTGCGCGTGCAAGCGCGCAATGATTTCAAGATAAGTCGTCAGTGTCCGCAGCTTGGCGGTGGAACCCAAATCCAGTTTGGTTTGCAGATTGATGTCGAATGGTTGATTGAGGTTGTCCGCCTGCACCCGTAACAACATGCCTTCCGGGCTTTTTTCATAGAGGGTGAAGCTGT
>CAZVBY010000230.1:0-1907 GCA_964625895.1 uncultured Thiobacillus sp.
CCGGGCGCGTGCCGGGCTTTCCGACCCTAATCGCCCCAGCGGTTCGTTCCTGTTTTTGGGACCGACGGGTGTGGGCAAAACCGAACTCACCAAGGCACTGGCGACCTTCCTGTTCGACACCGACGACGCAATGGTGCGGATTGATATGTCCGAATTCATGGAAAAGCATTCTGTCGCCCGCCTAATCGGTGCGCCTCCGGGCTATGTCGGCTACGAAGAAGGCGGCTATTTGACCGAAGCGGTGCGTCGCCGTCCGTATTCCGTGATCCTGCTGGACGAGGTGGAAAAAGCCCACGCCGACGTATTCAACGTGCTGCTGCAAGTGCTGGACGACGGGCGTTTGACCGACGGGCAAGGCCGCACCGTGGATTTCCGTAACACCGTCATTATCATGACATCCAACCTCGGTTCGCACCTCATTCAGGAGATGTCGGGTGAAGCCAACTACGAGCGCATGAAAGCAGCGGTGATGGAAGTCGTCGGTACGCATTTCCGCCCTGAATTCATCAACCGCATCGACGAAACGGTGGTATTCCATCCGCTGGATCAGGCAGAGATTCGCCAGATTGCCGATATTCAGCTTAATAACTTGCGCAAACGTTTGGCAGCGCGTGATTTGGGGATTCAGATTACCGATGCAGCATTGGATTTGTTGGCGGAAGCAGGATTTGACCCTGTGTACGGCGCACGTCCGCTCAAACGCGCTATTCAGCAGCAGGTCGAGAATCCGCTGGCACAGCAGATTCTGGGCGGCAAGTTTATGCCGGGGGATACGATTGCGGTGGATGTGGACGAGGGGCGGCTGACGTTTATGGCGTTAGTGGAAGCGCAGGAGGCGTAAATCATAATGGGTGGGTCGATTGCCCACCCTGTTCATGTTGAAAATGTACATAAAATTTGAACCATGTTGGCTTTTTGTGCGACTAGCTTATCGTTCTGGTAGATAGTTCTTTGATTGAATTTAGAGGTTGCTATGCGTAAATTATTCTCTTCTCTTCTCTTCTCTTCTGTATATTTCTATTGATGCTCATGCAGAATTGCAAAATTTTAGTCGGGCTAACTGTGCTCTTTCTCCCAGTGAAGTGACTTGCCCTCTTGGCTTTGGGGGAAATTGCCGCAATGAAAGCATTTCGTGGGATCCCGCAAGAGCAAAATGGGCGTTGGATGTAAAAAGTGTGGAGTACAAATACGGTGTCGGCACAATGACCCGTTTGGGGGCAAACAGTTCGTCTTTTGATAAGGTTTATTGCGGGAGTGCAGCATCATCGACTAATAAAAAAGCTTCAACATCAGGTTCAGCCGGTAGCATTCTCTTGACCTGTCGTAATGCGGCTACGGGTTCTTCTGCGAGTAAGCCATCTACTACAGCCCAAACTACTGCCAGTAAAACTTGGGGTACTAAGCCAGTTTTCAGGGTGAATGGAAAACATGTTCATGAAAATAGCAGTTTGAGAAGAACAACAGTCAATACATCTGAGACCACTTGTAATCTGAAGTGGAAACAGTGGTGGTAAGTCATGAAAAATATGAAACGATTTGTGGTAGTGGGTGGAGTTGGCTTTCTCTGTTTATCGCTAGGTCTGTGGTATTTCGGTCATCAACGTGCTGATGAAAACGAAGCGGTGAAGATGATGATAGGTGATGAACTGCCGCCTAAATACATGACAACTGCTCCGGCAACAACATCATCTGTTTCGACTCCTCCTATGTTGGAGACACAGACAGGGGATAGTGTTAAGGCGAATATTGGTAATGATGCCCCATTAATACCTGAAGAACCGAAAATTACGATCTTACCTGTGGCTCAGATGGGATATAGCACTGAAGAAGTATTGGCTTTGCATAAGAAATTGCAGCGATTCAGAGCCTAGCTCTTTGATTCACGGATCAATGAGTTAAAGGCATTA
>CAZVBY010000231.1:0-1902 GCA_964625895.1 uncultured Thiobacillus sp.
CATCACCGGCCTGCGGGGACGCTGGCCGCACAGGGAGAAGTTCATGTCCATCCGCTTTGCTCGCACGGTACTCGCCGCTGCGCTTTCCATCACGTTTCAACCTGCCCTGGCCGTACCGACCGGCGACGAGGCCACCATCGTCGTCACCGCGACGCGCATTCCGACGCGCGTCAATGAAGTGATCGCCGACGTGACCGTCATCACACGCGACGAAATCGAAAAGGCCGGCGCCACCACCCTGCCGGCACTGCTCGCGCAACAACCGGGGCTGCAGATCGTCACCAACGGCGGTCTAGGCAAATCGACGAGCGTTTTCACCCGCGGCACCAATGCCGGCCACACCCTTTTGCTCGTCGACGGCATTCCGCTGGGTTCGGCGACCCTGGGGCAACCCTCACTGCACAACTTGCCGCTTGCCCAGATCGAACGCATCGAAATCCTCCGCGGCCCGGCGTCATCGTTATACGGTTCCGATGCGATCGGCGGGGTGATTCAGATATTCACGAAGAAAGGCGAAGGCCCGATGGCGCTCGAAGCCTTTGCCGGCGCCGGCAGTTATGGCACGTCGGAGCTTTCCGCCGGTGTTTCGGGTTCCAGCGGGATCGTTTCTTACAGTCTCGCCGCGAGTCGTTTCAACACCCGCGGCTGGGATGCGACGACGCCCGGTGTCGACGCTAACCGGGATGCCGACGGTTACAGGAACAACACTTGGCGAGGCCGTCTTGCCGCGACACCGTCGGTCGGACATGAGTTCGGCACGACCTTTCTGACGGCCGACAGCCGCAACCGCTATGACAGCGGGGGGGTTGCCGTCGATGCCTATAACGACGACCTGACGCAGGCGTGGACCGTTTATTCCCGCAATCGCATACTGTCTGCCTGGACATCGACGCTGCGTTATGGGCAGTCGAAAGACCGCAGCGAAAGCTTTTCGCCGGGACGCAGCCTCTTTGAGACAATCCAGAAACAATGGACCTGGCAGAACGACGTGAAGCTGCCGCTGGGTGCGCTGCTCCTCGCCTATGAAGACTTGAAGCAAGAGGTCGAATCGACGACCAATTTCGCAGTCAAGGAACGCTCGGTGCGCTCGCTCGTTGCCGGTTGGCAGGCGCGGCAGGACAGTCATTCGTGGCAAGTTTCAGCCCGCAACGACGACAACTCCCAATTCGGCGCGAAAACTACCGGCAGTCTTGCCTACGGTTACGCCCTCACGCAGCAACTCACGGCGCGCGCTGCCATCGGCACGGCCTTCAAGGCGCCTTCGTTCAACCAGCTCTATCATCCCCTGAGCTTTGGCGGTCGGGGCAACCCAAACCTTGTGCCCGAAACCGCGAAAAATCGTGAGATTGGACTCGACTGGTTCGGCCCGACCGGGGCGCGGCTCTCCTGGACGCATTACGACAACCGTATCCGGAACCTGATCACCGGCTGGGTGCCGACCCCGGTCAATGTTGCCCGCGCGCGCATCCGTGGCAACAGCTTCAACGGCAGCCATCAATGGGGTGCATGGTCTGCACAGGTGACGCTCGACTTGCTTCAGCCGGTCAACGAAGCGAACGGCTTTCGCTTGCCACGCCGCGCGGGGGAGCAGGCCAAGGCTCGCATTGCCTATGAGCCGGGCGAGTGGGGTGCCGGGGCGGAACTGCTGGCCGTCGGGAAGCGCTATAACACGGCGACACAAACTCAGGAGATGCCGCGTTACGAGCTGGTCAATCTCTTCGGTCATGTCCGGCTAACGAAGGATGTCAAGCTCGAGGGTCGCATCGACAACCTGTTCGACAAGGGCTACGAGACAGTCCGGGGCTATCCCAATCCCGGTCGCATGCTCTTCGTCGGTCTTCGCTATCAGCCAAAATAGCCCATGCCCAGCCGCCGCCGCGCCCTGCTGGTTCTCGCCCTGCT
>CAZVBY010000232.1:0-1852 GCA_964625895.1 uncultured Thiobacillus sp.
CGGATCAGGCGCTCGGAGCCTTCGATGGAAACCGGCTTGATGCCGATGGCGGAGGATTCCGGAAAACGGATTTTCTTCACGCCCATTTCCTTCTGCAGGAATTCGATCACTTTCTTGACCGCTTCGGAATTGGCTTCCCACTCCACACCCGCGTAAATGTCCTCGGTGTTCTCGCGGAAGATCACCATGTCGACTTTCTCGGGTTCCTTCACGGGCGAAGGCACGCCGGAAAAATAGCGCACCGGGCGCAGGCAAACGTACAAATCCAGCATCTGGCGCAGCGCCACGTTCAGCGAGCGGATGCCGCCGGAAGTCGGCGTGGTCAAGGGGCCTTTAATCGAAATCACATAGTCTTTCACCGCCTGCACGGTTTCGTCGGGCAGCCACTGGTCCGCGCCATACACCTTGACCGACTTCTCGCCGGCATACACTTCCATCCAGGCAATCTGCCGCTTGCCGCCATAGGCTTTGGCCACGGCCGCATCCACCACCTTGCGCATCACCGGCGTGATGTCCACGCCGGTGCCATCGCCCTCGATAAAGGGAATGATCGGGGTATCCGGTACGTTGAGCGTGTTGTCGGCATTAACCGTGATCTTCTGGCCATTGGCGGGAATCTTGATGTGCTGGTATGTCATGATGGGCAGTAATAAACGATGCTGAATTAAACGATAATAGGGCGTATGTCGCGTCTGATCCTGTTCAACAAACCCTATGGCGTCCTGAGCCAGTTCACTCCGGGAGGACGCTGGCAGGGATTGAAGGACTTCATACCGGTTCCGGACGTTTATGCCGCCGGAAGGCTGGATGCAGACAGCGAAGGATTGCTGATTTTAACCGATGACGGCGCGCTGCAAAAACGCATCGCCGACCCGCAGCACAAATTGCCCAAGATTTACTGGGCACAGGTCGAGGGCATCCCGGACGAAGCAGCGCTGTCACAACTGAGGAAAGGCATCGATCTGGGCGATTTTGTCACCCGCCCGGCCAAGGTGCGCACCATAGATGAGCCAAAAAACCTCTGGCCGCGCAACCCGCCCATTCGCTTTCGCAAAGCCATCCCCACCAGCTGGCTGGAATTGACGATTGCCGAAGGCAAGAACAGGCAAGTCCGGCGCATGACCGCGAAAGTCGGCTTCCCTACCCTGCGATTGATCCGCCGGGCAATTGGAGAATGGAATCTCGACGGGCTAGCTCCTTGCGAATGGAAAGCACTGCATGTCTGAAGCGAATATCTGGCTACCCCACGTTGTCGTCGCTGCCATCGTCGAGCGCGATGGAAAATTTCTGCTGGTCGAGGAAGAGACTGCCGATGGCATGCGGCTCAACCAGCCAGCTGGACATTGGGAACGCAACGAAACCTTATTGGAAGCTGTCGTGCGTGAAGCGCTGGAGGAAACCGGCCACACCGTCGAACCTGTCGCCCTGCTCGGCAGCTATACGACCTCGAATCCCGCGCGCGACATCACCTATCTGCGCTTTGCCTATGTGTGCGAAGTTAAAAGCTTTGACCCGGACTACCAACTGGACAAAGGCATCATCCGTGCTGTCTGGCTCACCCCGGATGAAATCGCCGCCAGCCCCATCCGCCACCGCAGTCCGCTGGTGATGCGCTGCGTGAATGACTATTTCAGCGGAAGACGTTTTCCACTGGATTTCGTGGTGCATTCATGAACGCAAACCTCAACAAAATAGCCCCCTCCCCTCAAGGGAGGGGGAATTCTTATCGTGGAGCTTTGCATGCCTAAAGTCGTTGTCGGCCTCTCCGGCGGCGTGGATTCCGCCGTTGCCGCTTGGCTGCTCAAGCAGCAGGGCTACGACGTGCTCGGCGTGTTCATGAAAAACTGGGACG
>CAZVBY010000233.1:0-1849 GCA_964625895.1 uncultured Thiobacillus sp.
TTTTGGGTGCCGCTGGAGCCGGCTGGCAATTCGCCGACGAATGCCGCATCGGATGTCCGGGAGGGCGATCAATGATGCCATCCCGTGTGCAGGTTTTCATGGACAACTTGTCCATATCAGTGACCAATAACGCTGTGCGCCCGCAGTATCGGAGGTGCGCCAATGTGTGATCGTCATGACAGTAAAACGCAATGCAGCGCGCTGGGCGCTTTCATCGAGCGGCTGTTTGAGGGTGGCGATGATGCCGCCACGCCGACATCCAGTCAGGATGCACAAGAAAAACCGCTTCCTGCGGCGCCGCCTGTCCGGCGTCGCAAGCTTTGGGAACTGGCGGAAAAATATCACTGCCCGGTAGTCGGAACCTGTCTGAACATTGATGAGCTCAAGAAGGTCGCCCGCAAGGAAGGATTTTCCGGTAAATCGTTCGAGGCATACCGCCTGCATGTCGAGGCGGTATCGGCTTCCTGCGCGCGGAATTCCACCGCCGAGGCCATGCACAAGCTGCTGGAGCGCAAGTATGCGCGCTGGGTAAAAGTCTTCGATCAGGCCAAAACGGATGAAGCCGTGCGCAAGCTTTGGCAAACGCATCTGGAACGCGGTGAAGTCGCGGGCCCGATGTGGGCGGCGCTTACCCACAAGGCCGTCAGCAAGGAAACCGGCGATCTGATTTATGGCGATGTGCACATGCTGTCCCATCAGGTTGGCTCGGGTCTGGCTGCGGATGCGCGGCGCCTGGGATATTTGGAAGGCGAGGTGACCCGCCTGCAAAACGAGTCCCGCCAGCAGATGTATCGCACCAACCAGATGCTGGCCGAGCGGGCTGTCCGGATCAAATATCTGGAAGCGGAAAACCAGCGCCAGGCCAATGCGCTTCAGGAATTGCCGGCGTGGAAGGCGCGTGCGGAAGCGCTGGAATCCGGCCAGGCCATGGTCGATATGGGCCGCAGGTTGTTATTGCTCGAATCCGTCAATGCCAGGCTGGAGGAAGCCTTGCGGGAAATGCGACAGCAGGCCGATCAGCGTGAACAACTCGCTGTGGAAAACAAGCGGCTGAAAAAGGAGCTGGCATCCCGGACAGCGGAACGCGATGCAATGGAAGGTTTGCTGCTGGCCGGCATGTCCGTTGAATCGTCCGGCGACGCAGCGTGTGATGGCGACTGCAATCAATGCGCAGACCAGCTCAAAGGCAGGTGTGTATTGTGCGTGGGCGGGCGAACCGCATTGCTGCCGCAATACCGGGAGCTGGCAGAAAGACTCGGCATTCGGCTCATTCACCATGATGGCGGGCAGGAAGAAGCCATGTCCAGGCTGCCGGATTTGCTGGCGGCTTCCGACGCGGTGATCTGCCCCACGGATTGTGTCAGTCACATGGCGTATTACCAGCTCAAACGCTATTGCAAAACTTACGGAAAACCTTGTGTGCTGACCAGAAATTCGGGCGTGGCCGGCTTCGCGGCGGCGTTGACCAGACTCGCGGAGGGAAGGGCGGATATTCAGCCGGGTAAAGGAGTTAATTAAGCGTATCCTGATATATTGACAGACAGAATGCGAATTATTATCATTCATATCCATAACAAACCGGGAGGAACCGCAACAATCGCGGTGACCTGAAAACTTCTCCGTTTTCAGGGCCTTCCGGCGTGCCCCAGCCAGCCAGAGGCCATTCCTCCAGCCAGCCAGTAACGTTGACTGATTGGAAATGGCGATACCCATGGCTTCTGCGCTTGCTACACAGCAGATACAACTCACGCGTCATTCACCCGGCCTGCTGGCTGCGGTGATGGCGTGTCATGCCGCCGCATTGGGGGTATTGCTGGCCGCGCCGGGAAAGCCGGAACCTGTTACGCCA
>CAZVBY010000234.1:0-1833 GCA_964625895.1 uncultured Thiobacillus sp.
AAATGATTCCATGCCGGATTTGGCTCTGGACACGGCGCAAATGGTTTTGGCCGCCGCATGAGGGCGACATTCTAGTGCGTCTGGTCGCATGAGTCGAATATCTCTGTTTGCGGGCCTGGTGTGGTTTTGTCATGGGGTTGACGGGTTGACGGAATGCCGTCAGGAAAATCTGACCTGTCGGCAAATGGATGTTTGTAACTATATGAATACAGAAGATATTTTCATGGCGCTCTGGCGGTATGGATGTTGCAGGGTTGATGGCATCAAAGTGTTAGGTGTGGGAAATGTCTGAATTGTTTGGAATGATCAGGGCGCTGACCAAAAAACCAACCAAGCCGGAAACGCCGTTTTCGACCATTCGTGCGGCGCGAAACTGGCTCGAAAATGTACCAAGGACTTCGGATTACGACGCGCATCATGCCATTGTCGAAGGTCTTGAGCGTTTCAATGCGGATACCCGCGGGGATGTCGTGAATCGCCTCAAGGTGTTGCGGGTGATGGAGGAAACGGGGCTGCCGTTTCAGGACAAGATCATCGACCAGTATTTCCGCAATCAGGAAACATTCAGGCTGGCCAAACAGTCGTTGTGGCGAGAGAGCCAGATGTTCTGGAATCAACTGGCGAATTCCTGGCTGTTTCTTTTCAAGCAAAGTCTGCGCGGCAGTGAGCAGGAGAAGTTGCAGCCGTGGTTGACCGAGATTACGCTGAAAAGCCTGCGTTATACCGCATTGTGCATGCGCTGGGAGTATTACGGCGGCCATGCGGCATCGGGCTTGAGCTGGCGCCGATTGCACAAGATTTACCGGATGGCGGAAATCGCCGGTATCGCATTGTCCCCCATACAGGTGGCAGGCAGGGAAACGCATTGCGCGCGCGAGTACGCGCAGGCCCTGATTCTGGAACTGGCGAATCCACCTGGTTTCAAGCCGCGCGAAGTGCAAGCGATGACTGAGATTCTTGAGGCGCTGCCAGTGATTCCAGTGCCGGAAATTCGCTCGCGCAAGGGTGCGCACAGTCATTGTGTGGATATGTCTGCGCCTGCTGGAGCCGAGCGGCTGGGCGAACGGTGGATTCATGGCAAACGCTTGCGTTATCTGGAACTGGAGCCGATGCTGATTGCGCTTGACCAACGCGCACAATCTTGTGGCGATGAGCAAGAAGCGCTCTTGTGCAGGCAGTTCGTCCGGGTGCTCAACCGCGGTGGCATTCGCCGCGATGGCGCGCGCACCCCGCGCGCCGGTCATGTGTGGGCGGCGGCAGGTCTTCAGTCGGTGATGGGGGCGTTGTCAAAGGATTTGGAGAATCACAAGACGCTGTCGCTGACCGAATGGCGCTTGCGTGATGAAAGCCGGGATGGATTGGGGTTTGTGCTGCCGGAGGGAGAGAATCTGCCGATTGGCAGATTGGCGGTGGTGAGCTATCAACCCGGGGATGACAGCTGGCACCTGATCGCTGTGCGGTGGGTGCGGCAGGAATCGGGGCAAACGCTGGTCGGCGCGCAATGCCTGAGCCGCCATCCCAAATTGGTATCGTTTGAGTTTGTTGAGTCGGGGCCGGGAAGTTCAAACGGTGGCACCGCGGCGGTGTTTGTTCCCCTGGCGGATATCAGCCAGGGGATGGCAAGCCATCTGCTTTTACCGCGGACGGCCTACGTCGAAGGACAGGAGGTCCGATTGCACGACAACCAGGCCGCCTATCGGATCCGGCTTGGAACGGTCGTCGAAACCCATGAAGAAGACTGGGTCCGCGTTGATTTTGCGGTGCTTGCCAGGGAAACGCCTTTGGAGATGGCGGCCTGAATTCCGTGCTAGTTAATGGGTGTCGCTTTTTTTG
>CAZVBY010000235.1:0-1831 GCA_964625895.1 uncultured Thiobacillus sp.
TTGCGGATGTCCTTGGGCAGCGCCTTGAACAGGGCATTCACGCGGTCGCGCAGCAAACCGGGAATGGCCCAGTCGAGCTGGGCCTCGCTCACCCGATTGAGCAGATACAAAGGCAGCGACAAGGTGGCGCCATCGAGCGGATGGCCTGGTTCAAAGCGATACTTGATGTCGCAGTCCACGCCGTCGATGGCAAGTTTTTCCGGGTACAGGCCCTGCGAAAGGTCGAGTCCTTCGGCAACGATGTCCTCGCGGCTCAGCTTGAGCGTATCAGTCTTGATGACCTTCAGCCATTTCTCGAAGGCCGGGCCGTTGTGCATGTCCTGTGGAATGCGCTTGTCGAAGAAAGCGAAAATGCGTTCCTCGTCCAGCCACACGCCGGACTTGCGCGCCTTGTGTTCGAGTTCTTCGATGTGCGCGATGAGTTCCTGGTTGTGTTTGAGCCAGCCATGCGGCACGTCGTACTCGCCCGTCACCAGCGCGCCGCGAATGAAGAGTTCGCGCGCGAGTGTCGGGTTGATCGGCCCGTAGTGAATTCTTCTGCGCGAAGCCAGCGTCACGCCGTAGAGCGTCACGCGCTCGTAGGCCATCACGCGCGCGGATTTGCGATCCCAGTGCGGCTCGCTGTAACTTCTCTCGATGACATGGCGCGCCGCCGCCTCGATCCACTCAGGCCGCACTTCGGCCGCCATGCGCCCCAGCAGTCTGCCCGTATCAGTCAGCTCCGCCGCCATCGCCCACTTCACGCCTTTTTTCGCCAGCACGGAAGCGGGATGCAGCCCGAAGCGCAGGCCGCGCGCGCCAAGATAGGCGCCATCGCCCGGCCTGCCGCCAGTCTTGACACTGGCCTTGGCATCATCCGAACGGAAGCCGATATTGCCCAACAACCCGGTGAGCAAAGCCTGATGCAGCGCATCGTAGCCCGCAGGTTTTTCATTCAGCCGCAAACCAAGTTCGCCGCACTGCGAAGCAAGCTGCCCATGCACATCGCGCCATTCGCGCATTCTGCGTGACGACAGGAAATGATCGGCCAGATGTTCACGCAACTGGCGGTTGGATTTCTTGTGTTTGATCTGCTCGTCGAACCAGTTCCACAGTTTGACCACGCCAAGAAAATCGGAACGCTCGTCGGCAAACAATTTGTGCTTTTCGTCCGCGCTGCCTGCACGTTCCTGCGGCCGTTCGCGCGGATCCTGCACCGAGAGGAAGCTGGCGATGACCAGCACTTCTGCCAGGCAGCCGCTGCGTTCCGCCGCCAGAATCATGCGGGCCATGCGCGGATCCAGCGGCAGGCGGGCAATGCGTTTGCCCAGTTCTGTCAGTTCATTGCGCTCGTCCAGCGCATTCAGTTCATGCAGCAGGCTGTAGCCATCGGCAATGAATCTTGAGTGAGGCGGATCGATGAAGGGAAAGCTTTCCACCGCGCCCAGCCCCAGAGATTTCATGCGCAGAATCACGCCCGCCAGAGATGATCGCAGCAGTTCCGGATCGGTGAAACGCGGGCGATTGCTGAAATCGTCCTCGTCATAAAGCCGGATGCAGATGCCATCACTGACCCGGCCGCAACGGCCCGCGCGCTGGTTGGCCGAAGCCTGCGAGATTTTTTCAATCAGCAGCTGCTCGACCTTGTTGCGCGCCGAGTAGCGTTTAACACGCGCCTGGCCGGTGTCGATGACATAGCGGATGCCTGGCACCGTGAGCGAGGTCTCCGCCACGTTGGTGGACAGCACGATGCGCCGCGCATTGCCGGGCTTGAAAATGCGGTCCTGCTCTTCCACCGAAAGCCGGGCAAACAGCGGCAGGATTTCGGTATGCGACGGATGATGTTTGCGCA
>CAZVBY010000236.1:0-1805 GCA_964625895.1 uncultured Thiobacillus sp.
GGAGCGGCATCTGTCGAAGAAAGGTTGGCTGGGCAAGGCGATGATTCACGTCGCCGATGAACCGTCGCAACACAACCTGCTCTCCTGGCGCGAACAGTCACAGCGCGTGCGCAAAGCCGCGCCGCGCAGGCTATCAATAGCGAACTGATTCAGCTCTACTGGAACATTGGCCAACTGATTGATGCCCGCCAGCAACAACAGGGCTGGGGCAGCGCGGTCATTCCACGGCTGGCGGCTGATCTGCACAATGAGGTTCTTCAGACATTTCTGTGGGTCGGTAGTACGCTTTCACGCACGGTTTGTAAGGAGGACGTGCGATGGACAGCGTGGAATTGTACCGGCAGTTGCTTGGGCTGACAGTGCCCTGGACGGTGGAGAAGGGTGATCTTGATATTGCGAAACAGCATGTTGAAGTGCGTATCGGCCATCCAGCGGGTCAGCGCTTTGCCTGCCCGGAATGCGGGCGCGAACTGGGTGTTTATGACCACTTGGCCGAGCGCATTTGGCGCCACCTCGACAGTTGCCAGTTTCTCACCTACCTGCATGCGCGGCCGCCGCGCGTGTCGTGTCCGGAGCATGGCGTGCATCAAGTGACGCTGCCGTGGGCACAGCCGGGTAGCCGGTTCACAAACCTTTTCGAGGCACTGGCCATAGATGTGCTGCTGGCGGCGAACATCAAGAAGGCGGCGGGACTCATGCGTATCACCTGGGATGAAGCCTGGCACCTGATGGAAAGAGCGGTGCATCGCGGACGTGCTGCCAAGGGTAATAACCTTCCGCAGCAGATTGGCATCGATGAGAAGGCGATCGCCAAAGGACACCGTTACATGACTATCGTGTGCGACCTGCAAGAATCGACGGTTGAGTACATCGGCGAGGACCGCAAGGAAAGCAGCCTTGCCACCTATTTTGAAGCCTTCCCGGAGAAACGCAGGAAGGAGATTGAGGCGATCAGCCTCGACATGTGGCCAGCCTACATCAGCGCCTGCCTGGACAAGGTTCCAGGCGCCGACGGCAAGATGGTCTTTGACCGGTTCCACATCATGCGGCATGTGGTCGATGCCGTGGACAAAGTCAGGAAGCAGGAGCACAAGGCGTTGATGAAGGCCGGGGACACCACGCTGAGCAAGAGCAAGTACCTGTGGCTGACCAACCCGTCGAACATGACTGACAAGGCCCGCGAGCGTTTCGAGGAACTGAAGGTGGCTGAGCTCAAGACCGGTCGGGCGTGGGCGCTCAAGGAAGCGCTGCGGGATCTGTGGAGCTACACTTCCGAAGCCTGGGCGGCGAAGTTCTGGAAACGCTGGTATTTCTGGGCAACGCACAGCCGCTTGGCGCCGATGATCGATGTCGCCAAGTTGATCGCCCGCCACCTGCCCAATGTTCTGACCTATTTCAGGCATCGCATCACCAATGCAGTTGCTGAGGGTTTGAATTCGAAGATTGCCACTGTGCAGAAGCGCGCCTGTGGCTATCGCAATCCAAACCATTTCAAGATCGCCGTCTATTTCCATTGCGGTGGACTCAACCTATATCCGGCTGCCGTGGCCCACACGAAAGTCGGATGAACCATATGCTCAAGGATCGGACATCTCGAACACGAGGCGTTCTGGAGCTTGTGGCTGGACGCGCAAAACCGCTTGATCATGGCCGAGGAGCTGTTCCGCGGCACGCTTACGCAGACCAGCGTCTATCCCAGGGAGGTCGTGAAGAAGGCGCTCGCCCTCAACGCGGCGGCAGTGATCTTCGCCCACAACCACCCATCTGGGATCCCTGAGCCATCGCGTGCCGACGAGAGTCTGACC
>CAZVBY010000237.1:0-1803 GCA_964625895.1 uncultured Thiobacillus sp.
ACGCGTTTCATAGGGTGGGACATTGCATTCAACCTAACGGACATGGCGAATTGCCCCCGGATCATGAAACCCCTACGCGCCGTGTCCGTTCCCCCGCCCCGCCCTCCCCCGCAAGCGGGAGAGGGGGACAGGGTCACGCTTCGCGTGTTTCACGCTAAAAATCGCAGTTGACCGCTCTTTGCTGTAACGAATCCCGCATGGATGTTGGATTTCCTGTCTTCGATCGCCGTCACCCTTTGGGTGAACGCGCTACGCACTCGATTGCACGGTTTTCTGGCCATCCGAACTGCGTTGCTCTTCGTTGCAGGGAGCGGCCATGCGCCTCATCGCGCCTTGCCGGACGACCAGAAAACCGCACACTCGAATGTGTCCAACTGCGGTTTCTAGGTTCAATGATGTCGGAGGGGGCCACATCCAGCCTGACTCCGGCAATATCCGTCCTGACTGGCAGTTTTGCTGCGCCGCGATCCATCAGCACAGCAGGGTGTGGGCAGAGCCGGCAACTTGCGCAAATCCGGAAAAAACCGGGTATCCAGTACGTCGTTATTTTTTAGCCAGCCGGGCCGTTTTGCGTATTTTGAGTGGGGTTTATGTGGATTTATCGGATGGCGCCATCCAGGCAAACAATGAGGCGCGCATCGCCTCCTCCATTGGCATGTTGATGGGTGTGGCCCACTCGCGGGGGACGAAAACGGTGTAACCGCCAATCATGTAGCCCATGGGCAGGTAGACCGCTATGCGGTCGCCTTGCGTAAATCCGGCTGGCAGACTTACCAGATCTTGACGGGTGACCAGACCAACAAGTTCCAGCGCCTGCCCTGGAATGCGCAAGGCCACGACTTGCTGGGCTGGTTTGTCCGCTTCCGGCGAGAAATAATCGGCGAAACTTTTCAGTGAGGAATAAATGCTCTTTACGACAGGCAGGTTGGTGAAAGGCAGTTCGATCAGGGAAAACAGTCTGGAAATAAAGGGCTGCGAAACCAGCACCCCCAGCAGGAAAATGCTGACCATGCCAAGCAGCAGCCCCATGCCTGGACGGTAAATCTCGCCAATGAACGG
Source organism: uncultured Thiobacillus sp. (assembly GCA_964625895.1). GTDB lineage: Bacteria > Pseudomonadota > Gammaproteobacteria > Burkholderiales > Thiobacillaceae > UBA6918. The sequence goes on from CAZVBY010000237.1 coordinate 1,060, forward strand.
TTGCAGGAGGTGAAAGGCGATTTTTTCCGACCAATCAAGAAAGATGTACAGGAGATAGATCGTCAATCCCAGCGGCAAGGCGGTGATCAGACCACGAAAGAAATATTGGTAGAAGCGTTTCACACCTGGGTATCCATTCAATACAGTAAGGCAATGCAGGCCATAGCATAACAGGGGCAACTCACGCAGGTTAGAGCGTTGTCGGTGCGGGTATAATTGCTTTTTTGTTTATTCGGGATGCAAACATGGGTCTTGATCGCGTGAGCTCCGGCCGCAACCTGCCGGACGACTTCAACGTCATTATCGAAATTCCTGCTCATGGTGAGCCGATCAAGTACGAGGTCGACAAGGAGTCGGGGGCGATGTTTGTCGATCGCTTTATGTCCACTTCCATGCATTATCCCTGCAATTATGGTTACATTCCCCATACGCTGTCTGATGACGGTGATCCGGTCGACGTGCTGGTCATTACACCGATTCCGCTGATTACCGGGGTGGTAGTGCGCTGCCGGCCGATCGGCATGTTGAAAATGACCGACGAAGCGGGTGTGGATGCCAAACTGCTGGCCGTCCCTGTTGAAAAGCTTTGCGGTCTGTACAAGGGCATTGAAAAACCCGAGGACATGCAACCCCTGCTGCTGGCGCAGATCGCCCACTTCTTTGAGCACTACAAGGATCTGGAAAAGAATAAATGGGTCAAGGTCGAAGGCTGGACCGGGGCGGATGATGCGCGCGCCGAAATCA
>CAZVBY010000238.1:0-1748 GCA_964625895.1 uncultured Thiobacillus sp.
TTGACCCTATCCCGATTTCACCACGCCTGTGGATTGTGCCGACCTGGCATGAGACTCCTGACAACAACGCACTGAATATCCGCCTTGATCCCGGCCTGGCCTTTGGCACCGGATCGCACTCCACCACGCGCTTGTGCCTGCGCTGGCTGGACGAGCACATTACAGGCGGCGAAACCGTGCTGGACTACGGCTGCGGCTCGGGGATTCTCGCCATCGCCGCCAAAAAACTCGGCGCAGGTGAAGTCTGGGGCGTGGACATCGATGCCCAAGCGGTTCAGACAGCGCTTGCCAATGCCGTAATGAATGACGTGGAAATTCCTTTTTATGCTTCCGGGCAGGCGCCAGCGAAAACGGCTCAAGTCGTCGTGGCCAACATTCTGACCAACCCCCTGAAAGCCCTGGCGCCTTTGCTCGCCCAGCTTACCGCACCCGGTGGCCGGTTGGTGTTGTCCGGCATCCTGGAACAACAGGCCGAGGAAGTCATGCAGATTTACGCGCAGTGGTTCGATTTCGAGAGGCCGGCCGCCGAGGAAAACTGGGTTCGGCTATCAGGCCGCAAACGTCAATCATGGACACCCACCACGAACTGACCGCCCGCTGCCCTCAGTGCCGAAGCGTCTTTCGGGTGCAACCGCAGCACCTTGCAGCGGCCAAGGGCTGGGTGCAATGCGGTATCTGCGGCAAGATTTTTCACACGGTGGTCGAACAGACCATTTCCAGCGAACCCGACCGCGTGGAAGCGCCTCAACTGGCGGCAGCCACGGCCTTGTCTCCCGACACAAGCCAAGGACAATTCGCTGGTGCTGACGCCCGTTCCGTGCCCGGCGCCGACATGGCGACCGATGCAACGGACAATCCAGCGTCAACCGCAAAAACCGAATCGAAGACCAAAGAATCCGATGAACCGCTAGCTGAAGCCGCACCGCTCCCCGGCCTCGCCCAGCGCATGGCCGAACACGAAGCGGAAACCACGCCCTTTGGACCCAAGCTTGAATCCATCATCCTGGTTGATCCGGATATTCCAGCGGACGACCCCGGCCCACTACCCGTGATCGAAAACCCGGAGGAGCCGGAAGGCGGCAGTTCCCGCTTTATGCCGGATGACACCCTCGACAGCACAAGCCAGACATCAAACGCAGACGCATCCGACTGGACCCCTCGCCCTTCACCGCCAACAGGCATGGCTCTGACATGGCGCAAGGGCTGGCTGTGGACTCTGCTGGCGTTGATTCTGCTGCTGGCGCTGGCGGCCCAGTTGACCTATTTCTTGCGCGATGACCTGGCGGTCCGCTATCCCGCATTGCGTCCCCATCTCGCCAGCCTTTGCGACGCGCTCGATTGCCGGGTATCGCTGCCGCGCGGCACACGGCAGGTGGTCATTCTCGGTTCTGACTTGCAAACTGGTGGCTCGGGCCATCTCACCCTGTCCGTCACCCTGGCCAACCGGGCGCGCCATGCCATGGCATGGCCCATGCTCGAACTCACCCTCACCAACCTCAACGACCAACCCGTCGGGCGCAAATTGTTCGCGCCAAGCGAATATCTTCCTTCGCCCGAACTCGAAGCCGCCGGCATCCAGCCGCTTTCGGAAGTGCCGCTAAGACTGGAAATCGCAACCCGCGGACTGAAAGCCGCGGGCTATCGGTTACAAATGTTTTACTGAGAGGGCCTATGTTAGAATTTCAGTCCTAACGTGGGAGAGCGCCGGTTCCAACACCGGCCGCCGAAGGCGTAATCACCCGGGAACG
>CAZVBY010000239.1:0-1745 GCA_964625895.1 uncultured Thiobacillus sp.
CGCGCGGCATCGGCCATGATCCGGGCGACATGGCGATACGCCAGCTCACCGTCGGCGCGGATATGAATTTCCGGCTGCGGCGTGAGCGTGGCGGCCTGATCCATGCGGGATTTCCATTCCGCCGCATGCACTGCTTTGGCGTTCCAGTACACGCTGCCATCGGCCTTGATCGACAGGTTGACGGTTTCCGGCTTGATGTCATTGGGCTGACTGGCCGCGCGCGGCAAGTCCACCTTGACGGCGTGCGATAGCAGCGGCGCGGTGATGATGAAAATGACCAGCAGCACCAGCATGACGTCGATGAGCGGGATCATGTTGATTTCCGCCACGTCCCTGGGCGCGCCGTTTGCGTTGAGTCCGCCGAATGCCATTCAAGCCTCCCGAACCTTGAGCACGATGGGGCCGTCGGTCGTGATGTGCGATTGCACTTTTGCACCGGTGGACATGAAAGCAAACAGATCGTGCGCGAAACCGTCCAGCTCCGACAAAATCATTCTGTTGGAGCGGTTGAAGAAGTTGTAGGCCAGCACCGCCGGAATCGCCACAGCCAGGCCCAGCGCGGTCATGATGAGCGCCTCGCCCACCGGGCCTGCCACTTGGTCCAGGCTGCCGGAGCCGCTCATGCCGATGTTGACCAGCGCGTGATAGATGCCCCACACCGTGCCGAGCAGGCCGACAAAGGGCGCGGAAGAAGCAATGGACGCCAGCATGGTGTGACCGTATTCCAGTCGCGCGGTATCCTGCTCGATGGCGCGGCGCAGTGCGCGGGTAAGGAATTCATCCGCCGAGCCGGATTCGATCAACCGCTGGCCGGTTTTGTTGCGGTATTGCTCCGCCGCCTGCAAGCCATGATGCGTCATGTGCGAAAACGGATCATGCACACCCGCGCTGCGGATATGCTCCGCAACGGAGGCCAATCCGGGTGCATCCCAGAACCTGGCAAGAAATTCGCGCGCGCTTTGCTTCATGCGCCAGTTGGCCAGCGACTTCTTGGCGATGAGGTACCAGGTGATGACCGACATGGCCAGCAGCACAATCAAAAGAAATTTCGCCAGCCCGTCGGCCTGAGACAAAAAGTGGGCAACGCCCAGTTGAACCTGGGGATCCGTGGGGCTCATGATTAACTCCCTAATGTGAAATTGATGGGGACGATGACCCAGCCGTCGACAGGCTTGCCGCCCTGCCGTGCGGGCACAAAGCGCCAGTGTTGAACGGTATTCATGGCCGAGTGATCCAGACGCTCGAATCCGCTTGTCTTGTGCAATTCCAGTTCCCGCACCGTGCCATCCGCCTTGACCAGCACGCGCAGGAACACCTTGCCGGTTTCGCCCAGCCTGCTGGACAGTCTCGGATAAGGCGGCTTGGGGTTGTCGAGATAATCCGCATCGAAGCGCGGCTCCATCACCGGTGGCGGTGGCGGCGCCGGTTTCCGAACCTCGGCCACCACGGCTGGCACGGACGGCGGCAAGATCTCTGGAGCGGGCGCAACGACGGGCTGTGGCTCGGGAACCTGAACAACGCGCGGCGGTTCTTGCTGCACCGTTTTTTCCACCTTGAGCACCGGCGGCTCGGGCACGGGCTGCACAACTGGTTTGGGCGGCAACGGACGCGGCGGCGCGGGCCGGATTTCCGGCCTGGTTTGCGGTTCTTCAGGTTGCAGTTCGATGAGGCTCACGCTCAATGGCTGAGGTGGCGTAACAGGTTCCGGCTTTCCCGGCGCGGCCAGCAATACCCCCAATGCGGCG
>CAZVBY010000240.1:0-1737 GCA_964625895.1 uncultured Thiobacillus sp.
GCGCCCTGCGCGAGCCCATGTTCGCCTCCGCTGCCCACGTACCGAGGGGCCACGCTCCTGCGCTGCCCGCGAAGGCCGGTGGGCCAAAGTGGCTTGCCGCCCTATAGCCTGCAAAGCCTGTGCTCATGCGCCTTCCCATAAAATTCCGGGCCGGCCTGGTGAAATATCCGGGCTAGTACCGCATCAATACAGAAATCTTGGCGCGAGTTCTTCAAGATTCAACGCTTGCAAAATCCGCGCCGTGCGATCGCGGGCATTGCCTCGTGGAGCACCCGCACGGCTGGCGACAATCAATTCGTTTTTCATCGAGTGTTCCCAGCCGATCAGTTCCGTCACGGTGACCTGATAGCCATGTGACTCCAGCAACAGGCAGCGCAACACGTTGGTGATGTGGCTGCCGAACTCGCGCGTATGAATGGGATGCCGCCAGATTTCAGACAATGGTGTTTTGCCCAAGGATTCATTCTTGTGCTTGCGCAGCACCGCTGCCACCTCGGCCTGGCAACAAGGCACCAGCACAATGTGTTTTACATGCCTGGCAAGCGCAAACCGGATGGCATCATCTGTCGCCGTATTGCAGGCATGAAGCGCCGTCACGACATCAATTTCTTCTGGCAACGCCATGGACTGTATTGAATTTTCCACCGTCAGATTGAGAAATGTCATGCGTTCAAACTCAAGGCGATCCGCCAGTTCACGCGATTTTTCCACCAGTTCCTGCCGGGTTTCGATGCCATAAATGTGACCTGTTGCTTTCTCTTTCAAGAACAGGTCGTAAAGAATGAATCCGAGATAGGATTTACCGGCGCCATGGTCGGCAATCGTCAAGTTCTCCTGCCGCGCCAGCACTTCCTTGAGCAACGGCTCGATGAAGTTGTACAGGTGATAGACCTGCTTGAGCTTGCGGCGGCTGTCCTGGTTAAGCTTGCCATCCCGCGTCAGGATATGCAGTTCCTTCAACAATTCAATTGATTGACCGGGCCGGATATCTTCCGGCAATGCATTCCCATGCGCCTTGACAGGCGGCAGGCTGGATTTGTTGATTCGGTACATGGCCATCCCGATGATTTCCTGAGTACCCTATTTTCGTACCAATCCGACACAAGGCAAAATGCGTCATAGAAGCCGACCCAAAGGAGCTCATTGTTGAACGAACGCCCTCCGCCTCCCGAACCGCGTCCCCTCAGCCTGCCGGAGCCCTCCGTCGAGACTTGCCCGGTCACGCCATGGTGGCGCAATTGGAAAATCATGCTGCCCCTGTGGTTGGGTATTGGCGTGCTGGTTTGGCTGGGATTTTATTTTGATGTCGACCGGAGCGTCATCGCCGGTGGCGTGGTGGTGATCGGCATTCTGTCCAATGCCTTTGCCTGGCTGGTAGGCATGATCGCGCTTGTGCCCATCATTGGTCCGCTGATCGTGAAAATACTCTCGATCGGTTTTGTCTGGCTATTGAATGCCGTGGGCTACCTGGTCGCTTTCGTTGCCATACGCCGGGGGTATTCAAAAGATGTGTTGACCTATCGCGGGCTGACCATCGCCCTCATCGTCGGCATCGTCATCGGCTTCATCATCGGCAGACTGACATGAGGATTTCCCAGACCCGTCCATATGGGGAATATCCCCTGGGAACCCCGAACAAGTTCCCCATACGCCACTCGTTGCAGGCAAGTTATTTTGAACCATGGGCCATGCTCCAACTCTACCAGGCCATTCTCGTCATGGCGCGGGCGATTGAAC
>CAZVBY010000241.1:0-1710 GCA_964625895.1 uncultured Thiobacillus sp.
TGGCGAAGTCCGGCAGGCTGCGCGTGAGGCGGTCGATTTTGTAGACGACCACGGTGTCGATCTTGCCGGCCTCGATGTCGACCATCAGACGGCGCAAGGCGGGACGATCCATGTTGCCGCCGGAGTAGCCGCCGTCGTCGTAGCCATCGCCGACGGCGATCCAGCCTTCGTGTCGCTGACTGGCGATGAAGGCGAGGCCCGCGTCGCGCTGCGCTTCGAGACTGTTGTATTCCTGATCCAGTCCTTCGTCGGTGGATTTGCGGGTGTAGACGGCACAACGCTTCTTCGCCGTGACCGGCGGCAGCGGATTGGCGCGCGGCGAACTCATGCCGTCACCTTCTTCGACGCGGGCGATTTGAGGCCGAAGAACACCGGGCCAGACCAGTGGCTGCCGGTGATGTGGCCCGCAATCGCGGACAGGCTCTTGAAGCGTCGCCCCTGATATTCGAAGTCGTTCGAGCCGCGCACCAGCACGCGATGCTCGACGTCGTCGTAGATGCGCGTGAGGATGGTTCCGGGCAGCAGGCGCTGGCTGTCGCCGCGCAGTTGCTTGGGCAGGATGCCGGTTTCGCCGACTTCCTCGAGCTTCTTGCGCAGCGAGGGTTTCAAGCTGCCGAAGGCGCGCTCCTGAATCCGGTAGGCCAGTCGGCTCTCCAGCCAGCCGCGATGATGGTGGCCGGGCCGCTCGTCGAAATGCTCGTCCCACAGTTTCCAGAGATCGTCCATCGAGAGATGGGGAATCCCGGCGACTTGGGCGGCGACCGAGGTGGTGGTGGATGGTGCGTGTGCCGTCATGGGCGAACTCCGTGGTGGTGATCGGGGTTCGCATTCACGCGCTGTTGGCCGGGGAAGCCAAGGCGAACGCACTCGCTGTTTTCGGTGGTGTCGCGCGACGGACGCGCGCGCAGGCGCAACAGTGCAGCGGCCAACAGGTCGGCGATTTCCTGATGGGCGCGCCGAGGCCGGTCAGGCGATGGGCAAATGGAGATGGGTTCGAGTTCTGTCATGGCAAGCGTTTCGATGGAAAACGCTGCTCATGCTAGAAACCGAGGGCACTTCGCGTAACGTGATTTAGCGCGTGTGCGCGGGGAAACAATCAGAACGTGAGCGCAGGGACTTCCTTGATCCAACCACGAATCGTGTCCGGGGTAGCAAGTTCGCCGAAGACGTAGATTTCCGCCGTGTCCTCGGTCGAAGGTTTTGCGTCTCCTTCGTACACGATGCCGTAGATCCCAAACTGATGCTCGTCGCTCCAGAAAATCGGGCCACCGCTCATCCCGCTGAATTGCTCATGTGCCACGGCTACACGACGAACCTGCGAGTGTAGAGTGAATCGCCGGTCCGGCTGTCGGTTGATCTCGGCGAGTACGGTGCATTGTGGCATCGAGATGCGGTAACCACGATCCTCGTCTAGCCGCCGTTTCAAGTTCTCTGGAAATCCAACCGCATACCCGAATCTGACCTCGCTTGGGACATCGTGCATGTCATCAATGTGCAGTTCCTCCTTCCCGAGCGCCTTTGCGAAGTCCGGATGCAGCTCTCGAATTGCAACGTCGAGCGAAGCCGAACCGAATGGCGGCGAAGGCTGGACAAACCGATCATGGACAACGTAGAACCCGTTCAACATTGTCCGGAGTAGATGGTTCCTGCCGGTTTCATTGGCATTCCGAAGAGCCTCGACCACATGCCAGCAAGTGATGCCGAAACTCC
>CAZVBY010000242.1:0-1698 GCA_964625895.1 uncultured Thiobacillus sp.
GCCAATAGATTCGGCCATTGGCTTGGCGTGGGATACGCAAATCTGCTCGCAACTTACCTCGCCACCATCCCGCGACCTGATGAAATATCCGGGTTAAGTTCAAAGACTATCTACCACTACCAAAGCGACAACTTTCAGACTCAGAGCAAGACTCGCGCCAATGAAGCGGCATTTTTAGCGTGAAACACGCGAAGCGTGCCCTGTCGCCCTCTCCCGCTTGCGGGGGAGGGCGGGGTGGGGGAACGGACACGGCGCGTAGGGTTTCATGATCCGGGGCGGCAACTCGCCATGTCCGTTAGGAAGCATTAGTAATCAGCTAGTTAACAACCTGAAAATGCGTGGGGGGGGAATGACCTGTAAAATTTCTCGACATCATCCGGTTTTTAAGGCATCACACGGCCTGGATTTTCCCCTCCCTTCCACATCACCAGCACAAATGCCAGCCCCGCGCACAGGGCCGCGATACTGAAGGTGATTTCCGCGCCCAGCCCCTCCCAGGCTGCGCCGGCATACAGGCCGCCCAGCGTACCGCCCGCGCCAAAGGCCATGCTGTTGTATAGCCCCTGCCCGCGAGCCTGATGCCGGCCCTTGAAATGCTGGTGGATCAGCGCCACCGCCGCGGAGTGATAGGCGCCGAAAGTGGCGGCATGAAGCACCTGGGCAAACAGCACCGCGGGCAGACTATCCACCGCCCAGGCGATCAGCAGGAAACGCAGCACGGCAATGGCAAAGGTGGCAAGCAAGATAGTTTCCAGTTTCAGATGCCGGGTGATGCGCGGCATCCACAAAAACACGCCGATTTCGCAGATCACACCCAGCGCCCACAGCCAGCCGACAGTGGATTTGGCATAGCCGTGATCCACCAGGTAAATTGAATAGAAGGTGTAATACGGCCCGTGCGCCGCCGCCATCAGGAAACAGGCACCAAGCAGCGACCACACTTCCGGCCGTTTGACGATGTGCCACACCGGCAGGTGATCACTGTCATGCGACTCGATTTCCGCCTCGGGAATCTGCCGCGAGAACAGGACAATCCCCAGCATGAATCCGAGCACCGCCCAGAGCAGATCGGACACCGGTCTGAAATCGAACCAGTAACCCAGTCCCAGCACGACGACAATGAAACCGATGGACCCCCACAACCGGATGCGCCCGTAGTGATGGGTGTTGGCCTTGAGATGCGAAAGCGTCATCGCCTCCACCAGCGGCAGCGAGGCGCTCCAGAAAAAACTCATGCTTGCCATCACCAGAAACAGCCACCAGAACGAGGTGCCAAAAAACACCCCGATGTAGCAGATGACGCTGCCCAGCGCTGCAAGCTGGACAATGGCCACTTTCTTGCCGCTGCGGTCGGCAACATGGCCCCAGATGTTGGGCGCGAAAATCCGCATCACCTGCAAGAGCGACATCAATACGCCAATCTGGAAGGCGTTGAACGACAGCGATTTGAGGTACAGCCCCCAGAATGGCGCCATCGCGCCGACAAAGGCGAAATAGAAGAAATAAAAACCGGACAATCGCCAGTAGGGGACATCTTTCATGCCTGCGCATTATCCGGATAAGTCGGATAAATGTCCCCAGTACATTGACGCACTCTGTGGAACGGCGCTCTTGCAAGCAGACTCCCGGCACATCCATATCAGATGTCGCGGATTTTTAGAACTGTCCGGTTTTGTAGTTTTTGAATTGTCCGCTTTT
>CAZVBY010000243.1:0-1673 GCA_964625895.1 uncultured Thiobacillus sp.
GGCTCAGGGCGAACGCCCATTGCGTCCAGAACAAGAGGGCAAGTGCTGCGAGGATGCGTTTCATCTTGTTTCCCACCAGTCAATAAACTTCGCGCATTTTAAACAAAAAAAGCCGGGGAGACCCCGGCTTCTCTGACCTCGTGTACAGATGGATTACATTTTCCAACCGTAGGCAATACCAATAGCATTCTGGTGCATCTTGAGTTTTTCGGTTGCGGGAGTACCAAGAAGGGAAGGAAGAGCAGTAGCCGACGCGCCGGTGACGTCGTTGCTGAAGGCATGCATGTAAGCCACCGTCAATTCCCCTTTGTTCTTCAGAGTCCAAGTGGCGCCGAGAGTCAGATGATGCTCTACAACACCTGGTGCAATGATGTTGAACGTCAGATCGTCTATGCCATTTCGGATCGGTGTCTTGCCGTAGTTATAGCCTCCCCGCAGGGTCAAGCTATCACTAGAAGCATATTCAAAACCCAGTTTGTATTTGGTCTGATCCCGCCAGTTGAAGCCGGAACCGTTGTCCGAGCCAAGGGGATTCGTAGGCGGTGCGGCAAGGCTGTTTGTGACGCCGTTGCTGATGGCTTTGACGTCGCTATAGTTGATCCTGGAAACGTCAAAGGCAACTGTTAGCTTGGGATTAGCGCGAATAGCTATGCCAACATTGTAATTCTCCGGGATGTCAAGATCCCCTTGTTCAGCGAGCAAACCTCTGTACTTATCAAACTCTCCCATATAGACCTTTGACGAATAGGCTGCTCCGAGCGTGATATTAGGAGTGATATTGCCCATCCACCCTACCCGGACACCAGCACCGAATGCGTCATCATAGCCATTGTTGGATACGTTTGCGGCTGAGTTGGAGAACCCTTGAAATGCTTGCAGCCCATAAACCTTAAGCCTTTGGTAGCCCACTAAAGGTGCAACACCAATAGAGTGATTGGAATTCACTTTGTAGGACACAGTTGGTGCAATGATTAACTGCATGTAATCCATCCCCAGCTTTCCACAGCCAAAGAGAAGGTTAGCTGCAGCCGCACCACAAACTGCTGGGTTGAAGTTGGTGCCTGCTATACCATTGTCGTCCTTGTAATCAGTATTCATGCCGCCGTTGCCGTAAACTGTCACGCCAACAGCGAGATTAGGGCTGATGAGCTTGTTGTAGCCAAACTCTGGGATAGCGAAGTAGTTTGAATCGCTTTCGACGCTATCATTATAAATACCGCCAAAAGCCGCGCTGCCTGTCCTGGAGGCCTCTCTTATGGGGCTGAAAACCTCAAGCCCCATGTCGATCCGATCGCCGACAAAGACCATGCTCGCAGGGTTATTCGCGCCACCGAAAGTATCACTCGCCATGGCGGTCGCCGCACCCCCCATGCCCTTGGCCTTCATGCCATAGCCATGGGAAAAATAACCATTGGTGGCAAATGCCGAACCTGCAAGGCCGAGTGCGGCCAGGGCCAGCACGAGTTGGGTCTTACGCATGAGTGTCTCCTCTCCAGTGTGCGTCATTGACTAGGTGAAATTTAGCGCTCGGATGGTATAGAGCGCCTACCGGCCCGACAAGAAAATTTTTCTTAAACCCCCATAAGATGGGCATTGGCCGACCGACCACCCTGGCGCCAAGCCAATAAAAAAGCCGCCCGCAGGCGGCTTTGGTATTTCAGTACTACTTGCCT
>CAZVBY010000244.1:0-1616 GCA_964625895.1 uncultured Thiobacillus sp.
GCGGCCTTCAGTTTTCTGGCCGATGCGGGCGGCTGGCAACGCTGGTTTTTTCTTGGCGTTGGCATTGCCGCCAGCCTGTTCATCCTGTATCTGCTCAGAAAACATCAGGACGAGCCCCTCATGGCAACGAGTCTTGCGCTGATTCTGGGCGGCGCCCTGGGCAATATTTTTGACCGCATCTGGCATGGGTTCGTGGTGGACTTCTTTTATTTCCACTATCAAACCTGGTCATTCCCGGCCTTTAACGTGGCAGACTCCGCCATTACCGTCGGCGCGGTGCTGCTGATCTGGGACGGTTTGCGGCACAAAACGCCTTCGCCCCCCCAATCCCCCCCGCCCCCCCTTGATAAAGGGGATGGCGCGTAGCGCCGGGGAATTTGCATGGATACGCAAACAGTCCAATACGGAAACACCGTTTCCCTGCGATACGCCATTCGCCTCAGGGGCGGCGATGACATCATTTCCAATTTCGACGAAGCCGAAGCCGATACCCTGACACTGGGCGATGGGACGCTGACCCCCGCACTGGAACAATGGCTGACGGGCTTGAAGCCGGGTGAGCGCCACGTTTTTCTGCTCGATCCCTGGCAGGCTTTCGGCGCGCGCGACGAGCAACTCATCCAGACGCTTTTGCCTGGCGATATCCCTGCCGAGATGAAACTGGCGCCGGATACCCTGGTTGAATTCGCGCTGCCCAACGGCCAAACCTTGCCCGGACATGTGCTCGAAATCAACGCCAGTGGTGTTAAAGTCGATTTCAATCATCCCCTTGCCGGGTGCCCCATTGAATTTGAAGTGGAAATTGAACGGATTTTGTAAGCCCTTTACCCCCTCCCAACCGCCCAGTGGCTGGCTTGCACGTCAGCCCCGTTCCGGCGGGGCAAAGCCAAGCAGTTGGCTTTGCCTTTTCCGCCTCCACCCCCCGGCTAGCGGGGGAGGCGCAAAATAACGACGCACCAAATAACATCCCCTCCCTCTTGCAGGGGAGGGTTAGGGTGGGGTAAAACCCACAGACTCAACCAACCCCACGCAAACCAAATCATGCTCCCCACCCCTATCATCCTCCTTGCCAACCCGCGCGGATTCTGTGCCGGGGTCGATCGGGCCATCGCCATCGTCGAGTCGGCGCTTGCAAAATACGGCGCGCCGATTTATGTGCGGCACGAAGTCGTGCACAACGCCTATGTCGTCAACGACCTCAAGCAGAAAGGCGCAGTGTTCGTTGAAGAACTGGACGAAGTGCCTGCCGGCGCAACGGTCATTTTCAGCGCGCATGGCGTGTCCCAAGCGGTCAGACAGGAAGCTGAAAAACGCGGCCTCAATGTATTCGACGCGACCTGTCCGCTGGTAACCAAGGTGCATGTCGAAGTTTCCAAAATGCGCGATAAGGGGCTTGAGATCATCATGATCGGCCACAAGGGACACCCCGAAGTCGAAGGCACCATGGGCCAGAGCCAGGGCGGCATGTATCTGGTGGAAACGCCGGACGATGTCGCCGCCTTGCAGGTGAGCGACCCGGACAAGCTGGCCTACGTCACCCAGACTACGCTCTCCGTGGACGATGCCGCGCGCGTGGTCGATGCGCTCAGAAGCCGCTTCCCCAACATCGTCGGCCC
>CAZVBY010000245.1:0-1590 GCA_964625895.1 uncultured Thiobacillus sp.
CGGCATGATCAACGGCATCATGACGCTGTCGGGTGCGTGGCACAAACTGCGGGATGACCCCATCCTGAAGTTCCTGATCACGTCCCTGTCCTTCTACGGCATGTCGACCTTCGAAGGTCCCATGATGTCCGTCAAGACCGTGAATGCGCTGTCGCACTACACGGACTGGACGGTCGGCCACGTGCATTCGGGCGCCCTGGGCTGGGTGGCCATGGTGTCGGTCGGTTCCCTGTACTACATGCTGCCGCGCCTGTTCGGCAAGACCGAGATGTACTCGACCCGCCTGATCAACATCCACTTCTGGCTGGCGACGCTGGGTACGGTGCTTTATATCGCCGCGTTGTGGATCTCCGGCGTGATGCAGGGCCTGATGTGGCGTGCCACGAACGCCGACGGCACCCTGACCTATTCCTTCGTTGAATCGGTCAAGGCTTCCTATCCGTTCTGGACGATCCGTGTGGTTGGCGGTCTGATGTTCCTGGCAGGCATGCTGATCATGGCGTACAACATGTTCAAGACCATAGCGAGCGGCAAGGCTGTCGATGCTCCGGTCCTCGCGCCGGCTCAGGCTCACTAATGGGAGGAGTTACGAAATCATGCTGACTCATGAGCAAATTGAAAAAAGCAACACATGGATGATCGTCCTGACGCTCCTGGCGGTGATCTGGGGGGGCTTGGTCGAGATCGTGCCGCTGTTCTTCCAGAAGTCGACCACCACGCCGACGAACGAGTTGGTGAAGCCGTACGACGCATTGCGACTGGCTGGCCGGGACATCTATATCCGCGAGGGCTGCTACAACTGCCATTCGCAGATGATTCGTCCCTTCCGTGCCGAGACCGAGCGCTATGGGCACTACTCGGTTGCCGGGGAGTATGTCTACGACCATCCCTTCCAATGGGGTTCCAAGCGCACCGGTCCGGATCTTCACCGTGTCGGCGGTCGCTACTCGGACCAGTGGCACCGCATTCACCTGCTGAATCCGCGTGACGTTGTGCCCGAGTCGAACATGCCTGCCTACGCATGGCTGGATCGTCCGCTGAAGGATCCGAACATTGGCGCCAAGATGTCCGCGCTGCGCACCGTCGGCGTGCCGTACTCCGACAAGGAGATCGCCGAAGCGCCCAAGGCCATTGAAGGCAAATCGGAGCTTGATGCGGTCGTGGCATACCTGCAAGGCATGGGCACCGCGCTGAAGCAGACGCGATAAGCAATGGACATCAACGACCTGCGCTCCATCACCACGATCGTCATGCTGGCGCTGTTTGTCGGCATCGTCTGGTGGGCCTACTCGGCCAGGCACAAAAAGGCGTTCGAGGAAGCTGCCAACCTGCCCTTCGACGAGGATACGCCTCTCGTCGGGGACGGCGAGCGTGGCGCTGGTCAATTGAAAAAATAGGGGAAATCGAAAATGGATTTCAAGAATACAAGTGACTTCGTCAGCGGTTTCTGGAGCATGTACGTCATCGTGATATCCCTCGTGAGTATCATCGGTTGCGCCGTGTTCCTGTGGTTCCAGGGCAGGGTCAGATTCAATCCTGGCGAGACTACCGGCCACGTCTGGGACGAAACCTTGGCCGAGTACAGCAACC
>CAZVBY010000246.1:0-1587 GCA_964625895.1 uncultured Thiobacillus sp.
GCCTCGACCTCGGCAAGCTGCAGGACGAAGCCGAGAAGCAGGAGGTCGAGAAGGAAGCCGGCGAGTTCAAGGATCTGACCGACAAGATCGCCAAGTCGCTCGGCGAGCGGGTCAAGGAAGTGCGCGTCACGCACCGGCTGACCGACAGCCCGGCCTGCCTGGTCGCCGACGAGCACGACGTCTCGGGCAACCTCGCGCGCATCCTCAAGGCTGCCGGCCAGAAGGCGCCCAACTCACGGCCGATCCTCGAGATCAACCCGAAGCATCCGGTGGTGCTGCGGCTCAAGTATGAGGAGCAGAAATTCGATGACTGGTCGGCCGTGCTGTTCGAGCAGGCCATGCTCGCCGAGGGCGGCCAGCTCGACGACCCGGCCAGCTTCGTCAAGCGCATCAACGAGCTGATGCTGAGCCTGTCGCTCGGCGGGAAGTAAAACTTGCGGGGGCTTGTCCCCCATCGTTCAAAAGAGCCGAAAAAGAGCCGAGGGTGTCGAACCTCGGCTCTTTTTCATTCAGCGGCTATGCGTGCAAGCGCCGTCCCGCCGGCGCCGACTTTCGCGTATGACTATTCTTCGAAGGTGTCGCGTAGCACGCCCAGAAGCGCGGAGAGGGTCGCTACATTGACTTTGCCCATGCGCTTGACGAGCCGCGCCTTGTCGAGAGCGCGCATCTGTTCGGGCAGGATCAAGCCCTTCTTGCCGCCGAAGCTGACGGGAATGCGAAACGGCGCCGGATGACTGCCGGTGGTCATGGGGGCGACCAGCACGGTGCGCAGCCAGTCGTGAATTTCGGGGGGCGAAACGATCACGCAGGGGCGCGTCTTCTGGATTTCGGCGCCCACGGTGGGGTCGAGCGTGGCCAGCCAGATATCACCGCGTTTCACCTTCACCATTTCAGTTCCGCATCCCCGGCGTTGGCAAATTCCGGCCAGGCCAGGACATCGTCGCCTTGCGCGGCGATCTCGCGTGCCGCGTCCGCCCAGCCGGCGCGCGGCGGGCGATCCTGAATGGGGCGCAGAACGATGGCGCCGTTCTCCACGGAGATATCGACATCGACGTCAAGGCCGGTCTCGGCCAGCATGGGCTTCGGGATGAGAACCCCCTGTGAATTTCCGATCTTGCGAATGGCGGTACGCATGGTTGCCTCCAGCGATATTTAACATTGTTATAACGATACACCGCGAACAGGCAAAAGGCAAAACATGTCTGGCCGTGTCGGCCTGCTGTCCGCTTCTGGGCACGGTGATCGATGGCCGCACGTGGCTGCTTGCCACTGCCTTGCCAATGCCACCTTTCCGAATCGTCGCGTTACGCACCGCAAAATGCGAAAATTCGCGTCATAGCCAACTCTTTCTCGCGGAACGAAACATGTTGCCCAGATTCTCGGCTTTTCCCGGCCTCGCCGGACCGGTCGTCACGATCGTCATCGACGGCTACGGCCTCGCCATGAATGAAACCGGCAGCGCGATCGCGGCGGCGCGCAAGCCGACGCTCGACCGCCTGTTCGCCAGCTATCCCAACGTGCGCCTGCGCGCTCACGGCAAGGCCGTCGGCATGCCGTCCGACGGCGACATGGGCAACTCCGAGGTCG
>CAZVBY010000247.1:0-1558 GCA_964625895.1 uncultured Thiobacillus sp.
CGGCTTTGCCTGCGCCGACCATCGTGTGCAATTCGTCGATGAACAGGATGATATTGCCTTCGGCTTTGGCGATGTCGTTGAGGACGGCTTTGAGGCGTTCTTCAAAGTCGCCCCGGTATTTGCTGCCCGCTAGTAATGCGCCGAGGTCGAGCGAGAGCAGGCGTTTGCCTTTCATGCCTTCGGAAACTTCGCCGTTGACGATGCGTTGTGCCAAGCCTTCGACCAGCGCGGTTTTGCCCACGCCGGGTTCGCCGATCAGCACCGGATTGTTTTTGGTGCGGCGTTGCAGGATTTGCACCATACGGCGGATTTCTTCGTCACGCCCGATGATGGGGTCAATCTTGCCCTGTTCGGCGCGTTCGGTGAGGTCGATGGTGTATTTGTCGAGGGCTTGACGCTGGTCTTCGGCGTTGGGGTCGTTGACGGTTTGCCCGCCGCGCATCCCTTCGATGGCTTTTTCGACCGCGCCTTTGGTTGCGCCCGCTTCACGCAAGAGATTTCCGAGTGTGCCTTTGTCTTCCAAGCCAGCGAGGATGAAGAGTTCGGAGGAAATGTATTGGTCTTTGCGTTGCTGGGCGATTTTGTCGGTAACGTTCAGCAGTTTGCTGAGGTCGTTGGAAACGTGGACGCTACCTGCATCACCGCCAGAAACGGTAGGCAAGCGATCCAGAGCTTCGCCAAGTTTGGAACGCAACTGGTTGACGTTGACATCGGCTTTGGTGAGTAAACCGCGAGCAGAACCGCCTTCCTGATCCAATAGTGCGATCATTAAGTGGGCGGGTTCGATGAATTGGTGATCACGCCCTAACGCGAGCGATTGCGCGTCTTGCAGGGCGAGTTGAAACTTACTGGTGAGTTTGTCCATTCTCATGTGGGCTACCTATTGATTTGGGTTGGACGCGAATGCGTCGGATGGAACAAATCTGGGGTAGGAAAAGGGGGAATTCAAGGTGGGGTTGTGGATAAGTTTGATGTAGGTCAGGTTGTAACCCAAAGCTTTGCTGTGACAAAGCCCTGAAATTAGCGGAACGTATCGGCGTCCCCGATGCGGCGCGTCAGTTAGGCTTACATGAATCCCAACTGTACCAATGGCGAAACCAACAGCAACACCAACAAAGTGTTAGCCAACGCGAACAGGAACAGGCAACTGAGATTGCCCGCTTACGCCGTGAACTCGCGGTGGCACACGAAGAGGTAGCCATCTTAAAAAAAGCCAGTGCGTACTTCGCGAGGCAAATCAAGTGAAGTACGCATTCATCCAGAACCACAGCCAGCAATTCAACCTGAAAGCCCTGTGCCGCCTGCTGGAAGTGTCCCGCAGCAGCTACTACGAATGGTTGCAGCAACAGCAGCGTATCCAGCAACGCCAGCAACGGCAAACCGCATTCGACCAAGAGGTTGCACGGTTATTTGCCAAAAGCAAGGGATGCGATGGCGCACGCCGCTTACAACGCCAGCTATTGACACAGGGTTTCACTGGCAACCGCAAGACGGTGGCAGCCAGCCGGGTGTGACCGGAAGTGATGCATGGTCTACTATTCGTTATTATTTTCCATGA
>CAZVBY010000248.1:0-1524 GCA_964625895.1 uncultured Thiobacillus sp.
GACCATCCCGCCGATTGAACATACCCGTTGACGGCCCAGAGAAGGAGCATCATCTCAAAGGAGGAGCTGACAGAGAACAGGATGTTCGTTATTGCGGCCCCGGTGATTGCGACGGTCATCAGCATCCTGGCGCCGAAACGCTCGCCGAGGGTGCCGTTGATAACCTGGCCGAGGGCGTACATCATCGCGAAGACGGAAGGGATCAACCCTATCTGCGCGGCCGTCCAGGAGGAGAATTCCCTCAGGATCATGGGTTGGGCCACCGCAAAATTGACTCGGCACAGGTAATAGGACGCGTAGGCGGTCCAGAGGAGCCAGAAAATCCTCCACTGCCAGGAGCGCAGGGAGTCGGTGCTGCGATCATGGGCGGCAACAGTTGTCATAATTTCATCCTTTTGTAATAATCGGCGCACATATCACGGTGCGGTAAGAAAGATCGTCCGTCAAGAACATCAGAGCTCCGGAATATGAAAATATTGTTAAGAGAAAGGCCGGGCCGCGATTTTTTTTGACAATGGAAAAACATTAGTGTATTATTTAAACACGATAAAGATTTCCGCGCCTCCCGTTCCCGTAAGGAATCAGGGAGAAACCATATCAACCGAGGACGCCATGAAAACAAGGACATTCCCGCATGCAGTAGTCGTCATTTCCATTATGTTATTAGCTTCCTGCGGAATCGAATCGCAGGAATCCACCTTCAAGTACGGTCTCCAGTCCCTGGATGAGCTTGCCAAGCGGGCATCGGGAGAGCTGAAAGGCGCCATTGCGGCCGAAAAGGCCCGCCTTGAGGAAGGGTATGCCAAATTCCCGGCGGAAGAGGGCCCGCGTGGCGAGGGGCTGGGAAAGCTAAAGATGGAGTTCCGGGCCTTCATAGATGAAACCGGCAAAAAGCTTGCCGCCCTGACTGCCGCGGAGAACACGACAAGGGATTCGGCGTCAAAGGCCGAATTTTCTTCCAGGCTCCAAAAGCTCGCAGGGAACTGGCAGGGCAACGGCATGCGCCTCCTTATCGCCTCCGATGGAACCGTGCAATACGAACGCGTGTCGGGAGGAGCTACAAAGACCATCAGCGGCGGAACCGTTACCAGAATTGGAGACGATTCCTTCGACGTGAAGGTCCTCCTGGCTACGACCACCTTTCGCCTTGATTCCCAGCCCCGCCGGGAGGGGGCAGCCTGGAAAATGACCGTAGATGGAATCGAGCTAATCCGACGATAACGCGAAACGAATCTTTTTTTTAAAAATTTTCTTTTTTTCTTGAAATTTTCAGCATGTATTTTATATTGTTAATATATATTAAACTTCTAAAATACAACAAGAGGAATTCATGGATATCCAAAAAACCCTGGACGATTTAAAATCGCAGATGGGCGAATTAAAGGACGCCAATAAGAACAAGCTGTCAATGGTAGTCTTCAGCGGCGACCTGGACCGCCTCCTGGCGGCATTTATTATTGCTTCCGGAGCGGTGGCCATGGGCATGGAGGTGGTAATGTTTTTCACCTTCTGGGCAACCCCTGC